>JBJXEC010000094.1:0-27987 GCA_046155125.1 Sphingomonas sp. | reverse complement strand
AAGGCGACAATCAACTACCCCTATGAGAAGAACCCGCTGTCGCCGCGGTTCCGGGGGGAGCATGCGCTCAGGCGGTATCCCAATGGTGAGGAGCGCTGCATCGCGTGCAAGCTGTGCGAGGCGGTGTGCCCGGCGCAGGCGATTACCATTGAGGCGGAACCGCGCGAGGACGGGTCGCGGCGCACCACCCGCTATGACATTGACATGACCAAATGCATTTTCTGCGGCCTGTGTGCAGAAGCGTGCCCGGTCGATGCCGTGGTGGAAGGTCCGAATTTTGAATATGCGACGGAAACGCGCGAGGAACTGATCTACAACAAGGCCAAGCTGCTCGATAACGGGGATCGCTGGGAAAGCGCGATTGCGGCAAACCTTGCCGCCGATGCCCCGTACCGTTAAGCGCGCTGAGACTTCGGGGGCCATCATGATTCACCATAAAACAGTCACGCTGGCTAATGCTGGAGGCTCAAGCGGCAGGCGCGCGCTAGGTAACAGCCTTACCTCCGCTCGCGTGGAGATGACGCTGGCGGTGGCGCCGGCATGATTCAGGCGTTTGCCTTTTACCTTTTTGCCGCAGCCGTGCTGTTTTCAGGCGCGATGACGATTTCGTCGCGTAACCCGGTGCATTCCGTGCTGTGGCTGATTTTTGCGTTTTTCAACGCCGCCGGGCTGATGCTGCTGGTGGGCGCCGAGTTCATCGCGATGCTGCTCATCATCGTTTATGTCGGCGCGGTGTCTGTGCTGTTCCTGTTCGTGGTGATGATGCTCAACATCGACTTTGCCGAGCTTCGCCAAGGCTTTGTGCGTTATTTGTGGCCGGGTCTTGCGCTGGCGGGGGCGCTGGCGGTTGAAATTTTCGTGGCGGTCGGGGCGTGGTCAACCGGGCCAATCGAGCTTGGCCGCCGCATCGCGCCAATCCGCGAGCAGACACCCAATATCGAGGCGATCGGTGACCTGCTCTACACGCGCTATCTGTTCATCTTTGAAGGCGCCGGGCTGGTGCTTCTGGTCGCGATGATCGGCGCCATTGTGCTGACTCACCGCCAGCGTGGCGGGGTGAAGCCGCAAAACGTCGCGCGGCAAGTCGCGCGCCGCCCGCAAGACGCGGTGCGCCTGGTCGACCAACCCGTCGGGCAAGGGGTTGAGCTGTGATTGGCCTGGTGCATTATCTCGTCGTCGCGGCCATTTTGTTCACGATGGGGGTGCTGGGCATCTTCCTCAACCGCAAGAACGTGATCGTCATCCTGATGGCGATTGAGCTGATTTTGCTCGCGGTAAACCTGAACCTTGTCGCGTTTTCGGCCTTTTTGCATGATCTGGTGGGGCAGGTTTTTGCGATGTTCGTGCTGACGGTGGCGGCAGGCGAGGCAGCGATCGGCCTTGCGATCCTCGTCATCTATTTTCGCGGACGCGGCACGATTTCCGTCGACGACATCAACCGGATGAAGGGGTGATGCCCATGGCCTCGTCGATCCAGCTGATCGTCTTCCTGCCGCTGCTGGCGGCGATTGTCGCCGGGCTTGGCAACCGCGCGATTGGCAATGTGCCGGCCAAGCTGCTGACAACTGGCGCCTTGTTTGCCTCGTGTCTGCTGAGCTGGCCGATTTTCATCGCGTTTCTTGGTGGTACCGCAGAGCCGGTCGTGGCGCCCGTGTTCCAATGGATCCGTTCGGGCGATCTTGACGTTGCCTGGGCGCTGAGGGTCGATGCGCTGACGGCGGTCATGCTGGTGGTCATCACGTCGGTGTCTGCGCTCGTCCACCTGTATAGCTGGGGCTATATGGACGAAGATCCCGATCAGCCGCGCTTCTTCGCCTATCTCTCGCTGTTCACCTTTGCGATGCTGATGCTGGTGACCGCTGACAACATCGTGCAGATGTTTTTCGGCTGGGAAGGCGTGGGGCTCGCCTCGTATCTGCTCATTGGTTTCTGGTTCAAAAAGCCCTCTGCCAATGCCGCCGCCATCAAGGCATTTGTCGTGAACCGGGTGGGTGATCTGGGCTTCATGCTCGGGATATTCGGCACCTATCTGGTGTTCCACACCGTCTCCATCCCTGAAATCCTGCGGCTGGCGCCGGGCATGGCGGGATCGACGATTGGCTTTTTGTGGTTCCGCGCAGACACCATGACGGTGCTCTGCCTGTTGCTGTTTGTGGGGGCGATGGGCAAGTCGGCGCAGCTTGGCCTGCACACCTGGCTACCCGATGCGATGGAGGGGCCAACGCCGGTCTCCGCGCTGATCCATGCCGCAACCATGGTGACGGCGGGCGTCTTCATGGTGTGTCGCCTCTCGCCCATGTTCGAGACGAGCCCGGTCGCGCTGGGCGTCGTGACGACAGTGGGCGCCGCGACGTGTTTCTTTGCGGCAACGGTTGGGCTGGTACAGACCGACATCAAGCGCGTGATTGCGTATTCGACCTGCTCGCAGCTGGGCTATATGTTTTTTGCAGCGGGCGTCGGCGCGTATGGCGCGGCGATGTTCCACCTGTTCACGCATGCCTTTTTCAAGGCGCTGCTGTTTTTGGGTGCAGGCTCGGTCATCCATGCGATGCACCATGAGCAGGACATGCGGTTTTACGGCGGGCTGCGCAAACAAATCCCCATCACCTTCTGGGCGATGATGGCAGGGACACTGGCGATTACCGGCGTTGGCGTTCCAGGCGTTGGTGGGCTGACCGCGATTGGCTTTGCCGGCTTCCACTCCAAGGATGCGATCATCGAAAGCGCCTGGGCGTCGGGTGAGTTCGGTGCGTCCGCGGTAGGGATGATCGTGGCATTGCTCACGAGCTTTTATTCGTGGCGGCTGATGTTCCTGACCTTTTATGGTCAGCCGCGCTGGGCCGCATCCGAGCATATCCAGCACGCCCTCCACGCACATGGGGACCACGCACATGGGGACCACGCGCATGACCACGCGCACGCCGCCGATGCTGATCCAACCGGCGGCTATCATCCGCATGAGAGCCCGTGGTCGATGCTGCTGCCACTGGTGTTGCTGTCGGTTGGCGCGGTCGCGGCGGGTTTTGCGTTCCACGGCTTTTTCATCGAGCCGAGCGCGGGCGAGGAATTCTGGAAGGGCAGCATCGCGTTTCGCGAGCAGTTGATGCACGCGGCGCATGAAGTACCGCTGGGCGTGAAGCTGTCTGCCACTATCGCCATGCTGCTGGGGCTGTTTGGCGGCTGGTATGGTTATGTTCGCAACCCGGCCTGGCCCGAAAGCGTGGCGACGGCCGCGTCTGGTCTTTACGATTTTCTGCTCCACAAATGGTATTTCGACGAGCTTTACGACCTGTTGTTCGTGAAGCACGCCTTCGCCTTTGGCCGGCTGTTCTGGCACCGTGGCGACGAGCAGACGATCGACCGGTTCGGCCCCAATGGCGCCGCGGCGCTGGTCGTTTCGGGCAGCCAGATGGCCGGGCGGCTGCAATCGGGCTATATCTACACTTATGCCTTTGTGATGCTGATCGGGCTGACCGCTGTTGTCACTTGGGCGATTGCGAGTTGATGCGGCAATGAACGGTTTTCCCATCCTCTCGGTGATGCTCGCGGTGCCAGCAGCAGCGGCCATTCTTTGCCTGTTCGTGAGCGCCAACGCCGCGCGCTGGCTGGCGCTGGGTGCCACGCTGGTTGATCTGGCGCTGGGCGTTTTGCTGTGGGCGAATTTCGATATTGGCGGTGCGCAGTGGCAGTTTGTCGAGCATGCGGATATGCCGGCGTTCGGCCTGTTCGGCTGGTCGCTCGGTATTGATGGCTTCGCGCTCATGCTCATCATGCTGAGCGTATTCCTGATGCCGATCTGCATTGGCGCAAGCTGGCAATCAATTGAAAAGCGCGTGCCGGAATATATGGCTGCGTTCCTGGCCACTGAAGTGCTGATGATCGGCACCTTTGCAGCGCAGGATTTGTTCCTGTTCTACATTTTCTTCGAAGCCGGGCTCATCCCGATGTATCTCATCATTGGGATCTGGGGCGGCGCGAACCGGATATATGCGAGCTATAAATTCTTTCTCTACACGCTGCTGGGCTCGGTGCTGATGCTGGTCGCGATGCTGTGGATGGTGCAGGAAGCAGGCACGACTGACATCCGCGTGCTGCTGACGCATGATTTTCCGGTGCACGCGCAGACGTGGCTCTGGCTGGCGTTTTTTGCGTCGTTCGCGGTCAAGATGCCGATGTGGCCCGTCCATACCTGGCTGCCCGACGCGCATGTCCAGGCGCCGACGGCTGGCTCGGTCATCCTTGCGGGCGTGCTGCTGAAGCTTGGCGGCTATGGTTTTCTGCGCTTTTCGGTGCCGATGTTCCCGGAAGCCTCGGCGAGCCTCACATGGCTGATCCTGGGGCTGTCAGCGATTGCAGTTATCTATACCAGCCTGGTCGCGCTGGTGCAGTCTGACATGAAGAAGCTCATCGCCTATTCGTCGGTTGCGCACATGGCGATCGTGACGATTGGCCTGTTCGCCTTCAACCGGCAGGGGATTGAAGGCGCGATGATCGTAATGCTGAGCCACGGGCTCGTTTCCGGCGCGCTGTTCCTGTGCGTTGGCGTGATTTACGACCGGCTGCATACCCGCGAGATCAGCCGCTATGGCGGGCTTTCGATCAATATGCCGCGCTATGCCGTGCTGTTTCTGCTGTTCACCATGGCCTCGGTCGGCTTGCCCGGCACCAGCGGGTTCGTCGGCGAATTTTTGAGTTTGGCGGGTACCTATCAGGTTTCGACCACAGCCACGCTGCTGTGCACCACGGGCATCATTCTGGGGGCAGGGTATATGCTCTATTTGTACCGCCGCATCGCCTTTGGCGAATTGGTGCATGACGATGTGCGGGCGATGCCCGACCTGTCGATGCGCGAATTCGCCTTGCTTGCGCCAATCGCTGCGGTGGTGATGTGGATGGGCGTGTACCCCGAGAGCTTCCTCGCCCCGATGCGTAATGATGCGGCAACGCTGGTGGCGCGGGTCGCGCGGGCGGCACCACTTGGCGATTCCCGCCTCGCACTGGGCAAGGCGCCTGCCGCGCGCGCTGCCGTTACGGCGGAGGCGCACTGATGGAGTATGCTGCGAATCTGGCGATGACGCTGCCTGAACTGGTGCTGTCGGCGAGCGCGCTGGTGCTGATGATGGTCGCGGCATGGGGCGGGCAGGGCGCGACCCGGCTCGTTTCCTGGACCGCAGTTGTCGCGCTGGCGGGGGCGGGCATTGCGCTGGCCGGGCCGGCATCGAGCGGCGGCGCGGCCTTTGGCGGGCTTTATCTGGCAGACGGGTTTGCCGCTTTTGCCAAGGTATTGATTTACGGTGCGGCGGCGGTTGCAATCATCATGGCGCCGGGCTTTTTCGAGCGGACCGCGGGCGACAATCTGCGCCCCGAATATCCGGTGTTGATCCTGCTGTCGGCGGTCGGCATGGGGATGATGGTGTCGTCGGGCGACTTGCTGACCCTGTATGTCGGCCTCGAACTTCAGAGCCTGGCGGCCTATGTGCTCGCAAGCTTCATGCGGCATGATGCGCGCTCGGCGGAGGCGGGGCTCAAATATTTCGTGCTGGGCGCGCTGGCGAGTGGCATCCTGCTCTACGGCATTTCGCTGGTTTACGGGTTTAGCGGCACGACACTGTATTCGTCGATTGCGGGCGCTTATGCCGGCGCGCATTCCAAGGGGTTGCTGTTCGGCTTGGTGTTCGTGTTCGCGGGGCTTGCTTTCAAGATGAGCGCGGTGCCCTTCCATATGTGGACGCCCGACGTTTACGAAGGTGCGCCGACGCCGGTTACCGCCTTCTTCGCCTCCGCGCCCAAGGTGGCAGCGATTGCGCTTGCGGTGCGGGTCGCGGTGGAGGCGATGGGCCCGGCGACGCATGAATGGCGGCAAATCGTGATTTTCGCATCGCTCGCCTCGATTATTCTGGGGGCAGCGGGCGCCATCGGGCAAAACAATATCAAGCGGCTGCTGGCATATTCGTCGATCAACAATGTGGGCTTTGTGCTGGTGGGGCTGGCCGCAGGCACGCAGCAGGGGGTGGCGGCAGTGCTGTTCTACCTTGCGGTCTATGTCGTGATGACGATTGGCAGCTTCCTTGTCGTGTTGCAGATGCGCGATGCCGACGGCAACCAGCTGGAGACGCTTAGCAGCCTGTCGGGCTTGTCGCACACGCGCCCGGGCCTTGCACTGGCGATGCTCATTTTCATGTTTTCGCTTGCCGGCATTCCGCCGCTGCTAGGGTTCAACGCAAAGCTTGCGGTGTTCAATGCGGCAGTTTCAGCGGGGCTGTTCCCGCTCGCGGTGATCGGCTTTGTTGCCTCGGTTATTGGTGCCTTTTATTATCTGCGCATGGTCAAGATCATGTATATCGACGCGCCGGCCGCGCCCTTTGGTCCGCAGACGAGCATGGTTGAAGGCGGCATCCTGACCGCCGCTGCCGTCGTCATCTCGCCTGTCGGCTGGGTATTGCTTGCGCCGATGACGGTCTGGACGATGACAGCCGCCAAGGCATTGTTCTGATCGCTTTGATCCGCACCGTCGATGAGACGGGATCGACCAATGCCGATATGCTCGTGCTGGCCGCAGCAGGCGCCGCCGACGGCATGTGGCTTCGGGCAGAACGTCAGACAGCGGGGCGCGGGCGCCATGGCCGCGACTGGGCATCCCCGGCTGGCAATCTCTACGCGAGCACCCTAGTGCGCCTTGCTCCCAACGATCCGCCCGCTGCCACGCTGGCGCTGGTTACCGCGGTGGCGCTTCACCAGACGGTTGCGGCCTATTTGCCAGCGGACGCGGCGTGCGCCCAGATTAAATGGCCAAATGATCTGCTGATCGCTGGCGTCAAGCTCGCTGGCATCTTGCTGGAACGGGTGAGCGACGCGGTGGTCATCGGTATCGGCACCAATCTGGCGCACCACCCGGTCGATCTTGATCGGCCCGCGACGAGCCTTGCCGCGCATGGTGTAAGCGTTGCGCCGCACGATTTTGTCGAAACGCTGGTGGGCGCCCTGGCCGGCTGGGTCGCGCGCTGGCGCAGCGAGGGGCTTGCCCCGGTGCGGACGCACTGGCTGTCGGCGGCGCATCCCCCCGGCACCGCGCTCCGCGTCCAATTGCCGGGCGAGACGCCGCTCGAGGGGGTGTTTGGCGGCCTTGAGGCAAGCGGTGCGCTTATCCTGCGCTTGGCGGATGGCGCGACCCGTGTCATTCACGCAGGCGATGTTTTCCTGCTATGAGGCTGTGCCATGCTGCTCGCGATTGATGCCGGCAACACCAACATCGTCTTTGCGCTGATCGACGACGGCAAGATCGTCGCGCGGTGGCGGATTGCCACGGAAGCCCGGCGCACGGCCGACGAATATGCCGTGTGGCTGAGCCAGTTGCTGGCGCTCGATGGACGTGACCGCAAAGTGATAACAGGCGTTATCATCGCCACGGTGGTGCCGCGCGCGCTGCACAATCTCCAGGTGCTCGCGCAGAAATATTTCGGGTGCGACGCGCTCATTGCCGGGCAGCCGCCGCTTGAATGGGGCATCGAGATTGACGTCAAGGAGCCATCGTCGCTGGGCGCTGACCGCGCGGTTAACACCATCGCGGCGCACGCCCTTCACAAAGGCGATTTGATCGTCATCGACTTTGGCACCGCAACGACGTTTGACGTGGTTGACTATACCGGGGCGTACAAGGGTGGCATCATTGCGCCTGGCATCAACCTGTCGCTCGACGCGCTGGTTACGGCGGCGGCGAAGTTGCCCCGCATTGCCATCGAGGCGCCAACGGGCAATTTTTCGGTCATCGGCCGCGACACGGTGAGCCAGATGCATATCGGCATCTATTGGGGCTATATCGCGATGATGGAAGGCCTTGTCGCGCGGATGAAGGCCGAGATCGGGCGGCCGGTGCGAGTGATCGCAACCGGCGGTCTGGCGACGCTTTTTGAGGCGCATACGCAGGTTTTTGACCATATCGAGCCCGATTTGACGATTCAGGGGCTGGCGATGATGTGGGATCGCGCCCATATCACTTCCTGACCTCTCGAGCCCGAGCGGCGCTTGCTGTCTGCCCCGGGCCATGCACCCTCAATGTACTGCGCTCGGTACAGGCGGCTTTTTTGCGCCGGCCAGCGCCAACACCAAGAACGGACCTTAAGTGACTCCCAAAAACGAACTTCTTTTCCTCGCGCTCGGCGGCTCGGGCGAAATCGGCATGAACGTCAATCTCTATGGCTGTCAGGGCAAATGGCTGATGGTCGATTGCGGCATCACCTTTGCCGATGCCGGATACCCCGGCGTGGACCTGATCCTGCCGGATTTGCAATTCATCGAGGAACGGCTCGATGATTTGCTCGGCATTGTGCTGACGCACGGGCACGAGGACCATATCGGCGCGCTGCCCTATCTGGCCGATGATCTTGGCGTGCCGTTATACGCGACTGCCTTCACGGCCGGACTCATCGCCGGCAAGCTGGAGGAAGAGGGCATTAGCGGGCGCGTGCCGCTCACCATCATCGAGGCCGACCAGACCTTTGCGCTCGGGCCGTTCACGATGCGCTATGTGCCGCTTGCCCATTCCATACCGGAAGGCAATGCGCTGGTGATCGACACGCCTTATGGCCGCATTTTCCACACCGGTGACTGGAAGCTCGACGATGAGCCGGTGATCGGGGTGCCGGCAAGCGCCGAAACGCTGACCATGATTGGCGATGAGGGCGTGCTGGCCCTGGTGTGCGACTCGACCAACGTGTTCAACAGCGAAGCGTCGGGTTCCGAAGGTGGCGTGCGCGCGGGCCTGATGGATGTCGTGTCGGCGGCCAGGGGCCGGGTGCTGGTCACCACCTTTGCCTCAAATGCTGCGCGGCTGAAGACGCTGGGCGACGTGGCGCGGGCAACCGGCCGTGCGCTGTGCGTTGCGGGTCGCTCGCTCGACCGGATTTTGAAGGTGGCTAAGGCGACCGGCTATATGAAGGACTTCCCGGAACTGGTCGATGTCGATGCCGCCATGCGGCTGCCGCGCGACAAGGTGATGATCGTCGCAACCGGCGGGCAGGGCGAGGAGCGCGCAGCACTCGCGCGGATTGCGTTTGGCTCGCACCAATTGTCGCTCGATGCGGGAGACACCGTCGTGTTTTCCTCAAAGCAGATCCCCGGCAACGAAATCGCGATTGGCCGCATTCAGAACGCGCTGGCGGCCAAGGGTGTCATCATGATTACGGACCGCCAGGCCCATGTGCATGTCTCTGGTCATCCGGGGCGCCCCGAGCTTGCGGCCATGTATGGCTGGATCAGGCCGGACGTGCTGGTGCCCGTCCATGGCGAAATGCGGCACATGATGGAGCAGGCGCGCTTTGGCCTTGCACAAGGGGTCGCGCAGGCGCTGGTGCAGAGCAACGGCGACATCGTGCGGCTGGCGCCCGGACGCCCTGAAAAGATTGGCCATGCAGCAGTCGGTCGGCTGGTGCTCGACGGCGATGTCATTCTGCCCGCTGACGGGACGACCATGAACGAGCGGCGCAAAGTGTCGATCAACGGGCAGATTTCAGTGGCGGTTGCGGTCGGCAAAAATGGCGCGCTGATCGGCAAACCACAGGTACGGCTTCAGGGCGTGCCGGTCGAGGAGGACCGTGATCCGTTTATTGTCGAGGCGGTTGAGGCTGCTGCCGCTGCCATTCGCGACGGTGGGCGGGATAGTGACAAGCGGCGCGAGCAAGTGCGGCTGGCCGTGCGCCGGGTTGCCGCGCGCTGGACGGGTAAAAAACCCATTGTCGACGTCCTGCTGATCGAGGCATAGCGCAGACCCATGCAGATCCCCTCCATGATCGCCATCTATTTTTTGATGTGGGTGTTTTGCGCGTTTCTCGTGCTGCCCTTCGGCGTCAAGACGGCGGACGAAGCCGGCGTTCCCAAGGTGCCAGGCCAAGCCGAGAGTGCGCCCGCCAATTTCCAGCCGCTAATGATCCTTCGCCGGATCACGATTGTCGCGACCATCATGTTCACGTTGTTCATGCTGAACTTCCGCTATCAATGGATCACCCCGCAGATGCTTGATTTTTTTGGCGGGACGAAACCGGTGGCTTGAGCGAGGCGCACGGGCGCGCGCAGGCGGCGGCGATCAGGTCCGCAGGCGCTCAATCGCCTGGGCGAGCGCGACATAAAGCTTGCCCATGTCCGACGACAGCATCGTTACCGCCATTGGCGACCCGTCGCGCTGCGCCAGAATCGTGCGCAGCATCGCCTCGAAATCATGGATATAGCGGTTCACCTGTTCGCGGAACGGTGCTTCGCCATCATAATGGCGCGCGATGTCGCGGGCTTCGGTTGAATCGAGCAGCCGCACCGCCCGGCGTGTAAAAACGCCGCGGTCACCCTTGAGATAGGCGGCCCAGGCACTGTCGGACACGTCGTTGGAGAGCGTCTTGGTGATGTCGATAGCGACCGAGTTCAGCGCCTCGATAAGCAGGGACGCGCGCTTGCCAAAGCTTTCGCGTTCGGCTTCCTCGCGCTCTGTGCGGGCATCCTCGATGCGGCTTTCAACCAGCGCGCTCGTCTCGGCGATGCCAAGCATTTGCTGGGAGAGCCGCTCGGAGGCGCGGGTGGCCGCGTCGACCGCGTGTTCGGCAGCACTCGCAATCGAGGCAATGTGGCGCTCAACCGAATGGCTTGTGGCGCGTTCCATCGCTTGCGTGCTGGCAAGCTCGAGCGCGCGGGCGGCTTCGGGTATGACGTTTGCCAGCGTCTCGCGCGCTCGGTCTGCGGCGGTATTGGCGGTCTCGCGGACGCGGACCAGCGCCTCGACCAGGCGTGGGGCAGCCTGCTCGGCAAAGTCCTGCGTTCGGGCGATGGTTTTGTCGAGCGCAGCGCCAATGTCGGTTGCTCTTTCCCGGCCAGACGTGAGCGAGTCCAGCAACAATGCCGACAGCTGATCGAGCGTCACACGCTGTTGCTGGATGACCTGCGCGATCGCCTCAATCGCATCGTGCGTGCTTTCGGCCGCCGTGACGAGCGCCAGCAGTTCAGGCTTGGCACTGGCCACGACACCGCGGCTTTCGGTAATCCGCGCATCGAGCCGCGCGAGCGCCTCGGGCAGGGTTTCGTCGATTTCGCGGGCCGCTGCATCCAGCGAGGTCAGCAGGTCTTCGCTCGTGTTGATGACCTTGCGGGCCATTTCTTCGCCTGTTTTCAGCGCTTCGGTCATCGCATCGGCCGATCCGGCGAGCGCGCTGATCGAGGCTGCAAGCGTCTGGGTTCGCTCGATGCCGCTGTCGTGGAAGGCGCTGACCTTGTGTTCCACCGCGGAAAAATCGGAATCGAGTTGCGCCACGAGCAGTTGCCCGTTGGCGCGCTGTTCATCGAGGCGCGCTGCGATCCGGTCGATGGCGCTCTCGATTGCGGTGATGCGCCCGGCGAGCGCCTCGGCCGAATCGCGGCTCGCGCGCGTGAGCGCCGCCTGATTGGCCTCGATCATGGCCAGCATCGCTTCGCCCTGCGCGGCAATGCCCTTGCGCGCTTCATCGATGGCGGTTGCGGTGCGTCCCAGCAAATCGTCAACGGCCGAGGACATGTCGGCCGTCACGCCTTCAAGCCTGGCGCCTGCGGTTTCGCTGGTCGCGTCCATACGCGTGATGTGGGCGGCAAGGCGCTGCGCGGCGCCGCTGACAAGCTCGTCCGCCGCGCGCCCGCGCTCGCTCAGCGCGTTGATTTGGGCATCGAGCGCGCTTGCCTGCTCGCTTGCGGCCAGACCTGCTGATTGCATCAGCGCGGCGAGCTGCTCGGTCTCGCCGTGCGCCCGGGGCAGCGTTGCCAGCAAGATCGACAGCGTGTTGTGGGCGTCGGCAGCGGCGCTTGCGAGCGTTTTGGCCTGTTGCTCGGCGGCGGCAATTTCCTGCGCCATGCCGCTGCCGACGCTCTCCAGCCGTGCGCTCGCACGCTCGCCGATCGACATCAATGAGGTGGTTTGTTCGGCCAATGCGATGCGGCTGGCATCGACCTGCCGCCCGACCACGGCCACAGTGCGTTCGAGCGCGGCCGCTTCGGCGCGCATCGCCCGGGCGGTTGTCGCAAAACGGCGCGCTTCGGCGTGGCTCGTGCGCATCGAAAGCAACCACAGGATGCCAAGCAGCGCCGGCGGCACGCACAGGGCCGCAATAAACTGGGCGAGCGTTACACCGTCAATCCCGGTGCCAAGTCGCGGCGCGGCGAGCCACAGCATGGCGCCAATCCAGCCCCCAACCGCGAACAGGGCAAGGCCGGGCAAAATGAAGCGCCAGACAGAGCGGGTGCTGTCCTCTTCGTCCTCCTCGCCCGTATCGAGGGGTACCGCAGGCCTTTCATTCGCGCCTTGGTTCAGATCCGCTGCCGGCGCATCCTCATGCCCGTCATCCATTGGTCGGTCAGCGCCAGCGGCAAGGGTGTCCATCGCCGCATCCGCCGGATCGGGGCTTGGCACATCGGCGGCGATGTCGCCCGGCTCAACCGGCAAATGCGCACGGTCGGCCAGCATGTTGTCGAGCACGTCCGACAGCAACAGGTCGGCTTCAGAGGGAGCTTCTCCCCGATTTGGCTTCCGGTTTGCGATGCTTGGTCCCCCTGTCATCATCCGTGTTTACCATGAATTTGCCCAGTTCCAAGTCGCGCGGGTAAGTTTGCGTTAACCCGTTTCAGGGTAGGTTGCGCTATGGCTTATGATCCTGGCGCTATTGACTCAGTTCTGGCAGCGGCGGTTGGTGATGACGCTGCGCTCATCGCGGAGTTGCGGGCGAGCTTTATCGAGAGCGCACTGCGCAGCGTTGCGACCGTACAAGCGGCCTCGACTCCTGCCGAGTGGGCCGCAGCGGCACACCGACTTACGGGCCTTGCGGCCAGTTTTGGTGCCGTTCGGTTGATGGCACTGGCGAGTGACGCGGCGCAGGCCCAGCCGGGCAACAAGGCGATGATCGCTAAACTGAACCGCGCTATCGCCCGCCTTTAATCCAGTATTTTGCCAAGTCGGTGTCAACGCTTTAAGCGGCGCGGATGCTTGTTGCGCTATTATTTGCCACCGATGATGCGGACGATAGTCCAGCAACCCTTGCCGCTACGCTGCCATTTGGCGCGGCGACCCTCATTGAATTCCAGGCGCGCTTGGCGATCAGCGCTGGCGCGAGCCAATTGATTGTCGTGGTCGGCCGGATGACTCCGGAACTGCTGGGCGCCGTCAACCGCATTATGAAGCGCGGCGCGGCGGTCGATGTTGTGCGGTCAGCGTCGGAGGCGTGCGAAAAGCTGCACCCGCTGGCGCGCGTGCTGGTGATGGCCGACGGGCTGGTCAGTACAGAAGGTGTCGTCTCCGCCATGGCCGGGGAGGGCGGCGACGCATTGTTGGTCACCAGCGATGCAAATGCGTTGGAGGGGCTGGAGCGGGTTGGTGCGGACGCGATTTGGGCAGGCATTGCCCGCCTTTCGGTTCGGCGTGTCGCCGAGGTTGCCAATCTGCCCAACGATTATGATTTCGCGTCCACCTTGTTGCGGGTTGCAGCGCAAGGCGGCGCTGCGCGGGTCGAGCTGTCGGCTGGCCCGGCCCGCGGCGGACACGGGGTGGAACACAGCGCAGTCCGGCTGCGTCAGCGCAGCGAGGCGCTGTTGGCCGGGCATGTGTCGAGCCGCCCGGCCTGGTTCGACCGGTATCTCGTCGCGCCGCTCGCACGTCGATCGCTGCCCGGCATTGTTGATCGGGGCATTTCGGCGGACGCGCTTGCGGCCGCTGCTACTGGCATGGCGCTGCTGGGGCTGGCGGCCATTGGGTATGGCTGGCAGGGCTGGGGCCCGGCTTTGGGCCTGGGGATGGTCGTTGCCGCCTGTTTTCTGCTCGCCATGGGGATGACGCTGAGCTGGATGCGGGAGGACAAGCTCCGCAGCAGGGTTCAGGCATTGATAGTCGCAGGCGCCGCCGCGCTGGCTGTGGTGGCGCTGGGCGTGCGCGACAGCATTGCTGAGGGTACCGGCTCGTCGGCCCTCCTCGCCCTGACAACCGCCGGACTTGGATTGCTGGCCGATCGCGCTGCCGCTGCCCAGCGCAGGCGCTGGTGGGCAAGCGCTCCATCATATCCGCTGTTGCTGGTGCCGTTCGCGGCAACCGGCCATGTCTTTGCCGGCCTTTGCGTGGTGGCAGGCTATGCAGCAATTACCTTGGTGAGCGCGGTCGAACTACTTCGAAAAAGCGCTTAGCGTGAATTTAACGAGACTTGCCTAAATCTTTGGGCATGTCGAGGAACCAAGGCGACACGTCAAACGGGGCGCACTACGCGGCCAGCCAGCTGCTTGCGCGCGGAGCGGCCGATGATGTGCGGGCGCGGCGCGGGGCCGATGCGATGGTCGGCGACTTTTTCGTGAGCGACATCGCGCGCCTTGATGACCGCGCGCGCGCCGCGTTGAGTGCTGCGCTTTCAGCGCACCTCGCGTCGGTCGAACAGGCGCTGCGGCAGCATGCATCGCGGATGCTGACGACCGATGGCCAGGCGATCGCCGCCGCGTTGCTGGCGGACGGGCCGTTGCGGGTCGAGCCAGTGCTGCGATTTACCGGGCTATTGCAAAGCGGCATGCTGGTGCGGGAACTGGCGGCACGGGTTCGGCAAGAAATAATCGACGAAACGATGCCGCCCGCCGAGGCCAATGCGGACCGTTCCGCCTTGCTGATGGGCCTTGCTGACCATCCCGATGCGCTGATTGCGGGGCGCGCGCGGGCGCTGCAACGCGCCGTCGTGACACGGCGCAGCGCGCGGGACGCGGGGCGCGTGCCCGTCAACGATGTGTCCGCTGAGATCCACCACCAACTTGTCTGGCAGTCGGCAGCGGCGCTGCGTATCGCCTTTGCGGGGCATGATGCGGCCGGCACTGCGGCGCTTGACCGGGCATTGACTGAAGCGGCGCTGCGCTGCCTTGTCGGGCATGATGAGGGCGAACGGGTGGAAGCCGCCGCCATGCGCCTTGTCGCCGTGCTCGATCCCTTTGCAGAGGAGTTGCCAGAACTCGCCGCCACGGTGCTGCGGCAGTCCGGCACGACATTCTTTTGCGCCTTGCTCGCGCACGGGCTGGGCCTGGACTATGACAGCGTCCGTGACATGGTTCTTGACCCTATCGCAGACCGGCTGTGGCTGGTCCTGCGCGCGCTTTCGTTCGACCGGCCGTCGATTGCCCATATTGGCTTGGCGCTGTGTGACGCCGATCCGCGCCGGGACGTTGACGGATTTGCCGATGATATTGCCGCGATAATGGCGGTGACGCCCGAGGCTGCGCGCGGCGCGCTGGCCCGCACGCGCCTGCACCCCGATTTTCGCGAGGCCGTTATGGCGCTCGCCCAATCGCGACCGCAATGAACATGGTGGATGCGGCGCGATCTTCGGTGATGGCGCTGGTCGACGCCGAAGGTCGACTGGTGGAGGCAGGCGCCCGGCTGCTGGACCTGAATGACCGCGCCGGCGGGCGAATCGGTGCACCTGTTGCCGTGCCGCAGCTCGCCCGGGTGATCCATTTGGCGCAGCGGCTGGGCGTGGTGGTGTCGCGCGGCATTGTAGCGGCCGATGGTGATTATGACGTGGCTTTGTGGGTGCGCGCGGAACCAGCGCCTGACGGGGAGTTTGTGCGGCTGTCCGTGACAGGCTGGATGCCGCGGCCGCCATGGGAATCAATCGACGACGCCGCCACAAGAGCCAGTGACTTTGCGGTGAGCGAAGGCGGCTGGACATGGGAGACTGACGCGACACTGCGGCTGACTTATGCAGGCGCTGGCGCCGCCGAGAACGACATCGAGGCGGCGGACCTGATTGGCCAGCCGCTCACCGATGTGTTCGTTTTGGCCGAGGCTGCCGCGGGCAGCTTGCCGATTCTGGGTGCGCTGGCTATGCGCACCGGCTTTGAGGACCAGCCCGCAACGCGGCGCGTAAGCGGCCGGAGCGTGATGCTTTCGGCCATGGTGCGGATGGACTCGGCCGGGAACTTTGCGGGCTTTGCCGGCACGGTGCGCCATATTGCCCCGGTCGACAGCGTTTCACCGCCCACCGCACTGGCCGGGGAGCCGGGCCTCGACGATGTCTTTGCCTCCAGGCTCGACCGGGCACTGCGCAAGCCGCTCGGCCGGATCATCGCCAATGCCGACAGCATTCACGCCCAGTCGGAAGGGCCGCTGCGGCAGGATTATGTCGGTTATGCTGCCGACATTGCCAGTGCTGGCCGTCATTTGATGGGGCTGGTTGACGACCTCGTCGACCTGCAGGCCGTGGAGCGGCCCGATTTCGTCATTGCGCCCGAAGAGATTGACCTGGCCGACGTGGCGCGGCGGGCAGCGGGTTTGCTGGCGGTGCGCGCCGCCAATGCCGGGGTGCGGATCGACCGGCCATCGCTTGATGAAACACTTCCGGCGTCGGGCGATTTCCGCCGCGCGCTGCAAGTCCTGGTCAATCTCATTGGCAATGCGCTGCGCTATTCGCCGCCTGAATCGATGGTGTGGGTGCGCGCGTCGTCGCAAGACGGGTTGGCAACAATCGTCGTGGCCGACCAGGGCAAGGGTATTGCGCTCGCCGACCAGGCGCGCATCTTCCAAAAGTTCGAGCGCGTTGATACCTCCGAGCCCGGCGGCAGCGGGCTGGGGTTGTACATTGCCCGAAGGCTGGCGCGCGCGATGGACGGCGACCTTGTGGTCGACAGCGCGCCGGGGCAGGGCGCGCGCTTTGCCTTCACGCTGCCCGCCCGCGACGCCTGAACTGGTAGCTCAGCGCTGGTCGAGCGCTTTGTAGTCGCGCGCCGCCGGGCCGGTGTAAAGCTGGCGCGGGCGGCCAATCTTCTGCTCGGGATCAGCAATCATCTCGTTCCACTGCGCAACCCAGCCAACCGTGCGCGCAAGCGCGAACAGTGCGGTGAACATGGTCGTCGGAAAGCCAATAGCCGAGAGGATGACGCCCGAATAGAAATCGACGTTGGGAAACAGCTTTTTCTCGATAAAATACGGGTCGTTCAGCGCCATTTCTTCAAGTTGCAGCGCAACGTCGAAAATCGGGTCGGACACCTTCATCGCGGCGAACACCTCGCGCACTGTCTTTTGCATCACGGTCGCGCGCGGATCGTAATTTTTGTAAACGCGGTGGCCAAAACCCATCAGGCGGAACGGGTCGTTCTTGTCCTTGGCGCGCTCGATATAATGCGGAATGCGGTCGGGTGTGCCGATTTCGCGCAGCATGTTGAGCGCGGCTTCGTTGGCGCCGCCATGCGCCGGGCCCCACAAGCACGCAATGCCCGCCGCGATGCATGCAAACGGGTTCGCGCCTGACGAGCCGGCGAGCCGCACGGTCGAGGTCGAGGCATTTTGTTCGTGATCGGCGTGCAGGATGAAAATCCGGTCCATCGCCTTTTCGATGATGGGGTCGACCACATAGGGCTCGGCCGGCACGCCAAAGGTCATTCGCAGGAAATTGCCTGTGTAGGACAGCGAATTGTCAGGGTAGAGGAACGGCTGGCCGACCGAGTATTTGTACGCAGCCGCCGCAATTGTCGGCATTTTTGCGATCAGCCGGTGGCTGGCGACCATGCGCTGGTGCGGGTCCGTAATATCCGTTGAATCATGATAGAAGGCGCTCAGTGCACCCGCCACGCCGCACATGACCGCCATTGGGTGCGCGTCACGGCGGAACCCGCGATAAAACTGCATCAGCTGCTCGTGCAGCATCGTGTGGCGTGAGATGGTGTACGTGAACTTATCGAGTTCGGCCTTGTTTGGCAGCTCGCCGTTCAAGAGCAGGTACGACACTTCCATGAAGCTCGACTGCTCGGCAAGCTGGCCAATGGGATAGCCGCGATGCAGCAACACGCCTTCGTCACCATCGATATAGGTTAGGCCGGATTCGCAGCTCGCGGTTGAGGTGAAGCCGGGGTCGAAGGTGAACATGCCCGTCGTCGCATACAGCTTGCGAATGTCGATAACCTGCGGGCCGACACTGCCGGAAACGACCTTATAATCATGCTCGCCGCCATTCACGCTAAGCTTCGCTGTGTCGGTCATGTTGTCGTGCTCCCTTCGATCAATGCTCAGGCCCCAGGGGCCATTTGGTCAGCGATGCGGCCCAGGCTTTCCTCGCGCCCGAGCAGCATGAGGACGTCGAAAATGCCGGGCGATGTCTTGCGCCCCGTAAGCGCTGCCCGAAGCGGCTGCGCCACGGCGCCTAGTTTCACGCCCTCGGTTTCCGCAACCTGCCGAACCGCTTCTTCCAGGCCATCCGTATCCCAGTCAATCAGCGCGTCAAGCGCGGCGTGTAGCGTGGCGAGCAGATTGCGTGCGGTGTCTTGGAGAAGGGCGGCTGCATCGGCATCCATCTCCAGCGGGCGGGCGCGAAACAAAAAGGCGGCGCCATCTGCCAACTCAAGAATAGTGGCCGCGCGCGGCTTCAGCGAGGGCATGCTGCGCTGCAACAGGTTCAGCTGCGCATCGCTGGGTTCGAAGCCCAGTTTTGCAGCGACCAACCCGGTCAGCCGGGTATCGTCGGTCTCGCGAATATAGTGTCCGTTCAGGTGCTCCAGCTTCTTCAAGTCGAACCGCGATGGTGATTTTCCGACCGCGCTCAGACTGAACCAGTCTATGGCTTGGTTACGGCTGATGATTTCGTCATCGCCGTGCCCCCAACCGAGCCTTAGCAAATAATTGCCCATTGCTTCGGGCAGAATGCCCATCTCGTCGCGGTAAGCCTCGACCCCAACCGCACCGTGCCGCTTGGAGAGCTTTCCGCCATCCGGCCCGTGGATCATCGGCACGTGCGCATAGATTGGCTCTGGCCAGTCCATCGCGCGGATGATCGGCAATTGGCGGAACGCGTTATTGAGGTGGTCGTCGCCGCGGATGACGTGCGTAACGCCCATGTCGTTATCGTCGACCACCACGGCCAGCATATAGGTCGGGGTGCCATCGGAGCGCAGCAGCACCAGATCGTCAAGCTCGGCATTCTGGACCGTGACATCGCCCTGAACCAAATCCTCAATGGTCGTGGCACCCTGTTTTGGCGCCTTCAGACGCACAACATATGGCGCGCCGGCCGGGGCTTCGGCGGGGTCGCGGTCACGCCAACGGCCATCATAGCGCAGCGGCTGGCGGGCAGCAGTTTGCGCCTCGCGAAGCGCCGCCAATTCCTCTGCGGTCGCGTAGCATTTATAGGCATGGCCACGCGCGACCATTTCGTGCGCGACCTCGGCATGGCGCGCGGCGCGGGCAAACTGGAAAATGACCTCGCCGTCCCAGTCCAGCGCCAGCCAGCGCATCCCCTCGATAATCGCGTCGATGGCCGGCTGGGTGGAGCGCGCGCGGTCCGTATCCTCAATCCGCAGCAGAAACTTGCCGCCATGGTGCCGGGCGAACAGCCAGTTGAACAGCGCGGTGCGCGCGCCCCCCAAATGCAGGAAGCCGGTCGGCGACGGAGCAAATCGCGTAACGACTGTTTTGCCGACGCCGCTGCCGGATGGCTCGGCCTGGATATCAGAACTTGCGCCCAACTCGGGGTGCTCCCAAACTAAGATGATGGCCAGTTCAGCCGCGAGCGCCCGTAGCACGCCCCTTGCCGCGCTTCAAATCGCGTGCGTGCAGCGCATGCCGTTACTTGGCGACCAGCTGGAGCGCTGGCTTGAGCGCGAGCGCGACCAGCTGTTCTTGTGGGTGCCGGCCGCGTTTGGAACGGGCATCGCGCTGTGGTTCCTGATGGCGACGCAACGCGAATGGGCGTTGCTGCTGGCGGCGCTCTGCGGAACGGGCCTGGGGTCGCTCGCGATCGCCCGATGGGGCCGTCTGGCGCGAGCGGTGGGGATGGCTGCGTTGCTTGCGGCGCTCGGGCTCAGCCTGGTGTGGCTGCGCGCCGCGTGGGTGGCGGCGCCGGTGCTGGATCACGCGGCAAGCGTCCGGTTCACGGCACGGATCGAGCGCGTGCAGCTGCTGGCCGCGCGCGATGTGGTTCGGCTGCGATTGGCCCCGGTTGGTGTTGGTCAGGCTGCCGGGAGCGGCAAGCCCGTTCGATTGCCGCCGTATATAAGGATTACGCTGCCAGCAGCGGCACTACCGGCCGATGCACGCGAGGGGGCGATCGTGCGGCTCGGCGCGCGGCTGGTTCCGCCGCCCGAGCCCGGCGTGCCTGGCGCTTATGATTATGCGCGCGTTGCCTGGTTTGACCGGATCGGCGCGGTCGGGCGCGGATTTTCGCCGGTGGTGTTAATCGCGCCTGCGCCGCCACCGGGGCTGTTCGATTGGGACGGGCTGCGCGCCCGGCTCTCGGCCCATATCCGCGCGCAATCGCCCGGCGGCGCGGGCGCCATCGCCGCTGCGCTGGCGAGCGGCGATCAGGGCGCGATGCCGGCCGACGACGCCGAGGCCATGCGGCGTGCAGGGCTTACGCACTTGCTCTCCGTCAGCGGGCTGCACATCACCGCCGTGGTTGGCGGGGTGATGCTGCTCGTCATGCGATTATTGGCGCTCAGCCCATGGGCCGCGCTCCGGCTGCCGCTACCGCTGATGTCCGCTGGCGCCGGCGCGCTGGCGGCGATTGGCTATACGCTGCTCACTGGCGCCGAGGTGCCCACCGTGCGCAGCTGCGTTGCCGCGCTCATGGTGCTGACCGCACTCGCGCTTGGCCGGCAGGCGGTGACGCTGCGGCTGGTCGCCGTTGGCGCGATCGTGGTGCTGGTGCTGTGGCCGGAGGCGCTGATCGGGCCCAGTTTTCAGCTTTCATTCGCGGCTGTCGGCACCATCATCGCGCTGCATGAACAGCCCTGGGTCCGCGGGCTGGCGGCGTCGGCGGGTGCCACTATCTGGTCGCGGATCGCGAGAGAAGCGGGCTCGCTGTTGCTGACGGGAATTGTTGTTGAGCTTGCGCTGGCGCCGATAGCCCTGTTCCATTTCCACAAGGCCGGGCTTTACGGATCAATGGCGAACATTATCGCTATCCCGCTCACGACCTTCGTGGTGATGCCGGCCGAAGCGCTGGCGCTGGTGTTTGACCTTGCGGGTCTGGGGGCGCCGTTCTGGTGGGTAACGACAACGGCGCTGAACTCTCTGCTGTGGCTTGCGCATCGTACGGCCGAGGCGCCCGGCGCAGTCGCGGCCTTGCCCGCAATGCCAACCGCCGCTTTTGCGCTCATGATTGGCGGCGGCTTGTGGCTGGCGTTGTGGCGGACCCGCTGGCGCCTGCTGGGAGCCCTGCCACTGACGATTGGCGCGGCATGGGCATTTACGGTGCCAGCGCCGGACCTGCTGATTACTGGCGACGGGCGCCATCTCGCCGTGCGCCTTGGTACCGGTACGGTCGCGTTGCTGCGCGACCGTACCGGTGATTATGTTCGCCAGATGATGGCGGAAAATAGCGCTGTTGACGCAGCGCCGCTGTTCCTGTCGGATATCCCGCAGGCGCGGTGCAGCCGCGATGCTTGCGTGATCGAGCACCGCGCCGTTGGCCGGAATACCGCAATTCTTGCGATTCGCAGTGGCTATCAGCTTGAGTACACCGCGTTGATAACAGCGTGCGCCCGCGCCGACATTATCGTCAGCGACCGGCGCCTGCCGCGTGGGTGCGTGCCGCGCTGGACAAAGCTTGATAAGCCAGCGCTTGCCCGTTCAGGCGGCGTGGCAATCCGCCTTGTCGACCGTCATATCACACCGGTTCGCGTCGCGCTTGACGAGCACCCTTGGCGCGTTGCCGCCCGGCCATCCTACACCCGCTTCAGTCGTAGCGACGGAGCAACCCGGCGAGCTTCCCCTGCACGCGCACCTGTCGCGGGTCATAACGCTGCGCATCATAGGCCCGGTTCGCTGGATCAAGCCGGATCATCGCACCCTCCCGCCGGAAGTATTTGAGTGTGGCCTCGTTATTCTCGATCAGCGCGACCACGATTTCTCCGTCGCGGGCAGTGTCTGTGCGGCGGATCAGCGCATAATCGCCGTCCAGAATCCCTGCCTCGACCATCGAGTCCCCGGCAACCTCAAGCGCATAATGCTCGCCGCCGCCCAGTAATGCAGCAGGCACGGAGAGCATCGCGCTGTCTTCAAACGCTTCGATTGGCACACCCGCTGCGATGCGGCCGTGTAGCGGGATCTCGATCACATCATTTGCCGGCTGGGGCGCCGCGCGAGCATTGGCCGGCGACAGGGCCTTGGCGCTCGGGGCTGCGTCGGCGCGTTCGGGCATGCGCAACACTTCCAGCGCGCGCGCCCGGTTGGGCAGACGGCGGATGAACTGCCGCTCCTCCAGGGCGCTGATCAGCCGGTGCACGCCTGATTTGGACTTGAGATCAAGCGCCTCCTTCATTTCTTCAAACGAGGGCGACACGCCAGTGTCGGCGAGCCGGTCGTTGATAAAACAAATCAGCTCGTGTTGCTTGCGCGTGAGCATGGCGTTCCTCCATTCAGAACAGATGCTGAACGTTTAGGAAACGTTGGACGCTAAGTCAAGCGATCGGCAGGATGTCGACCATATCGCCCTGCTTTGCGGCAGGCGCGTGCGGCGCTCGGACGATCAGGCAATCGGCGGCGGCGAGCGTTGTCAGCATGGCGCTATCCTGCATGGCGGCGGGGATTACTGTTCCACCCTGCCAGGTCGCCCGCAAATAATCCTGCCGCGAGTCGTTAGCAGAGAGGGCCGCGCCTAGTTCGGCGTGCCGGGTATGCGGTATACAATGCGAAGCCCCGCCAAAGGCCGCGATGAGGGGGGCGAGGAACACGTGCGCCGTTACAAAGGCGGATACCGGGTTGCCGGGTAGGCCCAGCACGACGGACGTGCCGAGCGTGCCGGCGAGCATCGGTTTTCCGGGTCTCAGCGCAATTCGCCAGAAATCCACGCTGCCGCCGGCCGCCTTGAGTGCCGGGCGGACAAGATCGTGATCACCCACTGACGCGCCACCGGTCGTGACGATGATGTCGCCTGCACAACCGGCAAACGCGGTGGTCAGCGCGTCCAGCCGGTCGGGCACGAGACCAAGATCGGTAACGGTGACGGGCAGCGCCCGCAGTATCGCGGCCAGCATGACGCTGTTCGATTCCGGCAATTGGCCCTGCTCCAGCGACTGCCCTGGCGCCCGCAACTCGTCGCCAGTGGCAATCAGCGTTACGCGGATTGGTCGGTTTACATAAAGCGATTCATAGCCGGCCGTTGCCGCCAGCGCGATCCGTGCGGGCGACAGTCGAGCGCCTTTTGCGATGAGCGTGGCGGCCGCCCGAAAGTCTGCGCCTGCCTGTCTGATGTGCTGGCCGCGCCCATATCCTGCCGACTTGGTGATGCGGAGCACGTCGCCGTCACTCGCAACGTCTTCTTGTACCACTACCGTATCCGTCCCAGCCGGCACGACGGCGCCGGTAAAGATCCGCGCAGCCTCGCCCGGCGCAATTGCGCGGTTGAGCGGGTGGCCCGCAGCGCTTTCGCCGATGATGGACCAGGGGCCGGGCAAGTCGGCGTGGCGAATGGCGTACCCGTCCATGGCCGAAACGGAGTCGGTCGGCCGATCATAGCGCGCGACGATATCAGCCGCTGCCCAATGGCCAATGCTCGCCATAAGGGGCACGACGTGCGCGCTTACGGGCGATGCCAGCGCGAGCAACCGGCACTGCGCCTCGGCAACGCTAAGCGGCGCCGCGGTCGTCACGACCGGTTGCACCTGCCTGCGGATGGCCCCGGAAATCCCGCTGTTGCGCCCGGGGAACGGCCGGTCGAGCGAGCTTGTGCTGTCATCTGCGGACTATCCGGCATGTTGATTGTCGATGCAATGGGTGCCGCAGGTGGCAGGCAGGCGATTTTTGGGCACGACTCCCGCGTTCCCCTCCATAATAGCGCTGGCAATCGATAGTACACCTGCGATACAATCTTGAAAGGTCCGGCGGTTTTTGCGCCCTGCTGCCCGAAGCACATCTCGGGATGTGTATTGTGGAGTAGTTGGGTGAAACGCCAGATCCTCTTGCCGACAATCGGCACGCTGGGCGACCTTCACCCCTTTATCGCAGTTGGCTTGGCGCTGCAAAAACGTGGTTATGATCCGGTGCTTGCTGTGTCCGACAGCCATGTCGAGCGCGTGGAAGCCGTTGGGCTAGCCGCAAGGGCTGTTGTGCCGTCGTTTGAGGCGATTGCCGAAATGTTGGGCCTGAAATCGCTGGGCGATGCTGGCAAGCTGATGGAAAATCAGCATTTCATCATTCGCGAAGTGGTGATGAAGGTGCTTGATGAAAGTACTGCCGCGCTCGATGCCATAGCGGACGACGCCATCGCGATTGTCGGCAGCATCTTTGCCCTTGCTGGGCCGATCGTTGCCGAAAAGCGCGGCATTCCTTTCGTACCGGCGATATTGCAGCCGATGGCGCTGTTTTCGGCGATTGATCCGCCGATGCGGCAGGGTATGTTCACGATCGCGAAATCGCATAATGGGGGTTTCGCCCGTTGGTGGAACCGAGCGATTTTTGCCGTGGTTCGCATGGAAATGCGGCGGCGTTACGCAGCGCCGATTGATCGTGTTCGTCTGCTCCATGGCTTGCCGCCGCTAAAGACGACTCCGGTCCTGGATCCCGAGAGTGTGCGGGAGTTGCGGCTGGGCCTGTATTCGCCGCAGTTTGCCCCGCTTTGCGCAGACCACCCGGCAAATGTTGTTTTGACCGGTTTTCCGGGCTTTGACGAGAGCGGCGCTCTGGCGAGCGACGATGCCGAGCTGCGCGATTTTCTGGCCGCAGGGCCACCGCCGTTGGTGTTCACGCTCGGAAGTTTTGCCGTTTACACCCCCGGCGACTTTTATCGTGAAAGCTTGGCCGTGGCGCAGGCGCTGGGCATGCGCGCGGTGCTGCTCACCGGTACCGATACCATGGCGTCATCGCAGAACATTCTGGTGCGGCCATATATGCCCCACTCGGCCGTATTCCCGCATGCCGCGGCGGTCATCCATCACGGGGGCATCGGCACGACCGGGCAGGCGTTGCGCGCAGGCAAGCCGCAACTGGTTGTGCCGCACATGGGCGACCAGCGCGACAATGGCGCGCGGATCAGGCGGCTTGGTCTCGGGCAAACGCTTGATGCCGGGCGCTATTCCGCAGAACGTGCGACCGCTGCGCTGGGCGCTGTCCTGGCTAATCCGGCGTACAGCCAGGCGGCTGAGGCATTTGCTGCAACAATGGCGTGCGAAGGCGGCGCCGGCGCCGCAGCCGACGCGATCATCGCAATGCTCGCCCGCGGGCAACGGGCTGCTGCCGATTCCTGCGCCGTTTCGGTGGCCGCTTAACCTTGTCGCACGCGCGCTGCTGCTGATCGCACGCCGCCAAACCAGTTAACGCGTCCAGCTGCCGGACTTGCCGCCACGCTTTGCCAACAACCGAATGTCGCTAATCGTCATTGCCCGGTCGACGCTCTTTGCCATGTCATATATTGTGAGCAGCGCAACGGAGACCGCCGTCAGCGCCTCCATTTCCACGCCGGTTTTGCCCGTCGTTGCGCAGGTGGCGGTTGCGGTGACGCCGGCATCATCGGCGGCCAGATCGATGGCGATACGGGTGAGCGGCAGTGGATGACATAACGGCACGAGTTCACTGGTGCGCTTTGCCGCCATGATGCCGGCGACGCGTGCGACGGCCAGCACATCACCTTTTTTCACAAGGCCTGCGGCGATGGCGCTGGCTGCTTGCGCCGACATGGTAATCCGTCCAGCCGCGATTGCCTCGCGCGCCGTATCAGCCTTGTTCCCGACATCGACCATGTGCGCAGCGCCGTGCGCGTCGAGATGGGTAAGTTTGGTCACCCGACCAGCGCTCGCGTCGCCGCTTCGATATCGTCAGCGCGCATCAGGGCTTCTCCCACGAGAAAGCACCGGACCCCCCGCTCGCCCATCGCATCAAGGTCGGCGCGGGTTGAAAGCCCACTTTCGGCAACGAAGGTGCACCCGGCCGGCGCCTTGGCGACCAGATCATAGGTCCGCTGAAAATCCACGGTGAAATCCCGAAGGTCCCGGTTGTTCACGCCAATCAGCCGCGACTTGAGCTTGAGCGCGCGGTCCAGCTCCCTGGCATCATGCACTTCGACGAGCACATCCATGCCGCAGTCCAGCGCCGCCGCTTCGATGTCGGCGAGCTGCGCGTCGTCGAGCGCCGCCACGATCAGCAACACGGCGTCCGCGCCAATCGCGCGCGATTCAGGGGCCTGCCAGGGGTCGATCATGAAGTCCTTGCGCAGCACCGGGAGCGAGCAGGCGGCACGGGCTTCCTCAAGAAACTGGTCGGCACCTTGAAACCAGCGTTCGTCGGTCAGCACCGACAGGCAGACGGCGCCACCCGCTGCATAGGCTGCTGCATGCGCCGGCGGATCAAAATTCTCACGGATCAGCCCTTTGGACGGGCTTGCTCGTTTGATTTCGGCGATCAGGGCAGGTCCAGAGGCTGCCCGTGCATCAAGCGCTGCACGGAAACCTCGCGGCGGCGATTGGGTCGCGATGCGCCCGTCGAGCTCGGCCAGCGAAATACAGGCTTTGCGCGCGGCGACGTCAGCGCGCTTGGTTTCCAATATGCGTTCGAGAATGGTGGTCATGTATAAGCGATCCAGCAGTCGAGCAGTGCGTTGGCAAGCCCGTTATCAAGCACTTCGGCCGCGTCTTCGGCGCCCTCTTGCAGCGTTTCGGCGCGCCCGGCGATCATTAGTGCTGCGGCGGCGTTGAGCACCACGGCGTCACGATAGGCGCCGCGCGCCCCTTGCAACAGCGCGCGCAGTGCCGCGGCATTATACGCGGCATCCCCGCCCCGAATCGCCGCTATCGGGTGGCGGGGCAACCCGGCGTCTTCAGGAGTTATGCGGTTGGGCAAAGTGGCCGTTCCGACATTTTCGAGCACGCTTGGGCCAGCGCCGGACAGTTCGTCCAGCCCCTCTTCGCCAGCGACCACGGCGGCGGCATCGGGACCTAGCTCCGCAAGCGCGCCTGCATAGATCGGGACATAGTCCGGGCGCGCAATACCAATGAGTTGCCGCGTAACATTCGCTGGATTTGCGAGTGGCCCCACCAGGTTGAAGATGGTCCGCCTCCCGATCGAGCGGCGGAGCGGCGCCAGCCGGGCAAGCGCTGGATGGTGGTTGGTTGCGAACAGGAACGCGATGCCGATATCCCGCAGGCTGTTCTCGGCCATACGGGAGGCGCGGCCAAGATCAAGCCCAAGCGCCTCCAGCGTGTCGGCAGCGCCGGATTTGCTGGAGGCGGCACGGTTGCCATGCTTGGCGACAGGCACCCCGCAGGCGGCGACAAGCAGCGCAACGGCGGTTGACACGTTCAGGCTGTGATGGCCGTCGCCGCCGGTGCCGCACACGTCAATCGCGCCTTCCGGGGCTACGACGCTGATTTGCCGTGCGCGCAGTGCCCGGGCCGCGGCGGCGATTTCGGTTGCGGTTTCGCCGCGTTCGCTCAAGCCAACCAGAAACGCCGAAATCACGGCGTCGTCCATTTGGCCGTCTAGCACGGCGGCAAAAGCCTCAGCGGCTTGCGGGGTCGTGAGCGGCACGGCGGGGTCCGGCAGGAAGCGCATTATCGTCAAGCCCGCGCCCTTACCGCGATGCCGGCCGCGCGCATGAAATTGGCGAGCAGGGCATGGCCATGCTCGGTCGCGATGCTCTCGGGATGGAACTGCACGCCGTGGATGGGCAGCGAAACATGGCGAAAGCCCATTACCGACCCGTCGTCGGAAGTGGCATTGACGAGCAGATCGGTCGGAATAGCCTCAACGATCAGAGAGTGATAGCGGGTCGCGATAAAGGGCGAGGGGATGGCCCGAAACACGCCGGTACCATCATGGCTTATCGGCGATGTCTTGCCGTGCATCAACCCGCCGCGCACCACGCGCCCGCCAAAATGCTGGCCGATTGCCTGATGGCCAAGGCACACGCCGAGCAGCGGTTGGCGCGCCGCTACGCAAGCACCCACAAGCGCCAGCGACACGCCGGCCTCCGTCGGCGTACAAGGGCCAGGCGACACCAGAAATGCCTGCGCGCCGCTCGCCATCGCCTCGTCTGCGGTGATGGCATCGTT
>JBJXEC010000093.1:0-7449 GCA_046155125.1 Sphingomonas sp. | reverse complement strand
AGGCAGTGGGGCTGCTCGAAGGCGGCTTTAGCGGATCGATCCGTATTGCAGGGGTGGAGGCGGCCAAGCTCGATTCGCATGGCCGCACCGTGATCCGCCGCGACAGGCTGGGGTTTGTGTACCAGTTTCACCATTTGCTCCCTGATTTCAACGCGATCGAAAATGTCATTCTGCCGCTGCTCATCCATGGCGCGACGCAGGCCGAGGCGCAGGCGCGCGCGCAATCGCTGCTGACGACGCTCGGCCTGGCTGGGCGGCTGACGCACCGGCCGAGCCAGCTTTCCGGCGGTGAGCAGCAGCGGGTCGCGGTTGCCCGCGCGCTGGCCAACACGCCAGCGCTGGTGCTGGCGGATGAGCCGACCGGCAATCTTGATGAGGCGACCGCCGACATCGTGCTTGCCGAGTTGCTGCGGCTGGTTCGGCATGAAGGATCGGCGGCGCTCATCGCGACGCATAATGAGCGGCTGGCGTTGCGGATGGACAGGGTCGTCCGCCTGCACGAGGGGCGGCTGGAATGAGCGGCGATGCGCGCGTCGGGCGAGTACTGCCATCGCTTCGATGCCAAGGAGACGGACTATGAACACGATTACCGATTTCACCGTTAAAGGTGCCGATGGTCAGCCGGTCGCCCTGTCGGCCTGGGCTGGCAAGGTGCTGCTGATCGTCAATACCGCCTCAAAATGCGGGTTCACGCCGCAATATGGCGGGCTGGAAGCGTTGCACCGCGAGCTTGGCGATGACGGGTTTGAAGTGCTGGCCTTCCCGTGCAATCAGTTCGCAGGGCAGGAGCCGGGCGACGCTGCCGAGATCGCCAATTTCTGCACGGTGAATTATGACGTTAGCTTTCCGGTGTTTGCAAAGGTTGACGTGAACGGATCCGCCGCGGACCCGCTGTTTGACCGGTTGAAGGAGGACGCGCCGGGCCTCATGGGCTCGCGGTCAGTAAAATGGAATTTTACTAAGTTTCTGGTTGATCGCAGTGGCAAGACTGTGCGCCGTTACGGTCCGCAGATCACGCCAGCCGAAATCGAGGCGGACATCAGGGCGCTGCTTTGATTGACGGGGCCTTGCGGCGACGGCCTTTCGTTACATTTTGGCACGCTTTAGTGCTGGCAACAGCGCCGTTAAAATAGTAACACCGGTTCAACTTTTTTTGGGGGATAACATCATGCGGGTTCTGGCTTCATCTTTGATTGCGGCGACGGTGTTCGCGGCGGCGCCCGCCGACGCCAGCGTGATCGTAACTGTGTCGGCGTTTAACAATAGCACGACGGGCGGCACCGCTGCGGTGACCGGCCTCACCTTTGCACCGGGCAGGAAGTTCCGGATTACGTCGAGCACCAATGATTTGTGGTCAAGCGGCGTGCTGCCCCGCTTTTCGGATGCCAACGGCCTCACCGGTAACCGGTTTGCGATTGCAGGCGATGATTCAGGTCAGGCACCGGGCACGCTGATCGGCACCAATTTCGGCTTGTACGCGCAAGGTAATCTGAGCGCCCCGTTTGGCGCGCTGGTCGCCGTGCTTGGCCCCAACCAGTTCCAGCTGCTGGGCGCGAACGGTATTTTCACATCGCAGGGCGGGCCGCTTAACCTTGGCTATTTTGATTCGAACAATTTCGACAATGCCGGTGAAATTAGCTTCGCTATTTCGGCCGTTCCCGAGGCATCAACCTGGGCGCTCATGATTGTCGGCTTTGCGGCAATCGGCGCGGGCATGCGTGGGCGTCGCAAGGTGAGTGTTGCCTTCGCTGGTTGATCCGGCGCCACAGCATTAAAGTTTGAAGGGCGTGCCGGGAATTTTCCGGCGCGCCCTCAAGCTATGCACAGGATAGTAAGCGGGAGTGACTTCCCTTAGCCGCTTGCGGTGCTCATACTCTGCCGATGCCGCATGCTGATTTTGTCCCGCTTCGTATCTTCTCGTCTTATACCATGCTCGATGGCGCCATCGAGCCAAAGGCCATTGCCAAGCGCGCGCGCGAACTGGGGTTTCCGGCAGCTGCGCTGACGGATCGCAACGGGCTGTATGCCGCGATGCCTTATTCCGACGCGGCCTTTGCTGCCGGCATTCAGCCGATTATCGGCACGATGCTGGGTCTTGCCCGCCCTGATATGCCAGATGGCGTGGCTGCCCCAATCGACTGGATCGCGCTCTATGCGCAGGATGACCGTGGCTATGACAACCTCTGTGCGCTGGTGTCGCGCGCGCATATGGAGCGGCCCATGGAGCTTGCGCCGCATGTCGATATCGACGTGCTTGCCGCCCATAGCGACGGGCTGATTGCGCTCACTGCTGGCCGGGAAGGCGGGCTGACCCGGTTGCTGGCGGATGACCAGCCCGCGCATGCCGCGCTTTATACTGACCGGCTGCAGGCAATATTCGGCGACCGGCTCTACATTGAGCTCACGCGTCGGCTGGACGAAATTGAGGGCCGTGCCGAAGGGGCGCTGCTCGACCTGGCGTATGATCGCGGCATTCCGATTGTTGCGACCAACCCGTGCTGTTTTGCCGACGCGAGCTTTGGCGAGGCGCACGACGCCATGCTGTGCATCGCCAACTCAACCTATGTGGCAAGCGATGATCGTCCGAAAAGTTCGCCCGACGCCTGGATGAAGCCGGCCAAGGAAATGCGGCTGCTGTTTGCCGACCTGCCCGAGGCAATTGCCAATACGCTGGTGGTTGCCCAGCGCTGCGCGGTCGCCGCACCTAAGCGCAAGCCGATTTTGCCGAGCCTTGTCGGTGACCGGGAGGGCGAGGCGACGAAGCTGCGCGAGGATGCGCGCGCGGGCCTCGAGGCGCGGCTCGCCAAACTCGCGCGGGGCGGGGACGGGTGGCAGCAGCAGTACCGCGACCGGCTGGAGTTCGAGCTGGACGTTATCATCCAGATGGGCTTTCCGGGGTATTTCCTGATCGTTGCCGATTTCATCAAATGGGCCAAGGAGCAGGATATTCCGGTGGGGCCGGGGCGTGGCTCGGGCGCTGGGTCGGTGGTTGCGTGGTCGCTCACCATCACTGATCTTGACCCGATCCGCCTCGGGTTGCTGTTCGAGCGGTTCCTGAACCCCGAACGCGTGTCAATGCCCGATTTCGACATCGATTTCTGCGAAACCCGCCGCGAAGAAGTGATCCGCTATGTGCAGGCGAAATATGGCAGCGACCATGTGGCGCAGATCATCACCTTCGGGCGGCTCAAGGCACGCGCGGTGCTGAAAGACACTGGGCGAGTGCTGCAAATGAGCTATGGGCAGGTCGACCGGCTGGCCAAGCTGGTGCCGAACCACCCCACCGACCCCTGGACGCTCGACCGTGCGCTGAACGGGGTCAGCGAGCTGGCGGCCGAGTATAAGTCGGACGCTGGCGTGCGGCATTTGCTGGATCTGGCGATGAAGCTGGAGGGCCTGCCGCGGCATTCCTCGACTCATGCGGCGGGGGTGGTGATTGGCGACCGGCCGCTTGCCCAACTGGTGCCGCTTTACCGCGATCCGCGTTCAGACATGCCGGTGACGCAGTTCGACATGAAATATGTCGAGGCGGCCGGGCTGGTGAAGTTCGACTTTCTCGGCCTGAAGACGCTGTCCGTGCTGAAAAAGGCGGTAACGATGCTCGCCGCGCGCGGCATCTCGGTGGATCTCGATTCGCTTGCCTGGGACGATGAGGCAACCTATGCGCTGCTCCAGAGTGGCAACACCGTTGGCGTGTTCCAGGTGGAATCTGAGGGGATGCGGCGCACGCTTTCGGCCGTTAAGCCGACGGTGTTCGAAGATATCATCGCGCTTGGCGCGCTCTATCGGCCGGGCCCGATGGACAATATCCCGATGTTTGGTCGACGCAAAAACGGGCAGGAAGCGGTCGAGTATCCGCACCCGTTGCTGGAGCCCATTCTGCGCGAAACCTATGGCATATTTGTGTATCAGGAACAGGTGATGCAGGCGGCCCAGGTGCTCGCCGGATACAGCCTCGGTGGCGCCGACATGCTCCGGCGGGCGATGGGCAAGAAGATCCAGGCGGAAATGGACGCGCAGCGCGCAGGCTTTGTGGAAGGCTGCGCGAGCGTGAACGGCATTGGCGCGGCCAAGGCCAACGAATTGTTCGATTTGATCGACAAGTTCGCCGGCTATGGCTTTAACAAGAGCCACGCGGCGGCCTATGCACTGCTGACCTATCAGACTGCGTGGCTCAAGACGCACCACCCCGCCGAATTCTTCGCCGCGTCGATGTGTTTCGACATCGCGCTGACGGACAAGCTTGGCGTGTTTGTCGATGATATGCGCCGGATGGGATTGGCCTGCCTGCCGCCAAGCCTGAATGCGAGCGGGCCAGACTTCACCGTGGAGCCGCATGACGGCAAGGTGGCGGTCCGCTATGCGCTCGCAGCGCTCAAAAGTGTCGGCAGCGGCGCGATGGAGCGGCTGGTGGCGGAGCGGGCGGCAAACGGGTCGTTTGCGTCGCTGGGCGATTTGGCAGCGCGCATCGACCCACGCCTGCTCAACAAGCGCCAGTTGGAGACATTGGCGGCGGCGGGCGCGTTTGATGAAATGGAGCCAGACCGCGCCGGTATTTCGGCGGCTGCCGAGACAATTCTGGGCATTGCCGGCCGCTTGCACGATCAGCGCGAAACCGGGCAGGGCGGGTTGTTCGGAGAGGTGGAGGCGTCGTCCAGCGCCGTTGTGGCGTTGCCGGCCGCCGCCCGCTGGACGCTTGCCGAACGGATGGAGCAGGAAAAGGAAGCGTTCGGCTTTTACTTTTCCGCACACCCCGTGGACCGCCACCGCCACCTCGCGCGAATGCATGGGGCACGGCGCTATGACGCGCTGCGGGAGCTGAATATCCCGGACGATGGTGGTCGGCTGCCAGCAACCATGGCGGTGCTGGTCGAGGAGGCGCGCTGGCGCACCTCGGCAAAGGGCAGGCGGTACATGATGGCGACGCTTTCCGACGCGTCCGGCCAGTTTGTCGGGACTTGCTTTGACGACAGCGTGTGTGCCGCCCTCGAAGAGGCAGCGAGGAGCGGTGCGTGCGGGATCATCAGCGTCGAGCTTGACCGGCGACCTGGCGAGGAGACCCCGCGGATATCGGTGAAAACGCTGACAGCATTTGACGAGATTGCATCGACTGCGCCCATGCTGATGGAAGTATCGCTGCACGCCGAAGCGGCGCTCCCGCAACTCGCTGTGCTTCTTGCTGAAGCACACGGTGCGCAGGGCGAAGTCAGGCTTAATCTGCTGCTCGGCGATACCACGCAGATGCTGGTCAGCCTGGGCGCCTGCTACCTGCTGGACGGTGAATTGGCCGATCGTATTGGTGAGCTTCCGGGTGTGGGGGAGGTTGCGCTACAAGCCGTTTCACGGTCTGCAAGATATCAGGCAATGGCAATGGCCAGCTGAGCTAAGGGAGAAGGACTATCATGCTGGGCGGAATGCAGGATTTCGAGCTGCGCGTGCCACGATTGATCGACCATGCCGCGCGCGAACATGGCGCGCGCGAGATCGTTTCCTACTGGCCCGATGGCACTGAAACGCGCACCAACTGGCGCGAGGTGCACAGGGATGCGCGCAAGCTGGCGCAAGCGCTGGAGCGGCTGGGCGTGGCGCCGGGCGACCGCGTGGCGACGATGGGGATGAACCACAGCCGCCATCTCGTCGCCTGGTATGGCGCGATTGGCATGGGTGGGGTCATACACACCATCAACCCGCGTCTGTTCGACGAGCAACTTATCTACATCGCCAACCATGCCGAGGACCGGGTGCTGTTCTACGACAAGGTCTTCCAACCCATTGTCGACCGGCTGCGCAGCGCGTGGACGACGATCTCGCACTATGTGTGCTTCGATGACGATGGCGCGGAAGGTTTTGCGGCGCTCATCGCGGGGCAGTCGGGCGACTATGCCTGGGTTGAGGGGGCGGAGCGGGCACCGTGCATGCTGTGTTACACCAGCGGCACCACTGGCAATCCCAAGGGCGTGCTTTACGAACACCGCTCGACGATGATCCACGCGATGGCTGGCGTCGCGCCCTGGCTGCTTTCGCTGTCCAGCGAGGCGGTGGTGCTGCCGGTCGTCCCGATGTTTCATGCAGCAGCCTGGGGGTTGCCGTTTGCGGGCGCCCTGTCTGGCGCAAAATTTGTCTATGCTGCAGTCAACGATCCGGCGGTTCTGTGCCGGCTGATGAACCAGGAGAAGGTTACGCACTCAGCCGGCGTGCCGACGGTATGGCTGTCGATGTTTGCGCATATCGACGCAACTGGGGAGGCGCCGCGATATCTTCAGCAGGTGACGATCGGCGGCTCGGCGGCGCCGCGATCAATGATCCAGCGGATCATGGGCATGGGGGCGACCGTGAAGCATTTATGGGGGATGACCGAGACGTCGCCGATTGGCACCGCAGGCGCAAAGCCGCCGCATTGGGGCGAGATGTCGCTCGACGAGCAACTCGATTATGTCAGCAAGCAGGGGCAGATCCCCTTTGGCGTGGAGCTTCGCGTGCTTGATGATGATGGCGTTGAGCAACCGCGCGACGGCCAATCGTCCGGCCGGCTGCAAATTCGCGGGCCATGGGTAATCAAGCGCTATTTCAAGGCGGATACGGATTGCATCGATGCGGATAGCTGGTTCGACACCGGCGACGTCGCGGTCATCCATCCCGATGGATCGATGCAGATTACTGACCGCGCAAAGGACGTCATCAAATCCGGCGGTGAATGGATCAGTTCCGTCGATCTGGAAAACGCCGCCTGCGGGTGCCCCGGCGTTGCGGAGGCAGCGGCGATTGGCGTTGCGCATGCCAAATGGGATGAGCGGCCCTTGTTGCTGGTGGTGCGCAAGGCGGGGAGCGAGGTCACCGCGCTCGAGATCAACGCGTACCTGGCGCTCCATGTCGCCAAATGGTGGCTGCCTGACGAAATTCTCTTCGTTGACGACCTGCCCCACACAGCAACTGGCAAACTGCTCAAGACCGCGCTTCGGGAGCGCTATAAAAGCTACCAGCTGGCCAGTGCCTGACCGGGTCAGACACCTAAAATTGGCGCTGCCTCAAGGGGTTGGGGCAGCACCAATTCGGCTGACAGTGCGTTAGGCCAGGGTGCGGCCTGTAACAAGGCGGAACACGACTGCGATGAGCGCGATGACGAGCAGGATATGGATAAGCCCGCCCGCAACATGGAAGCTGAGGCCGAGCGCCCAAAGGATAACGAGGAGAACGACGAGGGACCAGAGCATGGACATTTCCTTCCGAAAACCCTGCTGCAACCAAAACCGGCTGGCATGGGCAGCACGAGATTGAAACAGCCGGATCACCAAAAGGGTTCCGTCGCTCATCAAGGTCAGCCCGCCTGCATCGAGCGGCGCCAACGTCAGAACAGCTCCCCCTGCTGCCCGGGCGGCGGCCTGAAAAGGTCGGTACGCAGCGCAGGCCGTGCCCGATCCAGGCCATGAATCGTGCACGCGCGCTGAAACC
>JBJXEC010000092.1:0-9965 GCA_046155125.1 Sphingomonas sp. | reverse complement strand
CGCGATACAGACCATGCCGCCATAAAAAATCGACAGCGCAAACAGCGAACGCGGGATGGTGGCGGAAGGGTTCGTCATGCGCCAAGGTGCTAGCGCATCCCGCGCGCGCGTCAAATAGCGTTGGGGGTTAGGAACGGGACGTGGCAAAATGTCTGCTAGTTCCCGTCGGGCAAATCCTGCGATTCAAGCCAGTCAACGGCAAATGCCAGCATGGGTCGGGCATCGACCAGCAACGAAGGCGCGCGGCCGATCAGCCCCTGATTGCCGCCACCGCTCCCGACATAGGCCGTAACGATCCGCTCAATGTAATTTTCAGGCAGCGCCTCATGTACGGGGTCGCCAGTCTCGAACTCTTCGATAAACTGCCACCGCGTGCCGCTAGGTGTGGCAAATGGCACGTCGATTCTGATCGTCTTCTTGGTCGCAAGCCGGGCGAGGTGATCGGCATGATGCACGAGCGTCATCGTGTCCCACGGGGCGCCAACCATAAGCACCCGTCCGTCAACCTCGACCAGCTTGGCAAACGGCGTACCTGGCCCATAGCCATAGTCTTGCGGATGATCGGCTGTGATCCAGTCGGCACGGTTGCCGATCGCTGCAACCGAAGCACCCGGATTTGCGCTCCGCCGCGCGCCCGGCATCGTTCGGACGAACTCTGCGATGATGCCGTTCATGCGCACGGCGCGCGAGGCTTTGGCGTCAAAGCCCGGCACATGGTCTCGCCACTCCGGCAGGACGCGGCCGTCCTCATCGAGCAGATCGTCGTGAAGGCTGTCCCAGCTAGTATAGACCATGATGGTGCCCTTGGGTCCGACGACGTCAAGCAAGGCATTCGAAAGAGCATCGGGTCCGTTGAGCAAGGGGCCGACCTTGCGCATCGCGGCGTGCAGCATGACCGTGTCACCGTCTTTGACGCCGAGGTGTCGCAGATCGTCACACAGTGAGGCGCGCGTATAATAGGCAGGTTGGTGGTCGCTCATCAGCTCAGCGGCAGCTCAAGTGGGTCGCTCAATAGCGCGTCACACATCCATTACTGGCTAATTCCATTTCAGTCATCACATCAACAGTCACAAAGCGCGTCGATTCCCGCCGCAACTTTCCTGCACGCGCTGCTGCTGCCATAGTTTCCGCGGTTCTTTGAACGCGTTGACCCCGCACGACACGGCCCCGCGCCCTGGCCGTATCCTTATATAAACCCCCGTAACCTTCGTCGCTTTCCATCCGGGTCGCGGGGCGCTTGCGGCCCTGGCGAGCGCGGGCAACCGCCGCCAGATCTCACCGGCGTGCAGGCCTGCACCTTTCTCCCTCCCTCCTCTAGCCCAATCCACCCCCTTGTGTATGGTGCACCCCCTTGGCGCGGCGGGGTGCCGCGCAGGAGACGGCGATACATGGTGCGAACCCTCATTGGCCTGATGGGCATCCTGGTCATTCTGGGGATTGCGGTCGCCTTGTCGAACAACCGGCGCGCGATCAGGCTCCGCGTCGTGGGCGCGGCGTTTGCACTGCAGGCAGCGGTGGCGGTGCTCGTGCTATACATACCGGCCGGCAAGGCGGTGGTCGAGAAGATGGCGCTCGGCGTCTCGGCGCTGCTGGGCTATGCTGGTGAGGGCACCAAGCTCATTTTCGGCAAGCTCGCGACGGACCCGGTGTTCGGGTCTGCCTTTGCGTTTTCGGCCTTGCCCGTCATCATCTTTTTCGCGGCACTTGTCGCCGTCCTCTATCACCTTGGGATCATGCAGTTCGTCATTCGCTGGGTGGGCGGCGGCATCGAAAGGATCGTCGGCGTGTCGCGCGTTGAGGCGCTGTGCGCGGCGGCAAACATCTTTGTCGGGCAAAGCGAGTCGCCGCTCGTCATTGCGCCCTATCTGCAGGGGCTGAAGCCGGCACAGCTTTTTGCAGTGATGTCGGTCGGCATGGCGGGCGTCGCGGGGACGATCCTTGCCGCCTATGCCGCGCTGCTCGGGCCACAGTCGCTGCCCTATTTGCTCGCTGCCTCGTTCATGGCGGCACCCGGCGGGCTGCTGATGGCCAAGATCATCATGCCTGACGATCCCGCCGACCTGGCCCCTGACCCGACCGAAGCGGCGGTACGTTCTGTTCCGGCGACGGTCGAGGGGGAGCGCGCGGCAAATGTCATCATGGCCGCCGCCAATGGCGCGCAAACGGGCGTGCGGATTGCGGTGGCGGTCGGCGCGATGGTGCTCGCGTTCGTGTCGCTGATTGCGCTGGCAAACGGGCTGCTTGGTGCTGTTGGCGCGCAGTTTGGCTACCCAAATCTCAGCTTTCAGGCGATATTGGGCACGGTGCTGTCGCCGCTGATGTTTCTCCTCAACATCCCGGCAAATGAAGTCGCGGCGGCCGGTGGGCTGCTCGGCACCAAAGTAGTGCTCAACGAATTCGTCGCCTTCATTGATCTTGGCCAGTTGAAAACACTCAGCCCGCGCACCACCGCCGTCATCACTTTTGCGCTATGCGGCTTTGCCAATTTCCTGTCGATTGCGATCCAGATTGCGTCCACCGGCAGCCTTGCGCCCAACCAGCGGCCAATGATCGCAAAGCTCGGCATCCGCGCGATGCTTGCCGGCAGCCTGTCGAACTTGATGAGTGCAGCGCTTGCGGGCCTGCTCATCCCATAGCGAAAAAAGCACTTGAAGTTGACGCTGCGTCAACTGGTACACCATGTGCATGACGCAGATTATTGACATTGCCGAAGTCGCCCGCCTCACCGGGCTTTCCGCGCGGGCGCTGCGCTTTTACGAAGCGCGCGGGCTGGTCGCGCCGTTGCGCACCGCCTCGGGCCGGCGCTGTTATGGCCCGGGCGAGCTGGAGCGGCTGCACCAGTTGCTGGCGCTCAAGCGCGCGGGGCTTAGCCTTGCACAAATCAAGGCGCTGTTTGACCGGCGCCCGGTGAACCTGCGCGACATGATCGCGCTGCAACTTGAGCTGGTCGACGAGCATGCGCGCGCGCTGGCTGACACGCGCAACATTTTGTCCACCACCTTGTCCCGCATCGACCGTGGCGAGCCGATCGACGCTGCGACCTTTTGCTCGCTTATCAGACACGGAGACACACTCATGACCGACGAAGCAGAAAAATGGAAAAACTTAACCGACCGCTACATAAGCGAGGAAGCCAAAGCCGATTACGCCGAGGCGCTGCCCAAGATGGGCACCACGTTCGACCAGGCCGATTACGCCGCCAAGTGGAAAGACCTGGGTGGCCGGATCAAGGCGGCACTCCCGCTTGACCCGGCAAGCGAGGCGGCCCGCGCCTTTGCTCGCGAATGGTTCGTGCTGCTGGAGCCGTTTACCCGCGTTGCCACGCCCGCAATGTGGCAAGGGGCGCAAACATTATATGGCCAGATGGACAAGTGGGAGGGCCAGGTCGATCCCGGCTTTGATCATGAGGTCTTTGGCTTCATTCAGCAGGCAACGGCCGCCGCCAAAGCCGCTGGCCATGATGTGGGGCCAATGCCGGCCTGGTCGAAAGGCTGATCGCCGGCGCGTGGCCGCAACCCCAGTGCCGGCGCTTCACCGCGTCGGCACTGGCTCGGCACCTGAATAATCATAAAAGCCGCGCTTGGTCTTGCGGCCGAACCACCCCGCCTCGACATATTTCACCAGCAGCGGCGCAGGGCGGAATTTGGGGTCGCCAGTCCCGTCAAACAACACCCGGGTGATCTCAAGGCACGTATCGAGACCGATAAAATCAGCCAGCGCCAGCGGCCCCATCGGGTGGTTGAGGCCAAGCTGGCAGGCCGTGTCGATGTCGCGCATCGTCGCCACGCCTTCGCCAAGCGCAAAGCACGCCTCGTTCAGCATCGGCATCAGCACGCGGTTAACAATGAAGCCGGGCGCATCATTGGCGTGCACGATCTGCTTGCCGAGCGATGTGCCGAACGCCTCGACGCGGGCGACCGTCGCGTCAGACGTCGCCAGGCCGCGGATCAGCTCAATAAGCCCCATCACCGGCACCGGATTGAAGAAATGCACGCCCATGAACCGGGCCGGATCAGGCGATGCCTGCGCCAGCCGGGTGATGGGGATGGATGAGGTGTTGGAGGCGAGGATCGCGTCCGCGCCCAGCACCTTGCCGACATCGCCAAAAATCGCGCGCTTGATGTCCTCGCGCTCGGTGGCCGCCTCAATCACGAGGGCGCAGCCGCTGAATGCCTCGACACTGGCGACCGGCTCGATTCTGGCAAGGGCCGCATCATGCCCCTCGACCGAAATTTTCTGCTTCTCAACGAGCCGGGCCATGCCTCTTGCAATACCAGCCTTGCCGCCTTCCGCCCGCGCCAGATCAACGTCCGACAGCAGCACATGATAGCCCGCTTGTGCTGAAACCTGCGCGATCCCGGCGCCCATTTGCCCCGCCCCGATGATTCCGATTATCTGCATCGCCTTGTCCTTTAGCGCCCGACCGACACCGTGTTGAGGGGCCCGCCAGCGCACGAATAAGCTTCTATGACAATGCATCCTATGCAAAACTGCAATTCAGGGCATTCTTAGGTAACGATATGAACCAGCGCTCGATACTGACAGCGGCGATATCTCTGGCCATCGGCCTGGCCATAGGCGGCGACGCGGCCGGGCAATCGCGCTTTGTCGCCGAGACACCCACCGCACGCGTCGATTATTGGCAAAAGCGGGCGGCCGATATCGAGCAAACCGTGCGCGGCCCGCATAGCCTGCGCGCCATCCGCATCGTTTTCATTGGGGATTCGATCACCGACTTCTGGCATCTCGATGCCAATCCTTGGTTTCCGGGGAAATATTGTGGCCGCGCCATCTGGGACGAAACATTCAGCGGCGCCGCTCCCGGGCTGAAGGCGCTCAACCTTGGCGTATCCGGGGACCGGATCGAGCATGTTCTTTACCGGCTGCTGCCAAAAGCGCGGGGCGGCGGCGGATGGCTCGACCGGCAGGATCTGCAGCCCGAGCGCATATTCCTGATGCTGGGCATCAACAACTCGTTCGATGCCGAACGCCCGGCCACCGCCAGCATCGTCAGGGGCGTCGAGGCGACGATCGCGCGCATCAGGGAGCGCAAGCCTGCCGCGCAGATTATCGTCCAGTCAATCCTGCCGACAGACGATGAGGCCAAAAACCGGGATCTGGTCATTCCGGTCAACACTCAGCTGCGCGCTTTTGCCGAACAGGCGGCGGGCACGAAATATCTCGATCTTTATGCGGCATTTGTTGATGACCATGGCAGCCAGCGCCGTGAGTATTTCAACGACGCCCTGCACCCAAGCCGGGAAGGCTATCGCCTCTGGCGGGACCGGGTCGTTGCGTTTCTCAAAGCCGGCTGACGAAGGCTGCCGCAACCGATCTGAGCGCACGCCGCCGTACCAAGCCGCGCATCAATTTAACTAATAATTAAACTTGACCTGGCTCAAAAATTAGGTGAGAGTTAAATTCATTGTAGCGGAAAGGACGTATCATGCCAGTTGCAACCATCCAAAGCCGGGCAGGCATGTTGATGTGGCTGGTAACCATTCCTCTGGCCTTACTGGCGATGCTCGCTGCCGTGTTGATCGGCAACGTCGTGGTACAGGGCGGGCGCTACGCCGATACCGTGGTGCTCAACTATCTGCCGATGGCGCTTTACATGTGGGCGATCTGGATGATCCGCAGTGCCTTGAAAGCAATTGCCAAGGGCGCCCTGTTTGACGACGTGCTCCCAACGCTGGTGTTCCGGGTCGGGCTGGCGCTGTTTGGGGGTGCGTTATTCTCGGTCGTGGGCGTGCCGCTGGTTACCGCGATCATCTGGGGCAAGCCCTTGATCAGGGCGTTCGAGCCGTCACCGGTCACGTTGGGCATCGTGGGTGCCACCCTGATGCTGTTCTCGCAATTGTTCGCCCGGGCAGCGGTGATGCGCAGTGAGATCGAGGAGTTCTTCTAGGTGCCCATTGTCGTCACCCTCGACGCCATGCTAGCCCAGCGCGAGATGACCAGCAAGCACCTTGCCGCCCAGATGGGGATCAGCGAGACACAGCTTTCGCTGTTTAAGTCGGGAAAGGTCCGCGGTGTGCGCTTTGCGACGCTTGCCCGGATGTGTGCCGTGCTGAATTGCCTGCCCGGCGACATTCTGACGTGCCGGTTCAACCCGGGCGACCATGAGGCTGGCCGCGAGCTGTAGGCGGCCGCGCGGCACCCCGGCCGCCATCCGCACCGTCAGGGCGCGGTGCGGAGCGCCTGCGCTTCAGCAAGCACCAGGGCGAAGCGGTCATCGGGGTCGGTCCATTCGGTGAGCGGCGTCCAGCCGCCCGCGCGCAACAGAATGCGGGCATCGCGCGCGCCATATTTATGGCTGTTCTCGGTATGGATCGTCTCGCCCGCCGCCATGGCGAACGGGCGCCCGTCGATGGTGAAATCCACGTCGCGCGCCGCTTCCAGATGCATCTCGATCCGGGCACGCATGTCATTCCACAGCGCGCGGTGGCGAAAGGCGTCGATCGGGATGGTCCCGCCAAGCTCGCGGTTGATCCGCTCAAGCAAGTTCAGGTTGAACCGCGCCGTCACACCCTGTGTATCGTCATAGGCGCGGATCAGTTCGGCCTCGTTCTTCAGCCGGTCCATCCCAATCAGCAGCATGGCGCCGGTGCCGAGCCAGCGCCGCATCGCGCGCAGCAAATCGACCGCGGAGGCCGGGATCATATTGCCAATGGTGGAGCCGGGAAAGAAGCCAAGTTTCGCGCTGTCAACCACGGCGTCGGGCAGCGCGATCGGGTGCATGAAATCGGCCTCGACCGGATACACCGGGAGCGCCGGGAACTGGCCGGAAAGCGTACGCGCCGATTCGCGCAGAAAATCACCTGAGATATCGATAGGCACATAGGCGGATGGCGCAATCGCGCGCAACACCAGCGGTGTCTTGGCCGAAGAGCCCGAGCCGAACTCGACAACCGCTCGCCCCGCGCCAACGCGCGCCGCGACATCGCTGCCGATCCGCTCCAGAATCGAGGTTTCGGTGCGCGTCGGGTAATATTCGGGCAGGTCAGTGATCGCCTCGAACAGCTCCGAGCCCCGCCGGTCATAAAACCAGCGTGCCGGAATGGCGCGCGGGCGGCTCGCAAAACCCGCCAGAACATCGGCCCGAAAGGCAGGGTCAGCAAGCAAGGCCTGGCCGTCTTCGGCTTCCTGTTTCAACATTTAGAGATCCCTGGCCAGCCGAACGCCAGTGAACTGCCAGCGCTGGTGCGGATAAAAGAAATTACGGTAGCTTGCGCGCAGGTGCCCGCGCGGCGTGGCACAGGAGCCCCCACGCAACACGCCCTGCCCGCTCATGAACTTGCCGTTATATTCGCCGACTGCCCCGTCGGCTGCGGTAAACCCGGGGTACGGGCGAAAGGCGCTGCCGGTCCATTCCCACACATCGCCGAAAAACGCCGGCTCAGCGCTTGGCGGGCGCGGCTCGACGGGCCCTGCGGCGTCCAGTTGATTGCCGCCATTCGGATCATGGCCGACTGCCGCCGCTTCCCACTCCGCTTCGGTCGGCAGCCGGGCGCCCGCCCAAGTGGCATAGGCATCGGCCTCGTAGAAGCTCACATGCGTGACTGGCGCAGCGGGATCGATCAAACGGCGCCCATCAAGCCCGAAGCGCGACCAGCCGCCGCCCTGTTCGGCCCGCCAATACAGCGGCGCGGTGATGTTCTCCCGCTGGACCCAGGCCCAGCCATCCGACAGCCAGTGCCGCGGATCGGCATAGCCGCCATCCGCGATGAAAGCGGCCCATTCGCCATTGGAGACGGTGCGATCGGCTAGCGCATGGGGCGCCAGCAGTGCCCGGTGGCGCGGCCCTTCGGCGTCGAAGGCAAAGCCATTGCCGCCATGCCCCATCTCGACAATACCGCCAGCATGCTCCAGCCAGCGCACCGCGCCCGGCATCGGCACGGGCTGCTTGGGCGATTGCGGATACAGACCCGGTTCCAGCGGGTTCTGCGCAAACAGGTGCAAAATGTCGGTAACGATCAGTTCCTGATGCTGCTCCTCATGGTTGCAGCCGAGCAGCACCAGGTCAGCCGTGTCATTGCCAAGCGATGGCAGCGCAGCGAGCAACGCTGCATCCACGGCCGCGCGGTACGCCATCACCTCATCCAGCGTCGGCCGCGTGATCATTCCGCGCCGACCGCGCGCATGGCGCTGCCCTTCTGCCTCATAATAGCTGTTGAACAGGAACGGAAACCGCGCGTCATGCAGCCTATATCCGGGCACCGAATCACGCAGGATGAAGGTCTCGAAAAACCAGCTGGTGTGCGCCAGATGCCATTTGGCGGGCGAGGTGTCGTCCATCGACTGAACACTTGCATCAGCATCGCTCAAGGGATTTACGAGCGCGACCGACAAGGCGCGCACCCGGCGAAAGCGGTCCGCCAGTGACGCCTGTGCATGCCCAGCAGGCTTTTGGTCGACCTTTCCGGCCATTGCGCAAATCCCCTTGTCGACGCCGACTGTTTCGGTAACCAATCCCGCTCGAGCTGCTCAGCGCGACGCGCCCGGCACCCACAAGACGTCGCCACCAGCCGATTTGTTCACATGCCGCGCGCACACGAACAGAAAATCCGACAGACGATTGAGATAGGCAAGCGCTTGCGGATTCAAAGGGACCGTCTGCGCCGCTGATACCGCAGACCGCTCGGCCCGCCGGGTGATCGCGCGCGCGAGATGGAGCGCCGCCGCGCTGTGGGTGCCGCCGGGCAGGATGAAGCTGGTGAGCGCAGCGAGGTCGCCGTTCATAACGTCGATTTCCGCCTCAAGACGCGTGACTTGCCCGGCCGTGATTCGCAGCGCCATCTCAGATGGAGCAAAATCATCCCCAGGCGTTGCCAGATCGGCGCCAAGATCGAACAGGTCGTTCTGAATGCGAACAAGCGCTGCAACGTCAGGCCCCACCCCAAGCGCCACAATTGCCGCCCCGATGGCACTATTCGCCTCGTCGACATCGCCCATCGCCGCCAGCCGGGCATCGGTTTTGGCAACGCGCGAGCCATCAACCAGCCCCGTAGTCCCGTTATCGCCGGTGCGCGTGTAGATGCGGTTGAGCTTCACCATGGGCTGCCCTTTCGGGTCAGGTGCGGCCGGTCGAAATCAGGATAAGTACCACGATGACGATGGCAATCGCCTGAAACAGGATGCGTGCCTGCATCATCTTGTTCGATTTGACCGCCGACGCGCTGGGGCCGGTGCCTTTAAGGTCCGCCTCCGTCGTCTGTAAAAAGGTAACGATGCCGCGGACGAGGGCGACCACAGTCGCGATCATGGCGGCGATGAGCAGGATAACCAGGAAGACAGTCATGCGAGGGTGTTTAGCCGCTCAAGAGCGCAAAGCCAATGGGTAGCTGGCCAGCGCGAAGCTGATCGGCAAGCGCCCGCCCGTCCGCACCCGATGCGCGCACCATTTCGAGCGTTGGCGCATCATGGCGCTTGGCGAGCCGCACGCCGTTTGCATCGACCACCAGCGGGTGATGGTGATAGCGCGGTGTCGGCAGCGCGAGCACCGCCTGCAGCAGCACTTGGGCATGGGTCGACGCAAAAATATCAGCGCCGCGCACCACGTCGGTGACGCTGAGGACGGCATCATCGACCACGCACGCCAGATGGTAGGACGCAGGCGCCGCCTTGCCTTTCAACACAATGTCGCCAAGCGCGGTGACATCCACCGCAACGGCGCCCGCGCGGTCATCATGCCAGCTAAGCGGCCCGGTTCGTGCCTGTGCCGCGCGCGCATCCAACCGCCAGCAAGGCGCCGCCGCCGCCAGACGCTCGGCTCGCTCGCCGACCGACAGCAAGCGGCAGGTACCCGGATATAGCGGCCCGTCGGCCCCATGCGGCGCGCTGACGCTCGCCGCAACCTCGCGCGCAATGTCGGCGCGCGTGCAGAAACACGGATAGGCAAGCCCCATCGCCTGCAAGCGCTTCAGCGCAGCGTCATATAACGCCAGCCGATCGGATTGCGTGAC
>JBJXEC010000091.1:0-19111 GCA_046155125.1 Sphingomonas sp. | reverse complement strand
CGCGCCGCTTGCGCCGCTTGTGTGGTTCAAGTCGGGCGGCGTTGCTGACTGGCTGTTCGAGCCAGCCGACACTGACGATCTGAGTGACTTTCTGGCCGGACTGGAGCCTGAGGTGCCAGTGATGGCGCTGGGGCTTGGCTCGAACCTGATCGTGCGCGATGGTGGCTATCGCGGTGTGGTGGTGCGGCTGGGCAAGGCGTTCAGTTTTGCGACTGTTTCCTCCGATGGTGACACGCTGACATGCGGCGGCGGCACGTCTGGCATTCTGGTGTCGTCAACCGCGCGCGATGCAGGCATTGCGGGCCTGGAATTTCTGCGCAGCATTCCAGGCACGGTTGGCGGCTTTGTGCGGATGAACGGCGGCGCTTATGGGCGCGAGACCAGGGATGTGTTGATAGCTTGTGTCGTCGTGCTGCGGGATGGAACGGTCGTGACGATGCCAGCGGAGGCGCTGGGCTACAGCTATCGCCACTCGACACTGCCCGACGGTGCAATCGTCGTCGAAGCCACGTTTGCGGGCACGCCCGGCGACCCCGCCGCAATTGGCGCGGAGATGGACCGGATTGCGGCCGCGCGCGAAGAATCACAGCCGTTGCGTTTGAAAACTGGTGGATCGACGTTCAAGAATCCGCCCGGCCACAAGGCATGGGAACTGGTGGATGCTGCGGGTTGCAGGGGCCTTACGATGGGCGGCGCGCAAGTCAGCGAAAAGCACTGCAACTTCCTGCTCAACGTTGGCGATGCGACTAGCGCTGATATCGAGGCGCTCGGCGAGGAAGTCCGCGCGCGCGTGAAGGCGCAGTCGGGCATCGCGCTTGAATGGGAGATTGCGCGCGTGGGGGAGCCGGCATGAGCGTCGCGCCCCTTCATGTCGCTGTGCTGATGGGCGGCTGGTCTGCCGAGCGGGAGGTATCGCTTGTGACCGGTCGCTGCGTGGCTGAGGCGCTGACGGCGCTTGGCCACCGCGTCACGTCCATCGACATGGGCCGCGATGTCGCTGCCCGGCTGGCAGACGCCAAACCAGACTTGGTGTTCAACGCGCTGCATGGAACCCCTGGCGAGGACGGATCAGTGCAGGGCATGCTCGACCTGATGGGGTTGAACTACACCCATTCCGGCCTTGCGACGTCCGTAATCGCGATCGACAAGCAGCTCACCAAGGCGCTGCTGGTGCCGCAGGGTATTCCGATGCCCGGCGGTCGTGTGATAAAAAGCGAAAGTCTCTACCTTGGCGATCCACTTAAGCGCCCTTATGTCCTAAAGCCCGTGAACGAGGGCTCGTCAGTCGGCGTCGCGATCGTGACTGACGAGGGCAATTACGGTAACCCGATCGCCAAAGCCGCCGCCGGGCCATGGACAGAATTTGCCGAGCTGCTGGCCGAGCCGTTCGTGCGGGGCCGAGAGCTGACCACCGCTGTCCTCGCGGGCGAGGCGCTGGGCGTCACTGAACTGCGCCCCAAGAGCGGCTTTTACGATTATGACGCAAAGTATACCGACGGCATGACCGAGCATGTTTATCCGGCGGCCATTCCCGACGAGATCAGCGCAGCATGCTGCCGGATTGCGCTGGACGCCCACCGGCTGCTTGGCTGCAAAGGCGTGTCGCGGGCCGATTTCCGCTGGGATGACGAGCAAGGCATTGACGGGCTGTTCCTGCTTGAGGTCAACACGCAGCCCGGCATGACGCCGCTCAGCCTGGCCCCCGAACAGGCCCGGCACCGCGGCATGAGCTATCCGCAGTTCGTCCAGCGCATCATCGAGGAGGCTTTGTGACCGGCACCATCAAGCGCGGCAATGCCCGGCGCCCAACACAGCCCGCGCGGCGCAAGGCGCGTCAGCCCAGGAAATCATGGATTGACGGCATAATTGGCGCGCTGCCCGTCTCCGAAGCAACGCTGCGGCGCGCGGCGACCTGGACGATCATGGGCGGCACAACCGGTGCAGCGCTTGTCGTGCTGGGGTATTTCGGCGTGCCCCAGGCGGCCGCTGTCGCACTGGCGGAGCAGGTGGGCAAAGCCGGATTTCGCGTTCAGGGCATTGAGGTGACCGGCGTCAAGCGGATGGACGCGATGACGGTCTATGCCGTCGTACTCGGCCAAAAATCGCGCGCGCTGCCGCTGGTCGACGTCGAGGATGTGCGCACGCGCCTGCTGCAATATCCCTGGATCGCCGACGCGCAGGTTTCGCGCCGTCTGCCTGACAAGCTCGTGGTGCACATTGTCGAGCGCGAGCCTGCCGCGATCTGGCAGAACGAGCGCGCGTTGACGCTGATCGACGCGCAAGGTCTGGCGCTAGAGGAAGTGTCGTCCGACGCGATGCCCAACCTGCCGCTCATCATTGGCGCAGGGGCCAACGCGCAGGCGCCCGCCTATGCACAGCTGCTGGAGGCAGCGCCAGCGCTCAAGCCTATGGTGCGTGCCGCGACCTGGATTGGCAATCGGCGCTGGAACCTTACCTTCACTACCGGCGAAACGCTGGCATTGCCGGAGGACGGCGCGCCGCGTGCGCTGGCCAAATTTGCCGCGAAAGAGGGGGCGACGCCCCTGCTCGGCAAGGGTTGGCTCAAGTTTGACATGCGCAAGGACGGCGAGCTGATTGCGCGCAAGCCCGGTGCCGGTGCGCTGCGCGCGCTTGCTGATCAGGCCGCTGCCAAGGCGCCAGCCGACACGTCCCCCACCAACTCGAGCGAAGGATAGCGCCGTGGCCAAGATCGCGACTGATGAACTGATTACCGCGCTCGACATTGGCTCGTCCAAGGTGTCGGCAATGATCGCCCAGAAGGTTGAGGGCGGCGAGCTGGTCGTGCTCGGTACTGGGCAGCGTGAAAGTCGTGGCGTGAAGCGCGGCTATGTGGCTGATATGGCCGCAACCGAGGGCGCCGTGCGGGAGGCTGTCGAACAGGCCGAGCGTATCGCCGGGCTGAACATCGAAAATGTCTGGGTCAGTTTTTCAGCGGGCGGTCTGGTTTCTGACGTCGCGTCGGTTGAGGTCGAACTGGGGGGCCACCGCGTCGAGGAGGCCGATATCGAGGCGCTGCTCCAGGCCGGGCGACAGTCGATCAACCCGGCCGGGCGCATGGTGCTGCACGCGCAGCCGGCGCTCTACACGCTCGACCGGTTGCAAGGCGTGAAGCAGCCGCTGGGACTTTATGCCGACCGGCTGGGTGTCGACATTCACGTGGTCGCAGCCGACGGGTCGCCGGTCCGCAACCTCGATTTGTGCGTGCGTTCCGCGCATCTTGAAGTGAAATCGATCATCGCGTCGCCCGTCGCAACAGGCATGGCCTGCCTGTCAGAGGAAGAGCGCGAACTGGGCGTCGCCCTTGTTGAGATGGGGGCAGGCATAACCAATGTGTCGCTGTTTGCCGGCGGCATGCTGGTGGCGCTGACATCAATCCCGATTGGCGCAGCGGACATCACCGACGACATTGCCAGCGCCTTTGGCACAAGGCGCACACAGGCAGAGCGGATCAAGTGCTTCCACGGATCGGCCAACGCATCGCCGCGCGACAACCATGACATGATCGATGTCGCGCCCATTTCTGCCGATGACGGTGCGGGCGAGGGCGTGCGCATCACCAAGGCGCAGCTTATTGCGGTTATCCGCCAGCGGCTCGACCATCTAATGGGAGAAATTCAAAAAGTGCTGACCGAGCTTGGTTTTGGCGGGCCGGTTGGCCGACAAGTGGTCCTGACCGGCGGCGGCGCGGAGTTGAAGGGCATTGCCGATTATGCGCAGGTGGCGCTTGGCCGGTCGGTGCGGGTCGGTCGCCCACGCGGGCTTACAGCCCTTCCCGAGGCACATAGCGGTCCGGCATTTGCAACCCTTGCCGGCCTTGCCCAATATGCCGCGGCCAACCCGCTTGATCTGCGCTCGATAGCCCCTGTGCACCAACTGGTGCACCGACCACGTGGATTTGGGGCACTGGCGCGCTTGTTCGCGGCATTTCGGGCGAATTATTAAACAAATACGACAGTGCCGCCTGATTGGGGCTAGAGTAAGCGTTAACCTTGGTGCACAACAGCACGCAACTTGGGATGTCGCAACGGGCTGCGACATGTGGAGGCTATAGAATGAGCATCGAATTTCTTCCACCCGAAACCGATGAGCTTACACCGCGCATTGCCGTGATCGGTGTGGGGGGCGCGGGGGGCAACGCGATCAACAACATGATGCGGGCCGGCGTGCAGGGCGTCTCCTTTCTCGTCGCGAATACCGACGCGCAGGCGCTCAAGCAGTCATCGGCACCGCAGCGGATTCAGCTGGGCGCCAAGATTACCGAAGGGCTTGGCGCGGGGTCGCAGCCAGCCATCGGGCGCGCGGCGGCCGAGGAGTCGATCGACGCGATCACCAAGTTGCTCGATGGGTCACACATGTGCTTCATCGCGGCCGGCATGGGCGGCGGGACCGGCACGGGGGCGGCCCCGGTCATCGCCAAGGCCGCGCGCGACAAGAAAATTCTGACCGTGGGCGTCGTCACCAAGCCATTCGCGTTTGAGGGCAACCGCCGCGCCAAGGCCGCTGAACAGGGCATCGAAGAGCTGCAAAAGGTTGTCGATACGCTGATCGTCATTCCCAACCAGAACCTGTTTCTGATCGCCAACGCCAATACGACCTTTAAGCAAGCCTTTGAAATGGCCGATGAAGTGCTGCAGCAGGGCGTGCGGGGCATTACCGACCTGATGGTCATGCCCGGCCTCATCAACCTCGATTTTGCCGATGTCCGCTCAGTGATGCAGGAAATGGGCAAGGCAATGATGGGTACCGGCGAGGCCGAGGGCGACGATCGCGCAATTGTCGCGGCAAAAAAGGCGATCGCCAATCCGCTGCTCGACGGCGTGTCGATGCAGGGCGCAAAGGGCGTTATCGTGTCAATCACTGGTGGCGAGGACATGCGCCTGCTGGAGGTTGATGAAGCCGCAAACCATATTCGCGAGCTGGTAGATCCCGACGCGAACATCATTTGGGGGTCAGCGTTCAACCCCGAGCTCGAAGGCAAGATTCGCGTGTCCGTCGTCGCAACCGGCATCGAGGCCGGGGCAGTCGCCGCCGATGTGCCCGAGCCTGCGCGGACGTTCAGCTTTGCAACCCCGCGTCGCGGTGCTGAGGCGCCGCCGCAGCCGGTAACAGCCGAAGCGCCGGCCGCAGCACCTGCGGTCGCCTTCGTGATGCCCGAGGCGGTTGCAACCAGCGAGCCAGCGCCGCTCTCAGCAATGGCGGATGGCGCACAGCCCGCGCCGCTGAAACTCGATCCGCCAGTTTTGGCAACCGATGCTGGTGACTCGAGCGATATGGGTGAACTGGTGCTCGGTAGCGATGCAGCGGTGCCAATTGCGGCCGACCACAGCGAGGAGCCCGCCGCGGCGCCCCTTTCTGGCTCCAGCGTGCGTCGCCGCTGGCTGACCGCCGGCGCGCCTGAAGAGCCGGTTGCCGAGGTGGAGGCACAAGCGGCTGAGGCGCCACGCGGCAAAACCGGTGGCACGCTGTTCGAGCGCATGTCGAGCGTAACGCGTGGCGGCGCGCGCGACGAGTCGGCGCCCGACAAGGAGGGCGTCGAGATACCGCGCTTCCTGCACCGGCAGAACAACCAGTGAGGCAGGCGCGCCGGTTTGTCCCCGGCGCGCCCCACCCGAGCGCGCGTGATACTTTTTGCCATTGCCAACCGGCGGGTGCTGCGGTCTAGCGGCGGGATATGCGCTTGAAACCAGGTTTTATGGCGGTCGCGTCGCTTGCCCTTGTCATGGGCGCCCGTGCGACTGCGGCCCAGGTCGAGACCATTCAGCCATTATCGCCAACGTCGGATGCGCTGGCAGCGCAGATGCGCGTGCTTGGGGCTGATCCGAAGAATGTGCCGGCGCTGATTGAAGCGGGTGAGCTTACATTGAAGCTTGGCGACCCGGTTGCTGCCGCCCGGTTTTTTGCGCGCGCGGAACGGCTTGACCCGCGCAACGGCCGGCTCAAGGCGGGCGAGGCGAGCGCACTGGTCTATCTCGAACGCCCCGGAGAAGCACTCCGGCTGTTTCAAGAAGCAGAGGCGCTGGGTGCCGACTCCACGGCTTATGCCGCCGCTCAGGCGCTGGCGCTTGATCTGGTTGGTCAGCAGACCCGCGCACAACGGGCTTACCGATTGGCGCTGAAAGCCGGGCGGGAGGACGAGACCGAGCGGCGATATGCCTTGTCGCTGGCCATTTCAGGGCAACGCGAGGCCGCCCTGGAGCAAATCGACGCGCAGTTGCGACGCAGCGACCGGGCGGCATGGCGCGTGCGCGCGTTCGTACTCGCGATGACCGGCGACGTGGCGGGCGCCAATCGGATCGCGACTGCCATATTGCCGGCATCGATCGCCACCGGGCTCGCCCCGTTCCTCGATCGGCTGGGCCGTCTAGGGCCAGTGGACCGTGCCTTTGCCGTTCATTTTGGTGAAGTCGCACCAACAGCGGAGCGCCTCGCCGACGCAAGGCTCGCGCCGACATTCCCTGTGCTCGCGCCCGAGCGTGTGGCGGTTGCCGAGCCGCCCAAGGCGACCGTTGCGGCGAGCACGAAGCGGGCGGTCGACAAACGAGTGCGCCGCGCTGAACCCGGCCCGGTAAAGGTGGCGTTGGCTGCTCTACAAGCGCGCGCAGCGTCGACCGCCACGCCATCGCCGCTCCCGCCGCCACCTGATGAGCGGAGTGACGATATCGCAACAACCGTTGCCGCAACGGCCTTGGCAAAAGTGGCGGCGGCGCCTCAGGGAACCGGCTCACCGCCTGTGGGTAGGGCGCGCAGCAAGACGTCTGCCAGCGCCGCTGGCCTGTTGGTCTCGGCCAGCCCAATTCCGTCGCCCGGCGCGGCGTCTTCTGTTGGTGGCTTGGCCGTGGTTTCGGCCAAACCATCCGCACCTGCGCAGGTTGCGACCATTGTACCGGCAACAGCGTCTGTACCTTCAACAGCAGCACAAATTGTGGCGCCAGCCACCAACGCGCCAGATGCGCTGACGCCTGCGGGAATTGCAACCACTGCGCAGGCATCAATCGCCACCGATCAGCCTGAGAAGCGCGAGCCGCCGGCTGCGCCGGTCGTGGTAGCCAGCGCCGTGCCACTACCCACGCCGCCCGCGATTGACTCGCCGCCGGGAGAGGCCGCCGCGTCGACCACCGTCGCCAGTGTGCAACCGCCCGCGCAGCCCGAAGTGGGGAAGCCGTTGGCCATGCCGCCGGATGCTGAACCCGTCGTCGCGTCCGTTGCGGAACCTATTCCTGTCGCGACCACCAGCGCGCCGACAGCCGTGCGGTCGCCGCCGGGAAGGCAGCCCGCACCGGTTGGCGGCGAGGACTCAATTCTTGCAAAAATCATCGCCGGCATCGGCGTGCCCGCGTCTGAACTTGGGGTCGGGCCAGTCCGCCCGGCAGCCCCGGCGATTGATACCGGCGCCGCTACGAACCTTCCATCGGCGTCGCCGCCAGATGCTCCTGCGCCGTCGCTCGCTCAAGTAACATCGGGCGGCGCGAGCGCTAAGCGGCTCGCCGGCGAAAGGGCCGCAGCGGCCAAGATCGCCGCCGATAAGAAGGCGGCCGATCGCAAATTGGCCGAGAAGAAGCTCGCTGACGCAAAAGCCCTCATTGACAAAAAGGCGGCCGACAACGCGCTGACCGACAAAAAGGCAACCGACAAAGCTGCAGCCGAAAAGAAGGCAGCCGATAAGAAGGCCGCCGATAAGAAGGCTGGGGACAAACTGGCCGCCGACAAGAAAGCGGCCGATGAAAAGGGCGCCAAGGCCAATCCGTCGCGGATATGGGTGCAGGTGTCGGGCGGCGCCAACGTACGCGATTTGCCAAAGGCCTGGGCATCGGTGCGCGACAAGGCGCCGGCGCTCAAGGGCAAATCGGCATGGACGACGCCGCTGCGCTTCACCAACCGCCTGCTGACTGGCCCGTTCTCGTCATCCGCCGAGGCGCAGGCCTTCGTAAACACGCTGTCCAAATCAGGTGTCAGCACATTTGTGTTTACAAGCGACAAGGGTCAGCCAGTCGCGCGGGTGCCTACCCCGTGATAGCGCGGGCGCCCTGGGCCAGTGTCCCGGAGCGCAGCCGCGGTCGCCGTCACGAAGAACAAAGCAGCACCGCGCGCGGCCCCCGAGACGCGTTTCAGCGCGACCGCGACCGGATCATCCACTCGATCAGCTTCCGCAGGCTGCGGCACAAGACCCAAGTGTTCATGGCGCCCGATGGCGACCATTTTCGCGTTCGCCTGACGCATAGCCTGGAGGTGGCGCAGATCGGCCGCACGGTCGCGCGGGCGCTGGGGCTTAACGAGGATCTGACCGAGGCGCTGTGCCTGGCGCACGACATTGGCCACCCGCCCTTTGGCCATGCGGGGGAGGAGGCGCTGAAGGCGGCGCTTGGCGCGCATGGCGGCTTTGACCATAATGGGCACACGTTGCGCGCGCTGACGCTAATGGAACGCAGCTATCCGCGCTGGCCCGGCCTTAACCTGACATGGGAAACGCTGGAGGGGCTGGCAAAACATAACGGACCGGTGGCGGCACCCGGCTGGGCGCTGGCGGCGGCGGATGCCGATTTCGCGCTCGCGCTTGATTGCTGGCCCTCGCTCGAAGCCCAGATCGCCGCGATTGCCGACGATATCGCTTATGACAATCACGACATTGACGATGGCGTGCGCGCGGGGTTGTTGACGCTCGATCAGCTACGGGAAGTGCCGCTGGTGGCCGAGCAATGGCGCGCCGTGGCCAGCGAATTTGATGAGGTGCCCCAGCACCGGCTGCGGGGCGAGCTGGTCCGCACGCAAATCGGCGCGATGGTGCGTGATCTCATCGCCGAAACAGCGCAGCGCATCGCGCAGTCGGGGGTGCAGTCGGCAGACGATGTGCGGGCGGCGGGCACGTGCCTTGTCGGCTTTTCGCGCGATATGCGCGAGGCGGAGCGGGCGCTGAAGCGCTTCATGTATGCCAATCTCTATCACCACCCCCGCCAACTTGCGGCGGCGGCAATTGCGCGGGATATCGTGGCCGGATTGTTTGCTGCTTATCATGCCGATCCCGCGCTGCTGCCGGAGGAATGGCGCGCGCGGCTGCCCGCGGCGGAGCCTCAGCACAGCCGCCATATCGCTGATTTCATCGCAGGGATGACGGACCGTTACGCGATATCGTGCTATCGTCACGCGGTTGGTCCAATCGAGTTGCCCGACGGGTTCTGACAAAATTGTGCGACAAACAGGGTCTATCCAGCACAAATCGTTTTGGAGTTGCCCATGCCCGCGCTCAGCATTGCCCTTAATCGCTTTGGCCTTGGTGCGCGACCGGATGCGCCGATGCCAACCGATGCCAAAAGCTGGCTGACGGCGCAGCTTGACGGTTTTGAGGTAAGGCCGGCCAGCATCGCAGCGTTGCCGCCGCGCCGCGAAATCGCCGAGCAGCTCGCGCGGTTCCTGGAACAGGTGCGCCAGCAACAGCTGCAAAATCGCGTGGCGGGCGCGGCCGCCGCCGCGCCACCCCGTCCGGTCGACCAGATGAACGACAGCGCTCAGGGAACACCCGCCGCGCCCCTGGGCCTCGCTGGGCGCCAACGGCAGCAGGGACGCGCCGTGACTGACGAGCCGGGCGATGCTGGAAAGACGCTTCGCCGCAACCGACGCCTGATATACGCCGACGCCGTGGGCGCTCGCACGCTGGTTGCGGTGCAGTCGGCCACGCCCTTTGTTGAGCGGATGGTGCATTTCTGGGCGAACCATTTTGCGGTGTCGGTCGACAAGCCGCTGGTGCTCGGCCTCACCGGCAACATGGAGTTTGAGGCAATTCGCCCGCATGTGCTGGGCAAGTTCAGCGATATGCTGAACGCGGTCGAGCGTCATCCCGCGATGCTGCTGTACCTCGATCAGGCGCAGTCGGTTGGGCCCAACAGCCCGCTTGGCAGTCGTGTCGGGCGCAACAATCCTCAGCGCAAGGTCGGCCTTAACGAAAATCTCGCGCGCGAAATCTTGGAGCTGCACACGCTTGGTGTTCGCACCGGGTATTCGCAAGCCGATGTCACCGAGTTCGCCCGCGCGATGACCGGGTGGACGGTCGCTGGCATCGCACGCGGGCCGGGCGCGCGGTTTGCGGGCGCGCAGGGCCAGCCCGGGGACTTTGTTTTCGCGCCCCCCCTGCACGAGCCTGGCAGCCGCTCGATCATGGGGCGGCGTTATGGTGAGGGGGGCGAGCGGCAAGCACAGGCCGTGCTCGACATGCTTGCGGCGCACCCGGCAACGGCACAGCATATCGCGACCAAGCTCGCCCGCCATTTCGCCGGCGATGCGCCGCCACCAGCTTTAGTGGCGCGGTTAAAAGCCAACTTCATGGCAACGGGGGGCGACTTGCCGTCCCTGTACAAAACGCTAGTCGATTCGCCCGAGCTGTGGGGCGAGGCCCCAACGAAATTTCGTTCGCCCTGGGAATGGGCGGTGGGCGCGATGCGCGCACTCAACCTCCGCGAGGTTCGGGCGATGCAGATTACCGGCCTGATGAACCAGCTTGGCCAGCCAGTTTGGGGGCCGGGGTCACCTGCCGGGTATGACGATCTCGCCGTGACCTGGGCCGGCCCCGATGCCATTGTCCGCCGGGTGGAAGTTGCTGGCGCCTTTGCCGCCCGTGTTGCGGGTCGCGTCGACGCGCGGACCCTGGCGGCGAGGCTTTATCCAGCGGCAGTGAGCGCCCCGACAGCGGCGGCGCTTGCCAATGCCGAAAGCCCTGACCAGGCGCTCGCCCTGTTGCTGGTCGCACCCGAAACGCTTCGGAGATGATGTGATGATTGATCGGCGTTCCTTTGTTGGCCGGGCGGCGCTGGGTGCGCTGGCAACTGGCTTTGCACCCCATATCGCCTTTGCCAGAGCCGCGACCGACAAGCGGCTGGTGTTCATTATTCAGCGCGGCGCCGCCGATGGGCTCGGCACGCTGGCGCCCGTTGGCGACCCCGCTTTTGCTGGCGCGCGCGGCATGCTCGCCGCCGATTTTGCCGGGCAGCCAGTGCTCCAGGGCATGTTCGCGCTCCACCCCGGCCTGACGACCGTCAGCGCCTTGTTTGCTGAGCGGCAGGCGTTGTTCGTGCACGCCACCGCCTCGCCCTATCGCGACCGCTCGCATTTTGACGGGCAAAACGTGCTCGAGAGCGGCGGCGCGAGCGCCTATCAGATCAAGGATGGCTGGCTGAACCGGCTGCTGGGCCTGCTGCCCGCAGATCAGGCACGGGCGATTGCGGTGTCCGTTACCGTGCCGCTGGCGCTGCGCGGGCCCCGTGACGTCGCGTCCTACGCGCCCTCGGCACTCCCTCAGGCGAATGAGGACCTGCTCCAGCGGGTTGCGATGCTCTATCAGGGAGACGCGCAGCTCCACGCGCTATGGTCCGAGGCGATGAACACGCGCACGCTGACGGCGGATCTGGCGGCCAACAATGGCCGCAATGCCGCGGCAACCGGCGCGCTTGCCGCAAAATTGCTGGCACCCGCAGACGGCGCGCGCATTGCGATGGTCGAGAGTACCGGCTGGGACACGCACGCCAACCAGCGCGGCAGGCTGGCGGGGCAACTCAGTGGGCTTGATGCCATGATCGCGGCTTTGAAAGCAGGACTTGGGGCGCATTGGGCGAACACGCTCGTTATTGTCGCGACCGAATTTGGCCGCACCGTTGCCGTGAACGGCACGGGCGGTACCGATCATGGCACGGCATCGGTGGCGATGCTGGTCGGCGGCGCCGTAAAGGGGGGGCGCGTGCTGGCGGATTGGCCGGGGCTGGCGCCTGCCGCCCTGTATGAAGGGCGCGACCTGCGACCGACGACGCCGCTTGACGGCGTTATCGGCAGCGCGGTCGCCGGGCATTTCGGGCTGGACCCGGTGCGCGCCATGCCTGCGCTGTTCCCCGGCATCGATACCAAGGTAATTAACGGCCTGGTGTGAGGCGCCGGGCCGCGCGGGCGCTCCGCTATTTCAGGCGCGCAGGCGGTGCTTTGCCAAGCTCCATCAACAGGCTGGCGAGCAAATAGAGCCGCGGCGTCACCGTTTCCAGCACCAGAAACTCTTGCTCCGAATGGAAGCCGCCGCCAACTGGCCCAAGGCCGTCAAGCGCTGGAATGCCCGCCTCAAACGCGAGCGCTGATTCCGAGGCGCCGCCATTGCCGCTGCGCGTGATCGTTCGTCCAATGCCCGCATATAGGCGCTCGGCCATCGCCGCCAGCCCATCGGTGCCGGGGTTGTTGGGGAGCGGCGGGAAGCTCGGCTCATGGCTTACCGTAACTTTTGTGTCGGGGACGAGCGTGGTCTGCGCGTTCTTCTGAAGCAACGCGTCGACCGTATCGCCCTGTTCTTTGGTCCTGATCCGCACGTTGATGGTGGCCGACGCATCTTCGGGGATGATGTTGTAGCGCGCGCCGGCGCTTAGCAATGTGAGGTTCGCGGTCAGGCCGTCGCCGGTTTTGGGCAGGCCGTCGGCCAGTTGCAGCTGGTGAATCAGCTCAAGGGCTGCATTGCGGCCTTCTTGCGGCGCGACACCGGCATGGGCGGGGCGACCCTTCACGTCGATTTTGAAGGCCGTGCTGCCTTTGCGCCACACCGTCATGGCATCGGGCGCGTCGCCGGGCTCGAGATTCAGCTCGACATCGGCCGCACGCACAAGCCGGTCGATGAGCTTGCGGGTGCCGGGTGACCCGCGCTCCTCCGAGGTTTCGACGAGGAACGTGATCTGGGCAAAGTCCTTGAAACCCCGGTCGCGCAGCAGCTGGATCGCGAAAATCCCCTCGACCACACCGCCCTTTTCATCAGCCACGCCGGGGCCATAGGCGCGGGTGTCGTCCATATGGAACGGCCGCTTCGTAGCGGTGCCGGGGCCAAACACCGTGTCGGTGTGCGCGATCATCAGGATGCGGCCCTTGCCAGTGCCCTTCAGGCTGGCGACGACATTGTCGGGGAGGCCTGGCGCTTCGGCCTTGACCAGCTCGACCGACATGCCCAGCGCGCGGAGCCGCTCCGCCACCAGCAGCGAGGCCTTTTGCCCCCCTTCTGCATCACCCGTGCCGGAATCGATATTCACCAACTGCTCAAGCAACGCCAATTGCGCTGGCCGTGCAGCTTCGGCTGCTTTCAGCAACGGGTTCGATTTTGCAGGCGGGGCCGCGCTTAGGGCCGAACTTGCGAACAATACTGCAGCAGCAGCAGCGGAAAAATGGCAGAGGCGCATTGGCGGATGTCCTTGGCTAACTGGCATAGGCGCGCTCCACTTTAGGGACATCACCGCCCGCGACCAGCCCCTTTGCTCCGGTCGCGCGCATCCGCTAAGGGCCAGCACTTCAACGATTGGACAGATGATGACGCTTTACCCCCGGTTCGCCGCGCATATTGATGCCGCCCTAGATGCGCTGGTTGCGTCAGGTGCGCTGCCGGCTGCGCTTGATCGGCGCAACGTTACCGTCGAGCCGCCCCGCGACGTGACGCACGGTGATCTGGCGACCAACGCCGCAATGGTGCTGGCCAAGCCCGCTGCGACCAATCCGCGCGCGCTTGCCGAGCTCATCGCAGCGCAGTTGCGCGCGCTGCCCGAGGTTGCTGCAGTGTCGGTCGCCGGGCCAGGCTTTATCAACTTGTCGCTTACCGACGATTGCTGGCGGACTGAGCTCGCCGCGATCGCTGAGGGTGGCGCCGACTATGGCCGATCGGCACCCGGCAGCCGCCCGACCGTGAACGTCGAATATGTGTCCGCCAACCCGACCGGCCCCATGCACATGGGCCATTGCCGTGGCGCCGTGGTGGGGGACGCGTTGGCGGCATTGCTCGAATTTGCCGGGCACAGGGTGATCCGCGAATATTATGTCAACGACGCCGGCGGGCAGGTTGATACGCTCGCCCGGTCTGTGCACCTTCGGTATCGCGAAGCGCTTGGCGAGGACATTGGCGACATGCCGGCGGGCTATTATCCCGGCGAGTATCTGGTGCCGGTGGGCAAGGCGCTCGCTGCCGAGTTTGGCGACACTTATGCCGGGGCCAATGAGTCCGAATGGCTGATTGCGTTCCGCACGCGGGCGGTTGCCGCGATGATGGACATGATCCGCAGCGACCTGGCCCTGCTTGGCATCCACCACGATGTCTTTGCCTCGGAAGCGGCGTTGCAGGCGGCGGGCAAGCCCGAGGCGGCGGAGGCCGATCTGCGCGCACGCGGCCTCGTTTATGATGGCGTGCTGGAAGCGCCGAAGGGCGAGACGCCGGAGGACTGGGAGCCAGTGGTGCTGCCCCTGTTCCGCTCGACGCAATTTGGCGACGATCAGGACCGGCCGATCAAGAAATCAACCGGGCAATGGACCTATTTTGGCGCCGACCTTGCCTATCATTATCAAAAGGCACAATCGGCCGATGAGCTGATTGACATCTGGGGCGCCGACCACGCCGGAACCGTCAAGCGTATCGTGGCGGCGGTCGCCGCCCTGACTGGCGGCAAGACCAAGTTCGATGTGAAGCTGGTGCAGATGGTCCGCCTCATGCGCGATGGCGAGCTCGTTAAGATGGGCAAGCGGCTGGGCAATTTCGTGACCCTGGCCGATGTGGTGGACGAAGTCGGCAAAGACGTGGTGCGCTTCACCATGCTGACTCGCAAGGCCGATGCGCAAATGGATTTCGATTTTGCCAAAGTCGTAGAAGCGTCGAAAGACAACCCGGTTTTCTACGTTCAGTACGCTCATGCCCGAGTCGCATCGCTGAGGCGGCGGGCAGCAGAGGCGGGTATTGCGTGCGGCGCCGTCGACCTGTCCCGGCTTGATACAGAAGACCTCGCGCTCGTGAAGCGCGCAGCCCAGTTCCCGCGGGTAGTCGAAACATCGGCAACGGCGCGTGAGCCGCACCGAATAGCATTTTATCTCTATGACTTGGCGGCGGAGTTTCATGCAAGCTGGAATGTCGGCAACGATCGGCCGGATCGGCGTTTCCTGATTCAGGACAACCCACCACTCACCTGCGCGCGCCTTTTCCTGGCCGATGCGATAGGGCAGATAATCAGAAACGGGCTCGCCATCATGGGGGTAGAGGCCGTTCAGGAGATGAATTGATGGCGACCTCGGGTGAGAATGTGTTGCGCGACGAAGATCGGCTGCCGTGGCTGGAAACCGTTGATGATGATTATCGCGAGGGACCATCGCTGGTGCGCACCGCCTTGTTCGTGCTTGCCGGGCTCGCGGCTGTCGCCGCGCTGGTGTGGCTCGCCTATAGCTTCATGGGCCGTGGTCGCCCGAGCGGCGGCTCCGGTGAGCTGATTGCGGCGCAGGAAGGCGATTACAAGGTCAAGCCGGACAACCCCGGTGGCATGAAGGTCGAAGGCGAGGGCGACACCGCCTTTGCGACGAGTGAAGGCAAGGGCTCGGGCAATGGCGCGATTGACCTGAAGGCAACGCCTGAGGCCCCGGTTGCGGGCACGCTGGCGAACCGTACGACGGGCGCCAAAAACGCTGGCAACGCCATTCCGCCGTCAAGCGGCAAGCTTGCCGCACCGCCAGCACCCGGCGTTCGCGCATTGGCGGTGCCCGGCGCGGCCTCGGGCGGGTCGCTGGTGCAGCTTGGCGCCTTCCCTAGCGAAGGCGCGGCGAATGTGGCTTGGGCGGCGGCTTCCCGCCGGTTTGCCTATCTCGCGCCGCTCGGCAAGCAGGTCCAGCAGGCCGACGTCAATGGTCGCAAGGTGTTCCGCCTGCGCGTCAATGCCGGGAGCAACGGGCAAGCGGCCGAGCTTTGCGGCAAGCTGAAGGTTGCCGGAGAGGCTTGTTTCATCTCCGCGAACTAGGCTAGCGCAGGCGCGATGAAGCCAGTAATCTTCGGCCTTTCCGGGCTTGTATTGACGGATGACGAGCGCGCGTTCTTCAGCGAGAGCGACCCGGTCGGCTATATCCTGTTCCGCCGAAATGTTGGCAACCGGCAGCAGCTTCTGGCGCTAACCGACTCATTACGCGCGCTTTCTGGCCGCAACGATGTGCCAATTCTGATCGATCAGGAGGGCGGCCGCGTCGCGCGCATGGGGCCGCCGGAATGGCCAGCCTTTCCTGCTGGGCCTGCGTTCGACTCGCTTTACGAAACAGCGCCGATTTCAGCGATTGAGGCCGCTGCCGCCAATGCCGAAGCCATCGGGCTGATGCTCGCCGAAGTGGGGATCAACGTCGATTGCTTGCCGTTGCTCGACGTGGCGCAGCCCGATACGACCGATGCCATTGCCACGCGCGCTTATGGTGCCGAACCGCTGCGGGTGGCGGCGATGGGCCGCGCGGTGCTTGACGGGCTGCGCCGCGCCGGGGTGGTCGGCGTGGTCAAGCACATGCCAGGGCATGGCCGGGCGGTTGTCGACACGCATTATCACTTGCCAACCGTTACCGCGACGGACGCGCAGCTTGGCACTGATCTCGCGCCATTCATCGCGCTTAATCACGCGCCTATGGGGATGACCTCGCACATCGTGTTCGAGGCGTGGGACAGCGCGCGGCCCGCGACCCTCTCTCCGGTCATCGTTGGCGACATCATTCGCGGGCGGATCGGCTTTGACGGGCTGTTGATGACGGACGATATCGATATGAAGGCGCTGTCGGGCACCGCCGGTGAAAAGGCGGTTGGTGCGCTGGCGGCCGGGGTCGACATTGTCCTCGATTGCTGGGCGCGGATGCCTGAAATGACCGACATCGCCAACCGTATCGGCGACATGCCCGATATTTCCCGGGCACGGCTCGACCGGGCGATGGCGACGGTCGCCGGGGTTGCGCCGGCGGGCGATATCGCTGCGCTCATCGCCAAACGCGACGCGCTGCTGGCCTTTGCCTGAGCGGCCTGCGCTATTGTCGCTGGCGCGCGTTCATGGCTACATCCCGCGATGACGGACGATGACGCGCTCACGCTTGATCTTGACGGGTGGGAAGGGCCGCTCGACCTCCTGCTCGCGCTTGCCCGCACGCAAAAGGTGGACTTGCGGGAACTGTCGATACTGGCGCTGGTCGAGCAATATCTGACGTTTATTGACGAGGCACGATCGCTGAAGCTGGAGGTTGCCGCTGATTATCTGGTGATGGCGGCCTGGCTGGCCTATCTGAAGTCCGCACTGCTGCTGCCGCGCGACCCTGATATTGAGCCGAGCCCGGAGGAACTGGCGCTGCGGCTGCAACTGCGGCTTGAGCGGCTGAATGCGATGCGCGAGGCAGGCGCCCGCCTAATGGCGCGCGACCGGCTGGGCCGTGATGTGTTCGCGCGGGCGCGTCCAGAAGGGCTGCGCACGGTGCGCAAGGCGTTGTGGCAGGCCGAGATTTTCGACCTGATCGCGGCTTATGGGCGGGTCAGCGCGCGCACCCGGCCAGTAATGCACATTGTCGCTGCCCGGCCGGTGATGACACTTGAGGTAGCGCTTGCCAGGGTCGCGCAGCTGGTCGGCGAGCAAATCGACTGGGCCGCGATTGAGGCTTTTTTGCCCGATGGCGCGCAGGGAGCGTTTCGCAAATCGGCGCTCGCGTCCAGCTTTCTCGCCTCGCTTGAGCTTGCGCGGCAGGGCAGGGTCGAGCTGCAGCAAAAGGCGGCGTTTGCGCCACTGTACTTGAGGCGGCCGGCATGAAGCGCCCTGATGACTTTGCGCGCGCGGTGGAGGCAGTGTTGTTCGCGGCCGACGCGGCGCTTTCCGTTGACACCATCCGTGCGCATGTGGGTGAGGGCGATATTCGCGGGACGCTTGCCGAGCTTGAGGCGGACTATGCCGGGCGCGGGATTGAGCTCGTGCGGCGCGGCGACCGGTGGCATTTTCAGACCGCGGCCGACATGGCGCATCTGCTCCGCCGCGACCGGGAGGAGCCGCGCAAGCTCAGTCGGGCGGCCATCGAAACGCTCGCCATTATTAGCTACCACGAGCCGGTTTCCCGCGCGGAAATAGAGGCCATCCGCGGCGTGCAGATTTCAAAAGGCACGCTCGACGTGCTCATGGAGGCCGGATGGGTGCGGCCGGCCGGCCGGCGGGAAGTGCCCGGCAGGCCACTCACCTACGCGACCACGCCGGATTTTCTCGCGCATTTCGGCTTGCTGAGCCGCCGGGATTTGCCGGGGATTGATGATTTGCGGGCAGCCGGCCTGCTTGATCCGGTCGATCTCGCGCTTGAACAGCATGAGGTGGCAAATGCCGATGAGAGCGCTTAGATAGGGGCTTCGTGAAGGAGAGTTATCATGGGTAGTTTCAGCCTGTTCCACTGGCTGCTGTTTGGCGGTGTTGCAATTCTGGTGCTGGGCGGCGGCCGGTTCTCGAACATGATGGGTGATGTTGCCAAGGGCATCAAGCAATTCAAAAAGGGCATGGCGGACGAAGAAGCGCCCGAGCCCGCCGAGCGCGCGCAAATGATCGAAGGCCGCACCGCGGCTGACATCATTGCCGAGCATGAGGCGAGCAAGGCTGCATCGGTCGCCAAGGACCGTGCTTGATAGTGTTGCGCTGTAGCGCCGCTCTGCCCGGCTGACCGATATGTTCGATGTTTCGCCTTATGAGTTCCTGCTCGTGGCCGTTGTCGCGCTCGTCGTGATTGGCCCCAAGGATTTGCCCAAGGCCATGCGGGTGATCGGCTATTGGGTTGGCCGCGCGCGCGGCGTGACGCGCCAATTTCGCGAGGGTTTCGACACGATGATGCGCGAAGCCGAGCTTAAGGAGCTGGAAGAGAAATGGGCGGCGGAAAATGCCCGGATCATGGCCGCGCATCCCATGGCCGATGCGCCCGCGATTACTACTGCGGCCGATGCCGCGGCGCAAAGCGTTGCGATGGAGGATAGCGCGACGGGTGAGCACGTCGAGACGGATACCGAAAGCCCGGTGCAGCTCGTTCCCAAACCTTATATGACGCCGATGCGCGATTATCTGCTGCCGCCCAGCGACGACGAAATTGCGGCGGCCGAAGGCGTCCCGGTCGATCCACCTGCCGGGTCGGCTGCTGCATGAACGCGGCAACGCCACCCGATGAACTTGACGCGTCGCGCGCGCCGTTGCTCGATCATTTGGTCGAATTGCGGCGGCGGCTTCTGTACTCAGTTGGCGCTCTGATTGTAGCGTTCGCCGCGTGCTTCTATTTCAGCGAAACGATCTTTGCGTTTCTGCTCCAGCCGCTGCTC
>JBJXEC010000090.1:0-5397 GCA_046155125.1 Sphingomonas sp. | reverse complement strand
GCGTCGTCGATGTGATGGGCGTGGGGCTGGCGGGCACGCCGCTTGTCGCGCTCGGCTTCAACAAGGATGTGGCGTGGACCCACACCGTGACCGAGGCACGCCATTTCACCCTGTTCGAGCTTGCGCTGGTGCCCGGCGCCCCCACACGCTACCTCGTCGACGGCAAGGCCGAGGCGATGACCAGCCGCGTCATCACGGTGCCCATGCCCGGTGGCGCCGCCCCTGTGACGCGCACGCTCTATGCCAGCCGCTTTGGGCCGATGCTGACCATTCCGTTCCTGAAAATGCCGTGGGGCACCGCCACCGCTTACACCATGCGCGATGCCAACAAGGGCAATCAGCGCAGCCTTGCGGCCTGGATGGCGATGGATAAGGCCAAGTCGGTAGCTGACATCAAGGCGGCGGTTTCCTCCACGCTTGGCATCCCCTGGGTCAACACCATCGCGGCGGACCGGGCAGGCAATGCGCTCCATGCCGACATCACGGCGGTGCCCAACGTGTCCGCTGACAAGGCGAAGAGCTGCGCCACCCCGCTCAGCGCCGAAGTTGGCGGGCGGCTCACCTTGCTCGACGGGCGCCGTTCGGCATGCAACTGGAGCAACACACCGGGCACCGCCGCGCCGTATCTGCTGCCAGCAGGCGAGCAAGCCGTTTACGAGCGGCATGATTATGTCGCCAACAGCAATGACAGCTATTGGCTGAGCAACCCGGCCACGCCCTATCGCCAGCTATCGCCCGTGCTTGGCAATTGGGGCACCGCGCGCACCCTTCGCACGCGGTCTGGCCTGGTTGAGCTTGCCAACCGGCTGAGCGGCACCGATGGGCTGCCCGGCACCAAAATCGACCCACAGCTTGCCGAAACGATGATCGTTGCCAACCACAGCCTGGCCGGCGATCTGGTGATCGACCCGCTCCTCAGGCTGTGCGCTGGCAAGGCGGCCGTGGCCAATGCGTGCGCCGCGCTGGGTGGCTGGGACCGCAAATTCGACCTCGACAGCCGGGGCGCCTATCTTTTTGCTACCTTCTGGGAAGGCGCCTCGCGCATCCCAGGCCTGTGGGCAATACCGTTCAATGCCGCCGATCCCGTCAACACCCCTCGTGATCTGGTAACCGACGGTGCGACGGGCGAGCGGCTGCTTGCCGCGCTTGCCAAGGCAGCGGACGCGGTCACCAAACAGGGAATCGCGCTCAATGCCCGTTGGGGCGATGTGCAGTTTGCCGTGCGGGGGAACGAGCGCATTCCCATCCACGGCGCCGACGGGCAGCTCGGCGTGCTCAACGTGCAGGTTGCCCAACCCGTGGCGGGCGGCATCACCCCGGTGCACGGCTCCAGCTACGTACAGGTCGTTACGTTTGATGATGCCGGGCCGGTGGCGGATGCGGTATTGAGCTACTCGCAATCGACCAATCCTTCTTCCCCGCATTTTGGAGACCAGACGCCGCTATACTCAGCCAAGCGGTGGCACCGCATGCCGTTCTCACCGGCGCAGATCGCGGCCGATAGCCCAAGTGCGCCCAAGACGATCAGCGAGTAATCGGGCAGACTAGCCGGAACCATCTGGCGCGCGCGGTGGTTCATCCTGGGTTGGGTATGGGTTGCTAGGATCATGATCGCGTTTTCAGGCATCGCAACCAGATTTCACGTGAGGGACACGACATGAACGAAGATCGGATCGCTGGCACCGTCAAACAGGTCACCGGCAAGGTAGAGCAAGGCATCGGTTCGCTGGCCGATGATGCAATGCTGCAGGCCAAGGGCGCCGCAAATGAAGCAAGCGGCACCGCCCAAAACCTGTTCGGCCAGATCAAAGACGCGGTTAGGTCCGCCATCGAAGAAACAACGCCAGTTGTTCGCAATGCTTCTGATGCAACGCTCTCCACCGTGAAGTCGGCGCCCCTGCTGAGCGCGCTTGCCGTTGCGGCCGCCGGTTTTGCGATCGCGTGGTCAATCAGCCGTGGCAATTCGATTCGCTGAACCGAAAAAAACTGGTCGGGACGACAGGATTCGAACCTGCGACCCCCACACCCCCAGCCGCCTATTTGGTTAGCTGCGGTGCAACATGATGCAACGTCATTTCGCATGTTTCCCTTGCAATTCCTCATATTTCTGACATTCTGAATCGACTATTTGGTTCGTTGTGTTTCATTGCGTTGCAGCCCGTTTCATCGATTTGCACCACCAGTGCACCACCAGATTCGGGCCATAACAGGATGTAGCAGGGCAGATATGATTACGCCGTTGACCCAGCAATTGGTAGACAAAGCATACGCCCGGACAGCCCGCGTCGATTATCGCGATGCGCGGCTCAAGGGGCTGGTGCTTCGGGTCATGCCGACCGGTGTCAAATCGTGGTATTGCGAATTCGCGCGTGGGCGACGGATATTTCTCGGACGCGCCGATGTTCTAGGATTGAGCGAGGCGCGCGCGAGTGCGCGGGCAATCCTCGCCGATGTCTATCTGGGCATCGATCCTATCGAAGCACGCAAGCCCAAGTTGCCGGTGCCAACCTTGGCCGCATTCCTCGAAGGCGACTATGCGACGTGGGCAAAAGCCAATCAGCGCGCACACGCAAAGAACCTCAACCGGCTGCAATGGGCCTTCCGCAAGCTGCTCGACAAGCCGCTCGATCAAGTCAGCGGCTTGCAAATCGAGCGGTGGCGCGCGGGCGAAGTCGAGCGCGGGCTGAGCAACCAGACGATCAACCGCGACATTTCATCGATCAAGGCCTGCTTCAACCGTGCGGTCGATTGGGGGATCATTCCGTTCAGCCCGCTCGCCAAGGTCAAGAAGTCGCGCGTCGATGATTGCCTCAAGGTCCGTTACCTGAGCGAGGGCGAGGAGCGCGCGCTGCGCGAAGCCATCGACGCGCGCGAAGAGCGCCGCCGTGCAGAACGCGATTCCGCCAACGGCTGGCGTGACGAGCGCGGCTATGTCCAACTCCCCAGCCTGCGGTCGATCGTGTTCACCGATCACGTCAAGCCGCTCATCCTGCTGTCGATCAACACCGGGTGCAGGCGGGGCGAACTGTTCGATCTTACTTGGTCGAATGTCGATATGGAACGGCGCATCCTGACGGTGACGGGCGCGACCGCGAAGTCGCGGCGGACGCGCCATATCCCGCTCAACCGCGAAGCAACCTCGGTGCTGACCAACTGGCGCGCGCAGAGCGAGGATCACTCCGGGCTGGTGTTCGTCAACGACGCGGGCGTCCGTTTTGATCGCGTCAACTTCTCATGGCGGCGGCTGCTCAAGGATGCGAGCATCACCGAATTCCGCTGGCACGACATGCGCCACCATTTCGCGTCGCGGCTGGCGATGGGCGGCGTCGATCTCAACACGATCCGCGAGTTGCTCGGCCATAGCGATTACACCATGACACTGCGCTACGCGCATCTCGCGCCCGAATTCAAAATGAAGGCCGTCGAAGTGCTGGATGAAGCGAGAGAGGCTATGTTCGGCGGGGCGAAAGTGTTGCCGTTCGCACGTTCCCGAACGGGAATATCATAGGGCATTTTCTACTTCACAAGGAAATATTTCCTGATCGGTAACATTTACCTTGCATTTCGGTCAAATGGCAATTATCTTCCCGAACGGTAATATGGATAGTAGCCAACTCGGACAGATTGTGCGTCACGAACGCAAGGCGCAAGGGCTGCGGCAGGCGGAGCTTGCTGCGGCGGCTGGCGTCGGCATCCGCTTCATCGTCGATCTCGAAGCGGGCAAGCCCACGCTTCAACTCGAAAAAGCCCTCCATGTTCTGGCGACGCTGGGCTGCGATGTCACCATCGCGCCACCTACTGGCGACCTGTGACCGACCGCCTGTCTGTCTGGTGGGATGGCCGTATCTCCGGCTCCCTCTATCTCGGCCCCGATGGCGAAACGTTGTTTGCCTATGATGCCGCGTGGCTGGCCGATCCCAAGGCACCGGCCTTGTCATTTTCGCTTCCCAAGCAAGCTGAACCTTTCAAGCGCAGCGCGGTCCAAGCCTTTTTCGGCGGCATACTGCCAGAGGAAGGGCAGCGCACCGCGATTGCGCGCGCGCTCGGCGTGTCGGCGGACAATGAATTCCGGCTGCTCGAATATCTCGGCGGCGAGGTCGCAGGCGCATTGACGCTGTTGCCCGAAGGGGAAACGCCTGCGTCCCCAAGCAATGCCGCGCCAAAACTGCTTGATGACGATGCGCGTGTGCAATTGCTCGACCATCTCCCGCTCCGCCCGATGCTGGCGGGCGAGGATGGATTGCGACTGTCGCTGGCGGGGGCGCAGTCCAAATTGCCCGTCCTCCTGATCGACGGCCAAATCGCACTCCCCGCGCCAGGCCAACCGACAAGCCACATTCTCAAGCCGCCGATCTCACGGTTCGAAGGCACGACCGAGAATGAGTATTTCTGCATGTCGCTAGCCAGCGCGATAGGGCTGGACGTTGCGCCGGTTGAAATGCGCGTCGTTGCGGATCGATCATTCCTCCTCGTCACCCGCTACGACCGTGCGGTTGACGCTGGGGGAAGCGTAACGCGCCTCCATCAGGAAGACTTTGCCCAAGCGCTCGGCATCCCCTCACACCGCAAATATGCGAGTGAAGGCGGGCCGATCTTCCCGGATTGCTTTGCGCTGCTGCGCCGCGCGGCAACGCGCCCCGCGCGCGAAATCCTGAAACTCCTCGATGCCGCGATCTTCAACCTGATCATTGGCAACGCCGACGCTCATGCCAAGAATTTCAGCCTACTGCACAGCGGCGGCGGGGTATCACTCGCGCCGCTTTACGACCTGCTCTCGACCGTCCTCTATCCCAACCTGCATGTGAAGCTGGCGATGAAGATCGGCGGCAAGGCCGTCCTCGACGACATCGAGCCGCGCCACTGGGAACGGGTCGCCGCCGATGCCCAGCTCGGCGCACCCTTCGTGCACGCGCGGATCAGACAATTGTGTCACGCGGTCATCGCCGCAATTGATGGCGAGTTTGTGAAGACGTTACCGCCCGATGCCGACTTCTCGGCGGTCAAGGCGCTGGTTCGCGAACGTGCGGCGGTGCTGAGAGGCAAAGCCTGATCGGGCAGGCGCTTGCGGCGGCGGCTCGAAGCCGCCGCCGTTCGCCTTAACCGCGCACTTCGTCGGCGGGCTTCCCGCTCGCCTTGGCGAGAATGGCGAAGCCGTCGGCGATCATGTCCACGCCATAGCGGGTCGTGCCTTCGGCTTCATAGGTCGACTGCCGAACGCGTCCGCTCACGCGAACAAGGTCGCCGGTATCGGCCTTGGCCAGACGGTCGCGCAACTTGCCGAACAGGGTCACGCGGTTCCAGTGCGGGTCGCTCTTCCACTCGTCGCCGTCGCGGCGGTTGTAGTTGGCGGCAACGCAAAGGTGGGTGACGTCCTTGGCGCGGTCGATCTTGCCGATC
>JBJXEC010000089.1:0-8358 GCA_046155125.1 Sphingomonas sp. | reverse complement strand
GAGGCCGTCCGGCTTGGCCCCGCGCCCGCCGCTGAGAGCTATTTGCGGGCTGATCTGATCCTTGCGGCGGCCAAGGCGACGGGCGCGGATTGCATCCACCCCGGCTACGGCTTCCTGTCCGAGCGCGAGAGTTTTGCGCGGGCCTGCGCCGACGCCGGCATTGCGTTCATCGGCCCGCCGCCCGCCGCCATTGCCGCGATGGGTGACAAGATCGAATCGAAAAAACTCGCCAAGGCGGCCGGCGTCAACGTCGTCCCCGGCTTTCTGGGCGAAATCGCCGATACCGACGAAGCGGTGAAGATTGCGGGCGATATCGGCTATCCGGTGATGATGAAGGCGTCCGCCGGCGGCGGCGGCAAGGGGATGCGGCTGGCCTATACCGAGCAGGATGTGCGCGAGGGCTTTGAAGCGACCAAGCGCGAAGGGCTCGCAAGTTTTGGCGATGACCGCGTGTTCATCGAAAAGTTCATCGAGAGCCCGCGCCACATCGAAATTCAGCTTCTGGGGGACCAGCACGGCAACATCGTTTACCTAAACGAGCGCGAATGCTCGATTCAGCGCCGCCATCAAAAGGTGGTCGAGGAAGCGCCGTCGCCCTTCGTGACCCCCAAGATGCGCAAAAGCATGGGCGAGCAGGCGGTCGCGCTTGCGCGTGCGGTTGGCTATTATTCGGCGGGCACGGTCGAGCTGATCGTGTCGGGCGCGGACACCAGCGGCGAGAGCTTCTATTTCCTCGAAATGAACACACGGCTCCAGGTTGAGCACCCGGTTAGCGAGGCGATCACCGGCATTGATCTGGTCGAGCAGATGATTCGCGTGGCAGCCGGCGAGGCGCTTGGCTTCTCGCAAAGCGACATTGGCATCAACGGCTGGGCGGTGGAAAACCGGGTCTATGCCGAAGATCCCTATCGCGGGTTCCTCCCCAGCATCGGCCGGCTGGTGCGCTACAATGCGCCCATGGGCGATGACACGCCCTATGGCATTCCGCCAAAGGCCGACGCGCCGCCCTATGTCCGCGTCGATGACGGTGTCGCCGAAGGCGGCGAGGTCAGCATCTTTTACGACCCGATGATCGCCAAGCTCATCACCCATGCGGCGACGCGCGAAGAAGCGATTGACCTGCAAATCGCAGCGCTCGACGCGTTCGAGATTGAGGGCCCGACCCACAATATCGACTTCCTCTCGGCGTTGATGCAGCATCCGCGCTTCCGCGCCGGCACCATCACCACCGGGTTTATCGCCGAGGAATATCCAGACGGATTTCACGGTGCGCCCGCCGCGCCCGACCTGCTGCGGACGCTTGCCGCTATCGCCGCTTTTGCCGCGACGGCGGAAGCTGACCGCGCCCGCCGCACCGACGGCCAGCTTGGCGACCGGCTGCGCCCGCCCGCCGCCTGGGTGGTGCGCGTCGGCGGCGTCGACCATCACGTGTCGCTCGATGAGGACGAGGTGAAGGTTGATGGCACCATCCTCGACCTTGCCGCCGAGTACACGCCGGGCGACCGCATGGTCGAGGCCGAGGTCGATGGCCGCGCGCTCACCGTGCGCATTGCGCGCACCCGCACCGGCTTCAAGCTCACCACGCGCGGTGCTGCGCACATGGCGCGCGTGCTGCCCGCCCACATCGCGCCGCTTGCCGGGCACCTGATCGACAAGGTGCCGCCTGACCTCTCCCGGTTCCTCCTGTGCCCAATGCCCGGCCTGCTGATGCGGCTTGACGTGAAGCAGGGCGACAAGGTGGAACTCGGCCAGCCGCTCGCGGTGGTGGAGGCCATGAAGATGGAAAATATCCTGCGCGCGGAAAAAGTGGGCGTCGTCAAATCAGTGAGCGCGGCAGCGGGAGACAGCCTGGCCGTGGACGCGGTGATATTGGAGATTGAGTGAGCGGGCGAGGGTTGGGGCGGGGGTTGGGAAGTCCCGAACGTGGGCTTTAGGGCTTTGGTGGGTCGAAAGCTGCCGCTGGCGCGCGTTGAGTAGTCTGCACGCTCAAGACGCGAAGAACTATGTCCTTTTCGGGATCGCCGCTCCCTTGCCTACCGGTCGTGGCGGTGCAAACGCCGTCGAAGGTCTTGTAGTGCGATAACTCAGCATACTCGGCGCCAGATTCTATACGTCGTACCAATCGCGTCTTTGGATCGATCCAAAGCTCGAACGATTCAGCATTTTCCGGCACAATCCGCATCACGCGATACGGTTGACCATTGTGACTGCCATCAGCAAGCAGCTGAAACATGGCCGGGAAACTTTTGGGGAAGAACCAGCCAAAACTGCTGAGGTAAACGTCCCGCTGCTGTCGCCGAAGTTCGCTTTCGTCCGAAATCGTTCGCGTTTGGCCGTCAGGGCCGACGCGCCAAGCAATCGTTCCATTGAAGCCGGTCTTCCTGAACGTGTGACCACCGACAACGCTCGTCAGCGCCGACTTCAGGCTCCGCATGTCATGCCAAACCTCATTCTGAATCGGAGGCATCCCTTTGATGTCGGCCTCGCTCTTCTCGTGCCAGCCTTGGATGTGATCCCAAGCCGCGCCGCCGCAAGCAGCTTTCATTTCCGCAAGCAGCTTGGTTTCGGGCGCTCCGGCTCTCGCGGCATTAGCTGTCGCTAGAACCGAAACTATCGCGGCAATTTTCAGTGTTCTTCGCATCTGCGGAGGGTGCCGGTATTGATGCAGGCGCGCAAGGGCAATGCCCGCTTTCAGGATACCGATTCACCGGCCCCGTCGTCCGCAACCTTGTCGTAACAGGCCATCAGTACCCCGCGCTCGTCGGTCTCTCCCCGCTTCGGGCCGCCGATTTGGGCTTTGGTTCAGCCGCGACTTTACGTCGCTGCAATCGTGCCGCCGATGGCACCCGCCACTTGCCGCGACCCGGTTTTGCCAGGGCACCGCGACCTCCGCGCGAGAATCACCTGCGCCATTACACTTTGCGACAAGTTTCCGTTGGACGCCCGCGTGTTGGCCGAATAGGACAGTTACCATGTTGCGTGCCCGTATCGTCTTTCTTGGGTCAATCACCGTCGCGCTTGCCGGCTGTGCCGTCGGCCCCAATTATCAGCCGCCGGCGCCGGCCGCGCTCGCCGTGCCGCCCGCCTATTCCACCGCCACGCCGCCCGGCGACGTGCCGCGTGTTGATCGCTGGTGGGAGGCGTTTGGCGACCCGCAACTCACGCACATCGTTGATCTGGCGCTCCAGCAGAATCTCGATATCGACCAGGCGGTGGCGCGGCTGCGGCAAGCGCGGGAATCGCTCATTCAGCAGCGCGCCGGCCTGTTGCCGAGTGTATCGGCGTCGCTTGGCTATTCGCGCAACGTCAACGTGCGCGGCCGCAGTTTCGGCAACATCACCAATGCCGGCATTGTGAACGAGAATTATTCGATTTCGGGCGACGCGCAATATCAGGTCGATGTGTTTGGCGGCATAAGGCGCGGGGTGGAGGCGGCGCGCGGCAGTGCCGAGTCAAGCGCGTACAGCCTGGCGCAAGTGCAATCGAGCGTGGCCGCCGAAGTGGCGCGCAACTACATCCTCGCGCGCGCCGCGCAAGCCAATCTGGCGATTGCGAGAGGCTCGTTGGCGATTCAGGACGATAATCTGGAGATTGCCGGTTTTCGCGTGCAGGCCGGGCTTGTGTCGTCGCTCGACGCCGAGCAGTCGCGCTCGCAGCGGGCGCAAACGGCAACGCAGCTCCCAAGTCTGGAGCAGAGTTTTCAGCAGGCGGCCAACCGGCTGGGTGTGCTGACGGGGCAAGCGCCGGGGGCGCTTAAGGCCGAACTGCAGGCGACCATGCCCATTCCGCATGGGCCGGATGCGGTGCCGGTGGGGTTGCCCGCCGACATCTTGCGGTTGCGCCCCGATGTGCTGGTGGCCGAGCGTAATCTGGCGGCGGCGACAGCGCAAATCGGCGTGGCCAAGGCGCAACTTTACCCAGCCCTCAGCATCGGCGCGAGTCTGGGCACGAACGCGGCCAGCATCAGCACGCTCACCGACATCATCACCGGGCGCGTGTTTGGCAACCTTGCGCAAACGATCTTTGATGCCGGGCGCAACCGCTCAATCGTGCGTGCGCGCAAGGCGGCAGCGGACGGTGCGTTTGCGGCGTACAAGAGCGCAGTGCTGTCGGCGCTCGAAGATGTCGAGAACGGGCTCACCGCGCTGCAAACTGCCGAAGCTCGCGAGCGTGACTTCATGGTCGCGCAGGATGCGGCGACCAACGCGGCGATTCTGGCCCGCAGCCAGTACCGGGCCGGGCTGACGGATATCACCACGCTCAACAACACCGAAAGCGGGTTGCTCTCGGCGCAGAGCGGCCTGTCCGGCGCAAAATCTGACAAGGCGCAGGCGTTGGTGCAGCTTTATCTCGCGCTTGGTGGCGGGTGGGACGCAGGCAAGCTCCCCGCGCCGCCGGCAAACTAGCTATCCGCAGGAACAACCATGGCAGACGCAACCGCACAATCGACTGACGAGTTTCTGGGCCGCAAGCCAGTGCCGCTGTGGCGCCGCTACATCAAATGGCCGCTGATCGCGCTTGGGGTGGTGATGCTGGTCCTGCTGGGCATGCGGCTGTTCGCGCCGGCGGCCGAGATTGGTTATGCGACCGAGACCGTGCAGCGCGGCGCGCTTTCCGTTACGGTGTCAGCAACGGGCAAGCTGGCGCCGACCAACCAGGTGAATGTCGGTTCAGAGCTGTCGGGCCTTGTCACCAAAGTGCTGGTCGATGTGAACGACCGGGTGGGCCGCGGCCAGCCAATCGCGCTGATTGATCCGTCGCGGTTTGCGGATACGGTCAACCAGAGCAAGGCCATACTCAGCGCAAACATCGCCTCGGTAGGGCAGGCGCAGGCGACGGTGCAGCAATCATCTGCCCAGCTTGCCCGGCTGCAGGAAGTGAGCCGCCTGTCGGGTGGGCGGGTACCATCCAAGACCGAGATGGAACAGGCGATTGCGGACCGCGCACGCGCGGTCGCCAATCTGCGCGCAGCCGAGGCCAATGTCGCGTCGGCCCGCGCGACATTGTCGTCGAACCAGACGCAGCTGGTTCGGGCGGTGATCCGCTCACCTGTCAACGGCGTGGTGCTTGCGCGCCAGATCGAGCCCGGCGCAACCGTCGCTGCATCGTTCAACACACCGACGCTGTTTGTGATTGCCGAGGACCTCAGCAGCATGAAGCTGGAAGTCGCCGTTGACGAGGCAGATGTCGGCGACGTGAAGGCGGGGCAGAAGGCGACCTTTACCGTCGACGCGTTCCCCGGCGCGACATTTCCGGCAACAATAACGCGTGTGGACCTTGGTTCCAACCTGTCGGCGCAGTCGTCCGCCAGCACCACGACGTCCACATCGCAGCAAGTGGTTTCCTATGGCGCCACGCTGAGCGTCGCCAATCCCAACCTGCAATTGCGCCCCGGCATGACAGCGACCGCTGCCATCTCGACATCGGCCCGGTCAGACGTGCTGCTCGTGCCCAACGCGGCGCTGCGCTTCAACCCTGATGCAGCGGGTGCAGGCGCTAGCCGGGGGGTCACTGGTGCGCTAGTGCCGCGACGCCCCGCCGGTGCTGGCCAGCCTGAACGCAAGGCGACGCTTGGCAAGGGCGCGGCGCAGACGGTTTACGTGAAGGATGCAGCCGGCAAGCCGAAACAGATCGACATCACAACTGGCGAGACCAACGGGACGGTAACCGAAGTCCTGGGCGGCGACTTGAAGCCTGGCATGGAAGTCATCACTGGCCAGCTCAGTGCGGGCGCTAGCCAGACGGCGCGCACGGGCCAGCGTAGCAGCGCGGTCGGCGGGTCGAGCGGCGGGCAACGTGGCAACTGACGCGGTGCCTCTCGCTGTCGCACGCAGCGCGGCCGCGCCGCTCATCAGTCTGCGCGGGGTCACCAAAGTGTATGGCGAAGGGGCGACCGCCTTTCATGCCCTGAAAGGCATCGATCTGGACATTGCCAAGGGCGATTTCGTCGCGGTAATGGGCCCGTCCGGCTCTGGCAAGTCGACCACGATGAATATTCTTGGCTGCCTCGATGTGCCGACTGACGGGCGTTTTCTGTTCAAAGGGCAGGCTATTGAGGCGCTCGACCGCGATGAGCGCGCGCTTGTTCGGCGGCGCTATTTCGGCTTCGTGTTTCAAGGCTTCAACTTGCTCGCGCGGACGTCTGCGCTTGAAAATGTCGAGCTGCCGCTGCTGTACCGGGGGGATGCCCGCAAGCTCCGCCACGATGCCGCGATGGCGGCGCTCGACAAGGTGGGGCTTGCGCCGTGGTGGAAGCACACGCCTGCCGAACTTTCCGGTGGCCAGCAGCAGCGCGTTGCCATCGCCCGCGCGATTGTGACCAACCCGGCCGTGCTGCTCGCCGACGAGCCGACGGGCAATCTGGATTCTGAGCGCTCCGTCGAGATCATGGAATTGCTGACCGATCTCAACCGCGAGAGCGGGATTACGGTGCTGATGGTGACGCATGAGGCTGAGATGGCGGCCTTTGCCAACACTATCGTCCATTTCAAGGACGGGCTGGTCGAGAGCGTCGAGACAGGGAAGCGGCGCGCGCGCGCCGGGTCACCGGCCTGATGTTCTTCACAACGCTCCTGCTCGCGATCCGCTCGATTGCCCGGCACAAGCTGCGCTCGTTCCTGACGACGCTTGGCATCATCATCGGCGTGGCTGCGGTCGTGACCATGGTGACTTTGGGCAAGGCAACCACGTCTGCTGTGCAGGATTCGATCGCGAGCCTTGGCACCAACATTTTGCAGGTGCGCCCCGGCCAGGGCTTTGGGCGGGGCGGCGGCGGCCCGCGCCCGCCTGATTTCAAACCCGAGGATGTGACTGCTATTGCGCGCCAGGTAACGGGTGTGACCGCGGTCGCTCCGCAAGCGCAGGCGACCGGTACTGCGGTTTACAACGGCGCAAACTGGTCAACGATCGTCAACGGTACGACGCTTGCCTATTTTGACGTGCAGCCCTGGCCGCTGGAATCGGGGCGCGAGTTCACCCGGGCCGAAGTGCAGGCTGGTAAGGCGGTATGCCTGTTGGGCAGCACGGTGAAGAAGAACCTGTTCCGCGATGACGTGGCCGAAGGCAAGCGCATGCGGATCGGCGGCATTTCCTGCGACGTGATCGGCACGCTCACAAGCAGAGGGCAGGCAGGCTTTGGCGGCGACCAGGATGACGTGGTCATCATGCCGCTCAAAACGGTGCAGCGCCGCTTCACCGGCAATCAGGACATCCGGCTGATGCTGGTCGGCATCGACCGCACCTATGACAGTGCAATCGTGCAGCAATCCCTGACTGACCTGCTACGCGAGCGGCGCAACATCACGCCGGGCAAGGACGTTGATTTCAACGTTTTCGACACCAAGCAGATTTCCGACACGCTGACCGGCACGACGGTACTGCTGACCGGCATCGTCACGACGGTTGCCGCCATTTCGCTGATTGTCGGCGGCATTGGCATCATGAACATCATGCTCGTGTCGGTGACGGAGCGAACGCGCGAAATTGGCATCCGGCTCGCCATTGGTGCTGTCGCGCGCGAGGTGCTGCTGCAGTTTCTGGTCGAGGCGATTGCGCTGTCGTGCCTTGGCGGCGTCATTGGGCTATTGGTGGCGCAGGGCGCGATTGCCGGGCTGGTGCCGATCATGAAGGTCAAATGGACGTTCGACTTGCAGATCAATATCATCGCCTTTGTCATTTCGGCGGTCATCGGGGTGGTGTTCGGCTATTTTCCCGCACGGCGGGCAGCAGCGCTCAACCCCATCGACGCGCTCCGCCACGAATAGCATGTTATTGGGCGGGCGCCGCCAACCACATTTGTGCGCGGGCCAGGTCGTCTGGCGTGTCGATGTCTGAAAGTTCGTGCGCTGTTGCAGCGACCAATGTCGCCGCGCCGAGCAGTGCCCGCGCGCCCTGATCGCCCGACGAACCTGCAAGGTCCGCGAACCGCCCGGCGGCGAACAGGGCGGGCGGCATCGCGCGGTCATCAATGGCTGACGCGACCATAGCGGCGGGTCCGTCCGCGGCCGCGAACAGCGCGCAGACATGCGCCGATGTTACAAACGGCATGTCAGCCAGCGCGACTAGTATCGCTGCGGCGCCCAGCCGCTGTGCTGCGCCAACGCCCAGCACGAGCGAGCTGGAAAGGCCGCGTTCCGGCGCTTCATTCACGATGCTGTCGAAGCCGTCGACGCCGAGCACGGGGTCTCTGTCAGAACTGATAACGACCCGCCCGAGAAACGGCACTGCGGCGAGCGTGTCGGCCGCGTGGCGGTACAGCGGTTTGCCACCCAGCGGCGCGACCAGCTTGTCGCTCAAGCCGAACCGGGTTGACTGGCCGGCCGCGAGCAGCACCAGCAAGGTTCTTTCAGGCGCGATCAC
>JBJXEC010000088.1:0-21512 GCA_046155125.1 Sphingomonas sp. | reverse complement strand
AAGGCCGCTCCGTGAAGGGGCGGCCCTTATTGTTTCTAAGGAGTTTCCCCAGTGGCCCAGCCGCTCATGCCGCATGCAACCGCCTCCTGGCTGGTTGACAATACTGCGCTCAGTTTTGAACAGATCGCGGCCTTTTGCGGGCTGCACATTCTTGAGGTGCAGGCAATTGCCGATGATACCGCCGCGACCAAGCTCACCGGCCGCGACCCGGTGCGCGCGCACGAACTGACGATGGAAGAGATTGAGAAGGGCCAGAACGACCCGAATTACCATCTCGTCATGCTGAAGGGCCCCGACCAGATCCGCCGCACCAAGGGGCCGCGCTATACGCCAGTGTCAAAGCGACAGGACAAGCCCGACGGCATCGCCTGGATTATCCGCAATCACCCGGAAATTTCAGACGGCGCCATCAGCACGCTGATCGGCACGACCCGCACGACCATTGCCGCGATCCGCGACCGCAGCCATTGGAACATCGCCAATATCACCCCGAAAGACCCCGTGACGCTTGGCCTGTGCTCGCAGCGCGAACTCGATGCGCTGGTGGCAAAGGCCGCCAAGGCGGCGGGCCTTTCGGCGCCGGTCGACAGCCGGCTGGAAGGCGACCGCGAGGCACTCATCACTGAGCTGCGAGCACAACGCGAGCAGGCCGTGCGCGATGCAGAGATTGCGGCCGATGGCGGCGAGACGCTGATGCCGGGCGGGTTTGTCGACCCGTTCAAAAAGGCTTGACCGCCCACGCCATAAGGCCGGCGGCATGAGCGAGGATGTGCCGCGCCCGGCACAGGCGGTGCCCTCTGCCGAAACCTCGCCCGATGCGTCGCTCGTGCCCGATACGCCGTTTGTGCCGACGGGCCATAAGGGGCTGACCTATCCGTTCGGGCAGGATGGGCCACCGCCGGGCGAAGGGTTGGTCATTGCTGAAGGCATCCGCTGGGTGCGGATCCCGGTGCCCGGCCCCCTCAAGCACATAAATTGCTGGCTGATCGACGATGGCGATGGCGTCGCGCTCGTCGATACCGGCATGAACCTGCCCGACGCGCGCGCCGAGTGGAAGGTGCTGATGAAGGGGCCGCTCGCGGGCGTGAAGATCACCCGGGTTATCGCCACGCATTTCCACCCCGACCATATCGGCCTGGCTGGCTGGATGTGCGACTTCCACCACTGCCCGCTCTATATGTCGCGCGGCGAATGGCTGACGGCGCGGATGCTGGCGGCGGACGCGCGTGACGCGGTGCCGCAGGAAATGATCGACTTCTGGCGTGCCGGAGGCTGGGACGACGCGCAGGTCGCGCATGGCACGGCACGCGGGTGGAGCGGCTTTCGCCGTATCATCACCCCTATGCCGCTGGGCTATGTGCGCATCAAGGAAGGCGATGTGCTGCGCCTTGGCAACCATGATTTTCGTATCGTGGTCGGCAACGGCCACTGCCCGGAACACGCGTGCCTTTACGACGAGGCGCGCGGCATCCTGATTTCCGGCGATCAGGTGTTACCGCGGATCAGCTCCAACATCTCGCTCGGCGTGACGGAGCCGGAAGCGGACCCGCTTGGCGAATGGCTCGATTCAATCGCGAAATTCCTGATGCTGCCGGCGGAGCTTATGGTGCTGCCCGCACACGGCGCCGTGTTTACCGGGCTCCACACGCGGCTCGAGGCGCTGGACCGCGAGCACCGCGACCGGCTGGATGAGCTGGTCGTGTTTTTGGCCGAACCGCGCCGTGCGGTCGATTGCTTCGGCAGGCTGTTTCGCCGCGCCATCGGGCCGGAACTGCTCGGCATGGCAACCGGCGAGGCGCTGGCACATTTGCGGCGGCTTGAAGTTGAAGGGCGCGCAGTCCGCGAAATCCAGGATGGCGTGTGGTGGTTCCGCGCGGCGTGATGCGCGCTCGGCATTGACGGCGCATCGCTGATATGTTCTTATCTTGTTCTCAACCGAGGGAGCGAGTCGGGCCATGGCAAGCGAACTGATTTTTTACACCAACCCCATGTCGCGCGGGCAGCTTGCCCGCTGGATGATCGAGGAAACCGGCGCGCCCTATGAAACGGTGGTGCTCGACTATGCCTCGACAATGAAGGGGCCGGACTATCTCGCGATCAACCCGATGGGCAAGGTGCCCGCGATTGTCCACAACGGCCAGGTGGTGACCGAGTGCGCCGGTATTTGCGCCTATCTCGCCGACGCCTTTCCACAAGCCGGGCTAGCGCCGCCGACCACCGAGCGCGCCGCCTATTATCGCTGGCTGTTCTTTGCCGCAGGGCCGATTGAGCAGGCCATCATCAACCGCTCAATGGGGTTTGAAACCCCGCCTGAAAAGGGCCGGATGGCGGGTTATGGCAGCTATGAGCTCGCCGTAGATGTGCTCGAGAAGGCGGTATCGGTAACCGAGTATGTGGCAGGCGACACGTTCACCGCCGCCGACGTCTATGTCGGCTCGCAAGTCGGCTGGGGCCTGCAGTTCGGCACCCTGCCAAAGCGCGCCGCGTTCGAGGCGTATTTTGCGCGCCTAAGCATCCGTGAAGCCTATCTGCGCGGCAAGGCCATCGACAATGCACTGATCGCGCAGATGGAGCCGGCGCCGGCCGGTTGAGCGCTTGGGGCGCTGGCGCATCGGCTGGGGATGATCGGGTGTAAGCAAGCGCGGCTTGGGCACGGCGAGCGAAGGCTGCTGACAGCTTTTCGGACCTTTTTTTTAAGCCAAATCGCTTGTCCGAAAGCAGTCGATCATGTCGTCAGCGTAAAGTCGCTTTCGCGGTATAGCACGCTGCCGAAATGATGTTGCCAGAGATCGGCACCGAGATTGGCAGTAGGATCGAGCGACGATCCCACGCTTAGCCATTTCAGGAGGGTGGGATGCAATCCTGCATCAAACAGCATGAAACCTGCAGCAAGGCAGCAGGTATCGGCCTGTATGCCGCAGACGAAAACGCGTTCAATCGCAAGGGACTTCAGATGCTCGATCATGGCAACTGGCGGTAAATAGCCATGCTTGATGAACACGCGGTCGGACTTGATAAGGCTGTCGTCGCTTTTCCCCGGCGTCCAGCCAAGCTGACGCTCAAAGGGTGTTTCGGCTTCGTCGTGCCGCTCAACGGTCGCAATCGTATAGATTCTCCGAGCTAGATTGTTGATCTGATAAACAATTCCATCGGGAATCGCAAAACTCGGTTGAACATCAACAACGAGTAGTGCTTGTTTCTTAGCGGTATCAGCAATGGCCATCGGCTCAGCCATAGCCGTGCATAGCCAAGCGAATATTGGCTGTCAGCTTTTCAGTTATCCGATTCCGAAGCCGGCTGTCCGCTCCCCACCACACAGCCGCAATGCTCGGGCCGACGCCCAACCGTTAATCGTGTCGGGCGTTCAAACGCTGAGGGAGCGCTTCCATAACGGCGCTTCGCCATTCGGCTGTACCGGACAGCCAGCCGCTGATTTCGGCGATGGTCCTGCCGCAGCCTTCGCAAAAGCCGGTTTGCGGGTCGAGGCTGCACAGATTGATGCAGGGGCTGTCAACAGCGACGGGCGTTGTCCTCGCGATCACGCCAGTAAAAGCAAGGCGGTTGGCCATTGGCGCGCGATCAGGTGAGCTTGGCGCCGAGAAAGTCAGGCAACGGGCCGTTCCAGCCATCGTCCGGGCCGTCGTCATCGACCGCGCGGCGCAGCGCTTGCGGCGGCGCGGCCCGCGGTGGCGCCTGACGCTCCGCGCCGGATGACGTGCTGCGCCCGCTGCTTTTTGTCGGCGCACCCCGCGCTGGCGCGGTCTCGGCGCCCGCTGGCGCATGGCCGGTGCGCGCCGATTTTTTAGCGGGCGAGATAGCCTTGGCGCGGGCTGACGTTTTGCGGGTGTCTTCGGCAACCACATCGCTCGGTAAGGTGCCCCCGCGCGACGGCGCGGCGGACGGTGCAGCCTTGGCCCGGCCCCGCCCCGCCTTAGGTGCTGCGCGATCGGATGCCTCGTCGCTAACATCGCCAGTGCTGGCGGCCCCGCTCAGCCGAGTGATCTTCTGCCCCGTCAGTTTCTCGATATTGGCGATGTTCTCGGCATCGTCGGGGGTCATCAGCGTATAGGCGCTGCCGGTCGCGCCGGCGCGCCCCGTGCGGCCGATGCGGTGCACATAATCATCGGGATGCCAGGGCGCATCGAAGTTGAACACATGGCTTACACCCTTGATGTCCAGCCCGCGGGCTGCGACGTCGGAGGCGACCAATATCGTCACATCGCCTGCCTTGAACCGGTCAAGCTCGGCAATCCGCTGGGACTGCTCCATGTCGCCATGGATTTCACTCGAGCGCAGGCCTTGGCGCTGCAGCGCCTTGTTCAACTCGCGTACCGTCGTCTTGCGGTTGCAAAAGATTATTGCGGTGGCGACGTCTTCTGCTGCGAGCAGTTCAAACAGCCGGCCGCGCTTCTTGCTCGCCGTAACCGGCACCAGCCACTGAGTGATGTTGATATTGGCCGTCGCCGGCCGCGCGACCTCAATGGTTTTGGGATTGTCGAGAAATTTATCAGCCAGCTTTTTGATCGGCGGCGGCATGGTGGCGGAAAACAGCAGCGTCTGGCGCTGCTTGGGCAGCTTAGTGCAGATTTCCTCGATATCGGGGATGAACCCCATGTCGAGCATCCGGTCCGCCTCGTCAATGACGAGAAGACTGCACCCATTGAGCATGATTTTGCCGCGGCCGAACAGGTCCATCAACCGGCCGGGCGTTGCGATGAGCACATCAACGCCCTTTTCAAGCGCAGCCATCTGGTCGCCCATCGACACACCGCCAATCAACAGCGCCATCGAGAGCTTGTGATATCGGCCGTAATTTTCGAAATTCTCGGCGACTTGCGCGGCAAGCTCGCGGGTTGGCTCAAGGATGAGCGAGCGCGGCATCCGCGCGCGGCTGCGGCCGGCAGCCAGAATATCGATCATGGGCAGCACAAAGCTCGCCGTTTTGCCAGTGCCGGTTTGGGCAACGCCAATGATGTCGCGCATCATCAATACCGACGGGATGGCACTCGCCTGAATGGGCGTCGGCTCGGTATAGCCGGATTCCGTTACCGCTCGAAGCAGTTCTTCTGACAGGCCGAGATCGGCAAAGCTCATGGGTGTTCCGGGAAATAGCGGCACGCAGATCATGCCAGAGTGTAAGCGCTTGCGGAAATCAAGGGCCTTGTCAAGCAAATCGGGGGTCAAGCAAATCGGGCAGGTCAACGTTGCGGGATGAGCTGGCGAAATTCTCTGATCTGACACGCGCCCCCGGAGCGGGAGCGGACCACGTCGCGTTTTGCGCACACTTGCCCGTCGGTTGTGGGGCGAATGTAGAAGCCGGAGTAGAAGTCGAGCCCGGCACAACCGTCCGCAAAACGCGCGCGCAGGCGCCTGCCGTCGTTGACGACGAGGTCCACACTCTCGCTCGTCGGCACCGACGCGCCGATCAGCGTTTCCAGGCCAACGCATTTGCGCGCCTTTTTCTCAATCCATCGAACCGGCGCCCGTGCCGAGGCAGATGCCGCCAGCGGCTCTTCCGGCATCCGCGGTACCCGAATAATCACGCGCTGGTGGAAGGTGAATTCCTGCGTCTGGACCACCCTGGCTTTTTCGGGCGTGCCGCCACCTGCCGGTTCGGGCGCGACAAGCAGCAGCAACAGGGCAGAGGACAAGGGTGGCTGGGTCATGGCAGGGCGCTTGTCATAGTCGACAAGCTTGAACAGTCGATGAATTGCCCGTGACGTGGTTCGTGGACGCCCCTATGGCCTTAGCGTGGTCGCCGCTCGCGGTTGGCGGCCAAGCGCTGCAATGGCGCTCAGGGCTTGCCCGTGATATTGCTCACGTCGCGATGCACGACCGCCAGACACAGCTGATCGACACTATCCACAGGGCGCTTGGCGCTAAGGCTGTGGTTACCGACACGGACGCGATTGCGCCGTGGCTTTCGGACTGGCGCGGGCGGTATCACGGCAACGCCCCCGCAATCCTGGCGCCGGCAGACGTGCACGGCGTCGCGCAAATCGTTGCGACCGCGGCCGCGCTGGGCGTGCCGCTGGTGCCTCAGGGCGGCAACACTTCCATGGTCGGCGGGGCGACACCGCCGGCAGACGGCTCCGCGCTCATCCTGTCGCTGCGGCGGATGAACCGGGTGCGTTCGACCGACCCCGTCGCCAATCTCGCGGTGGCTGAAGCAGGCGTTATCCTTGCCAACCTGCATGACGCCTGTCTTGCGCAGGGCAGACGCTTTCCGCTGACACTGGGGGCAAAGGGCACGGCCACGATCGGCGGGCTGGTATCGACCAATGCCGGTGGCACGCAGGTGCTGCGCTTCGGCACGATGCGCGCGCTGGTAGCCGGCGTAGAGGCTGTGCTGCCGGACGGCTCGATCCATGACGGACTGTCAGCATTGAAAAAGGATAATCGCGGCTACGACCTGAATCAGCTGTTGATAGGTGCCGAAGGTACGCTCGGCATTGTTACGGCGGCCACGCTGAAGCTGGCACCAGCGGTCGTTGCGCGGGCGGTGGCATGGGCCGGCGTCGAGTCGCCGGCCATGGCTCTTGCGCTGTTACGGCGGCTGGAGGCCGCGACCGATGCGGTTGAGAGCTTCGAGATACTGCCGGACGAATCGCTCACCAGCGTGTTGCGGCACATTCCAGACACGCGCGCACCGCTTGGCGGAACGCACGCCTGGCATATGCTGATCGAGGCAACGGCAACGGATTTTCATACCGAGCCGCCGTCCGCCCTGCTCGAGCGGCTGCTCGCGCCGGCGCTGGCCGATGGGCTCGCGCAGGACGCGGTGATTGCCGCGAGCGAAGCGCAAGCCGGTGCATTCTGGCGGATCCGCGATTCGATTTCAGAGGCCGAGCGTGCCGGCGGCGCGGCCGCGCAGCACGATATTTCAGTGCCCGTAGATGCGATGCCGGCTTTCATGATCGACGCAGCCGCCACGTGCGATGCGCGTTTTCCAGGCACCCATGCCAGCGGCTTTGGGCATTTGGGGGACGGCAATGTCCATTTTCATGTCCGCGCGCCCAGCGGCGCGGACCCTGCGCTCTGGTATGCCACCGAGGCACCAGCAATCACGCGCTTTGTCAACGATCTGGTGGTGGCAGCCGGCGGCTCCATTTCCGCTGAACATGGCATTGGCCAGATGAAGCTTGGCGAACTCGAACGGCTGGGCTCGCCCGCACGGCTCGGCGCGCTTCGGGCGATCAAGGGTGCGCTTGATCCGCACGGTATCATGAACCCCGGCAAGCTTCTCGCGCTTGCGCCAACGCGCCTTGCGCCATAAGGCCGGTCGCTGCACCGTGGCCGCAGCCGCGATTTTGCAAGTAATGGAGAAAGTTCATGGCCAGCGCGCCGCAAGCCCTTCCGCTTTTTTACAACGGTCTTGAGCCGCTTTCGAGCCAGGCCCATGCCAATTTTCGTGCCCGCCAGATGACGACCGCGCCGTTCCTTGTCGGCCAGCACGCGATTCCGCTGACCGTTGAGGAGTTCGCACTCGTCCAGCGGTATATGCCCATCGTGTTCACGACCGGGCCGGACGCCATTCCCATCGCGCTGATGGGCCTGAACGAAGGGGTGAACGTGTTCGTCGATGAAAGCGGCGCGGTCACGGCGACCAACATTTACATTCCGGCCTATGTCCGGCGCTATCCTTACATGCTCGCCAAGCTGCACCCGCAGGCCGAAGAATTGTCGCTGTGCTTCGACCCGACCACCGACGCGATTGGCGCGTTTGACGATGGTGAGCCGTTGTTCGACAATGGCGAGCCGACCGAGCTTGTGAAGAACGTGCTGGAGTTCAACCGCATGTTCGAAGAAGCGGGCGCCCGTACGGCCGCGTTCATGAAGGAACTAATTGAGCTTGACCTGCTGATGGACGGCGAAGTGACGATCCAGCCAGAGGGTGCGGCCCAGCCCTTCCTCTATCGCGGTTTCCAGATGGTCAACGAAGAAAAGCTGACGGACATGCGCGGTGACCAGCTGCGCAAGATGGCGAAATCGGGCATGTTGCCGCTGCTCTATGCCCACCTGCTGTCACTTGCCCAGATGCGCGAGATTTTCCAGATGCAGCTCGACAAGGGCCTGATGCCAACCCCTGAACTGGCAGGCTAAGCGCCGTTTCCAGATTGCGGCCGACGGACACATAGCGTTCGCGCTTTTACCGTCGGCCGCACCACTTGTCCCTTGAAGGGCAGCCGGCGTCTGCCTATATTGCTTGGGCACGGCCTTGTGTTCCCCCCTTTCACCTGGTCGTGCGGCACGTCTTTGACGTGCCACCTCCCTGAACCTCGGCCACCTCGTGCATTATATGCGCGGGGTGGTTTTTTATGGGCGCGGCGTCATTCAGCCGCGGCTGCCAGTCGCCCGGCTAGCGCTTCATCCGCCAGCGAATCGATCATCTGCCGGAGCAGCGCTGCTATGAAGGCAAGGCCCGGCCCTGGTGCGGCGAGCACAGCGTCAAGATAAAGCCGTCGGTCAAACTCGATCTGGATGGCGTGAACACCGCGCGCGGGCGCTGCGTGCCGGGCCAGAATATGCCCGCCGGCATAAGGCGTGTTGAGTGCGTGCGGCAAGCGGGCAGCGTCAATCTCAACCTGCAGCCGGCTGACGAAGCGGTCGGCCGCGCTTTGCCCAAACCGATCACCCAGCACGATTCGGGGCACAGGCTCGGGCATCAGGAGTGGCGGCATCGAGTGGATATCGAGGAGCACAGCAACACCAAACCGCGCGCGCGCCGCGTTCAGCGCGGCACCAAGCGCGCGATGATAAGGCCGGTGCGCCTGCTCGATTCGCGACATAACATCGGCATCGGTCAGCCGTTTGCGCCAAATGTCCCCCGCGCCTGCAACACGGCGCGGCACTAGCCCAAGCCCACTGCGCAGCTTGGCCGAGGCGGTGGCTTGTGTCCGCATATCGGCGCCGTCATCGAGCTTTGGGTCACGCTCTTGCTCGGCCCGGTTGAGGTCAATCCAGGCGCGGGCGGTGCGCTGGATGAACAGCGTTTCGCGGCCCTGCGCGGCCCGGGCAACGGCATCGACATGCCGGTCTTCCAGCACCCTGAGCGCAGCCAGCGGCGCGCGCAGGGCGCTGAGCATGGCATCTGGATAGTCCCGGCCGGCATGGGGGACCGAGAGGACAATCGGACTGTGCGGTGTCGATGGACCAAGCTGGTCAAAACAGGGCGCGGGCGCAATCATGCACGATAAAGCCTATGCCCCTGCGCAGCCGAGCGCAATTCCTGCATCACGGCTGGAAAAAATTAAGGGCTTGCAGCATAATGTGCGCCTGCTTTGGGGTCGATGGTGCGATGATCAGAATTTTGCTGGCGGAAGACGATACGGTGATGCGCGAATATCTGACGCGCGCACTGGAACGGTCGGGATATGCAGTGACGGCGGTTGACCGCGGCACGGCCGCCATTCCGCTGCTTGAAATCGAACGGTTCGATCTGCTGCTGACCGACATCGTCATGCCGGAAATGGACGGTATTGAGCTTGCGCAAAAGGCCGCCGAGATGTGTCCCGACTTACGGGTAATGTTCATCACTGGCTTTGCCGCGGTTACGTTGAAAGCGGGCAAGACCATGCCGCAGGCGCGCGTGCTGTCCAAGCCGTTTCACCTGCGCGATCTTGTGCTGGAGGTCGACCGGCTGTTTGATGTTGGCAGTGTGACGGGACTCAACTGAGCAGCGCGCCGCGCCTACCGACCAATTTTTGCCAAGCGCGCTTGCGCCGGGCGCCCAGCCCCGCTAAAGCGCGCGCCTCGTGGGCGTGTAGCTCAGTGGTAGAGCACTGTGTTGACATCGCAGTGGTCGCAAGTTCAATCCTTGCCACGCCCACCATTTCAAGCGCCTGATTAGGGCCTGTTTTTCCCTCCATTTATTACGGCAATCCCGCCCGGCTGTGCGGTAACCGTGCGGTAGAAAACGCTGGGGCAGTCCGCTTCTATCGCATCGATAACTGCCACCACGCGCCGCTAGCGCGCGTCCAGTGCGGCGGGCGCCTTTCGCTGCGCGCAACGACGTACGTCGTCTCCGCAGCCGTTAACCTGTGGTAACAAATGCGGGTTTACGCACCGGACCTGGCCATAATTCCAAAACTGCCTCATCGGGACCACTACCATCGGCGGCGGGCTGCAATCGCACACCGAACAGGCTGCCCGCCGGACAGCGTTTTGACCGCGCCTAGTCTTCTTGCAGCGCGGCGACGCGCGTGCTCCCTGTTGGGCGCGGCGCGGTGTAGCGTCGCTCAAGCTCCCGCCACTCGAGCGTTACAGTGCCACCAGTCGCTTCGTGTTGCCGCGCCCACCCCTCGACCATCTCCAGACAGGCGTGGTCGATATGGCTAAGGTGCTCGATATGCACGTGAATCTCTGCCGCAGAAGGCACGGACTCAAGCGCGCTGGCGAGCCTTGGAATAGAGAAGAAGGTCGCCGCGCCGTGCAGATCAATATCGATCACTGGGCTTGCCGGGTCGCCGCCCGGGCGCTGGCGCTTGTCGATATGGATATGGGTAAAGGTGTAAACGAGCTTTGCTGTGGCCAGCCCGAACCCGATGACGACGCCGGTCAGCAAATCAACAAAGATAATGCCCGCAAGCGTCGCCGCGTAGATTGCAATCTCGGTTCGGCCATATTCGGCAATCGCCTTGATCCGGGCAATGTTGACCAGCTTATACCCGGTATAGACCAAAATGGCCGCCAGCGCGGCCGTCGGAATCTCGTTGAGCAGCCATGGCAACGCGGCCACTGTGGCCAGCAACCAGACGCCGTGGAGCATGGCCGACAGACGAGTCTTTGCGCCCGATTGCACATTGGCCGACGACCGCACGATCACCCCGGTCATCGGTAACGCCCCGACCGCACCGCACAGGATGTTGCCGATGCCCTGGGCGCGCAATTCCTTGTCATAGCGGGTGCGCGGCCCGGTGTGCATCTGGTCGACTGCGGTTGCGCACAGCAGCGTTTCGGCGCTGGCGACGAAGGCAAAGACGAGTGCCAGGCCGATAATCGCCGGGTCAAAGGCGTGTTGAAGCCCTTGTAGCGTTGGCATGTTAAGGGACGTCGCAAGACTTGCCGGCACATCGACCCGGGTGATCGGAAGGTTGAGGAACTTAGCGAGCGCAGTGCCAACGATAACCGCGACCAGCGCCGCTGGCACTGACTTCAGCACTGCCGGCTTCACCCGGTCCCAGACAATGATGGTAAGAATGGTCGCTATGCCGACCAGCGCGGCCAGATGGTGAGTGGAGGCATCCATCGGGAAAATGGCCTTGCCGACAGCCTCGGGGATTGCGAGCAGGTTGGCGATGCCGCCGCCGCGCGGCTTGTCATCGATCATCACATGAAATTGCGACGCAAAGATCAACACCCCAATGCCGGCGAGCATCCCGTGGATGACCGATGGCGACATCGCCCGAAACCACTGCCCCAACCGAAGCAAGCCGGCCACAAACTGGGTTGCGCCCGCGAGCAGGCCGATGACCCCCAGCATGGCAAGGCCGTGGGTCTGGATAGCTTCGGACACAAGCACGACAAGCCCGGCCGCCGGACCACTAACCTGAAGCGGCGAGCCCGCAATCGACCCCACGACGATCCCGCCGATTATGCCGGTAACAATACCAAGCGCTGGCGGCGCGCCCGACGCAACCGCCACGCCAAGGCACAATGGCAGCGCCACGAGAAACACCACGATCGACGCCAGAAAATCCTGACTTAGAGTCTCGGGGATCCGCAGCATCGCGGGGCGCGTCAATGAGTCGCTGGCCATCGCTGATTGTCTTTCGTTGATATCGGGGAATTTGGCGACAAAACGCGCTTAAGCAGCGCAGCCCCGAGCATCTTCGAGATGCTGGGAGATTTCGCGCGCATAGCGTTCAGGAACTGGCACAAAACGCTGCTGGGTGGCATCGAGCGCAGAGACGCCGCCGGTTTTGATGTCATAGACCCAGCCGTGCAATTCAAGCATTCCGGCCGCCACCCGGGCCGCGACGCTGGGGTGCGTGCGCAAATGCTGAAGTTGCAGCATAACATTTTGCTCAAGCAGCATTGTCATCCGCTCGGCATCGTTCAAGTCTCCGCCGATGCGATCGACTATGTCGACAGCTGCCTTGGCATAGCCGAGCCATTGGCTGACATGCGGCAGAGAGGCAACCGATTCAATCGCCATCGCCCCCTTCATCGCGCCGCATTCAGTGTGGCCGCAGACCACGATGTGCGGCACCTCCAGCACAGCGACGGCAAATTCGATCGAGGCTGTCATGCCACCGGTCTGGCTGGTATGCGGTGGCACGATATTGCCTGCGTTGCGGCAAATGAACAGGTCGCCCGGTTCAGTCTGAGTGAGCATTGCCGTTTCGATCCGCGAGTCCGAGCACGTAATGAACAGCGCTTCGGGCGACTGGCCAGCGCTCAGTTGTTCGAACAACGCCCGCTTGTTGGGGAAAATCTCATTTTGAAAGCGCACGACGCCAGCAGCAAAGCGGGGCATAAAAATCCTTCCATCACAACGGTATGTTGCTGATGTACGGAACTGACCTTGCTTTAGCGTCGCTTGTTTGTGACAAACCATTGCTGCGACGCGATCTGGCTGCCGGGTGCCGCCATCCGCACCCGGCAGCGATGCGTCAAAAGCCTGCGGAAATCGAGAATACTACCTGCGCGCCGGAGATCGGCCCGCCGTCTTTGGTGGACGAGAAATTGGGCAGCAACGGCGCAGCAGCGGCGGCGCTAATGCTGGTGTCGACATACGCCACGCCCAGGGTAACTGGGCCGACAGCGGCATCGATGCCTAGCAGCCAGTCGGCATATTTCCCGGTGGGCGCAACGCTGGTGCCGTTGGGGCCAAGCCCTGGATTGCCGTCAGAATAGCCAATATGCGCCTTTACCGTGAACGGCGTTTTGGGAACGCCGACGCTGCCATCGCCCCAAATGTAGAAATTGTCCTCGGCCTGGCCGCGACTGAACGGCGTGGCCGAGAAATTGCCGAGCGCCCTTTGGGGAGGGGCATAGGCGACACCGCCCAACAGCGAAGCCGGGCCGACGGTGCCACTCACCTTGACAAAAGGCTCGAAATAATCGGTGACGTCAGCGCCGCCGGGATAGGAATAATAGGTCACGCCGACGTCCACTGTCGCGCCGCCAACTGGGTGCTTGTATCCGGCAAACAGGTCCAGCTCCAGATTGGCGCCGCCGAACGCGCCATAGCCGGCAAGGTTTGAGGCCCAAGCGCCAGCGTATAGCCCGGTCTTGTGGGATATGGTCAACCCGCCCTGAAGTGCTGCCTCTTCATCAGACTGGGAGACACCCCGCAAACGGTAATCTGAAACCAGCGCAACTGACCCCGAGACGGTCACATCTTTTGGTGGATCGGTTTCCTGAGCCGCCGCAGGAAGCGCCGCGAAAGCACAGACCAGCGCGGCGACCGCGCCACAAACGAAAGATTTCATGGAACCCCCTTTTACAAATTGTCGAGGTTCCTCCCGCGTCTAGCATGTCTAGTGTCTCGGCTGTGGCCGGCAATCGATCATGATAGAGCAATGGGGTAATAATGCGCAATTATTACCAATACTAGTCTAAAGTGTGCCAAAATAGCGATCACCCAGCGTGCAACGCGGCAGGAAAACTCAGCCGCGCCCTCAACCCGCCGCCCGCCCGGTTGGTGAGCGTCAAGGTGCCGCCAAGCAGCGCCGCCGAACGCGTCACGATCGCGAGGCCAAGGCCAAAGCCTGCGGAATCCCGTGTGCGGGCGTCGTCCAGTCTCACAAAGGGCTCCAGCACCTTGGTCAGCATGTGTTCTGGGATACCCGGCCCGTCATCGTCCACCGTAATCGTCGTGCCATCGTCAGCCACTGCAAGCGTCAACGCAACGCGCCGGCCATAGCGCACGGCATTGTCGACCAGATTGTTGACTGAACGGCGAAAGGCCACCAGTCGGGTCTCCATTTCCGCGTGATCGGGCCCCGCGTAATGCACATCGCGGCCAGCATCCTGCTCGGCATCGGCAATCGTTGCAAGGAGCACGGCGATATCAACACGCATTGCCGGATCGGGATCATCGTCGCCACCAAGAAACGCCAGCAGCGACGAAACCATCGCGTTCATTTCCCCGACATCGGCCTGGATAGCCCCTCTGGTCTGTGCATCAACGACGTCATCGGCGCGCAGATTGAGCCGGGCCAACGGGGTGCGCAAATCGTGGCTAACCGCCGCCAGCGCTTGCGTGCGTTCAGCAACCAGCGCGCGGATGCGTGACTGCAAATCATTAAAGGCGCGCGTGACCTGGCGAACTTCGGGCGGCCCTGCCTCGGCCACCACCACATTTTCATCGCCGTCAAACCGGTCGACAGCCCGCGCGAGTTGGCGAAGCGGCGCCAGCGCCCGCCGGATCAGCATGCCGCCCAGTGCCATCAGCAACAGCGCCGGAATGAGCGCCAGCGCCATGCGGGTGGCGGAAAGATCGAGATTGGTAACTGGCTGGCGGGTGCGAAAATGCAGCCAGCTGCGATCAGGCAGCAGCAATCCGCCCGTCACGATCGCGCTTTGGCCGGGCGCCAGCCGGCTGAGCCGCAGGCCGCTGTCGGCAAGGGTCGGCTCCCAGAACGTCATTTGACGGCGCATGCCAGCAAGGGCGGGATCGATGGGGGCGTCGTCGACGGGGGCGGGCACTGGCAGTGCGCGGCCCCACCGGATGACGTAGCGCTCGGTCGTCAGCTCCCTAACGAGCGCTGGTCGCTTGTCTGGCAAGGCATCGCCCACGATCTTGCGGCTGATGACCAGATGCTCGGCGAGCCGGTGCGCTTCATCATCGCGAACCGCAAACTGACTGGCCCGCTCATACAGGAGCGTGCTGGTACCGAACTCGATGGCAAGGGCCAGCAGGAGGATCGCAACGATCTGGCTGACCAGGCCGAAGGGATAGCGACCAAACCACCTCAACGCCGCTCGACCGTCGATGAAAACATATAGCCGATGCCGCGCACGGTAACGATGGGCGCCGGCGCGTCATTGCTCGCAAGCTTGCGCCGCAACCGGCTGACCAGCACGTCGATGCTGCGATCAGAACTGTCCCCAAGGCGGCTGCGCGTCAATTCGATAAGCCGCTCGCGCGCGATGACCCGTCCGGCATGGTCGATCAGGCTGACTAGCAGGTCAAACTCGGCGCCCGTCAGTTCCACCGCGGCCCCGCCGGGCGACATTAACGAGCGCCGCGACAGGTCCACCGTCCACCCATCAAACACCAAAAGCCCAAGCTCGGGCTTGCCATGCCGCCGGTCCAAACCGCCCCGGCGCAGCACTGCCCTTACCCTGGCGACCAGCTCTGCCGTGCTGAACGGCTTGGCGAGATAATCATCGGCGCCAAGTTCCAGTCCGACAATCCGGTCCGTTTCACTCGATTTCGCGCTGGCGAAAATAATTGGGACGTCACTTTGCCGCCGCAGCGCCCTGCACAAATCAAGCCCGCTGGTGCCGGGCAGCATGATGTCGAGAATAATCAGGTCAACCGACGCTACCTCCAGCACCCGCCACATTTCTGGCGCGCTGGCGGCAGGACGCACGACATAGCCGTTTTGCTGTAATGCCCTGGTTGTCAGGGCACGCAGCGCCGGATCGTCTTCGACGACGATGATTGAGGGCGCGAGGGACGGCACAGTATCGCGGTCAGAATACATGGTGTCGCCTTATGATAACCAAGTCGCGGCGGTCAATTCGGCAGGCGGCAGCGGAAGCGCCAGCAACAATTGCTTACAAGTCGGCTATTAGTCGGAAAAGTCGGTTACCTATTTTCCAATCATCATCCCATGTCGGAGCACACGCAATGATTGCCGTTGATATTCTGAGCGGGGCTTTGCTGTCAACGACCGCTGCACTCCCTGCTACGATCCATCCAACCGGCAGCGAGTTCAAGGCACTGCTGCATGCTGGCTGCGCGCGTCGCGTCTTTCCCAATCCAGCGGGCAACGGTGTCGCGCCGCCGCCGTCGATCAGCTCTTCAGCTGACGCACGACTGGCGTTCGATACGGCCACGCGCGCGAACGCGGACCCGCAGATTGCCGAGCTGGGATCTCGCAGCTGGGCGCCACTCGACTAACGGCAGCTCCCTGACCGTTACGTCAGCCGTCCCAGCTCGGCCCCGGCGTGCTTCCCCCCGAGCACGTCGGGGCTTCTTGTACCTTGGCCGACCGCCAGCTACTCTGACTTGCCAAAACTCTTTAATATCTGGAGACATTGACCATGGCAGCTGATGCTGCTTCTAGAGTTCGCTTGCGCGACGTATGGCGCTGGGCGATGCCGATACTGGGTCCGGACCGCGGCACCTTCGGTGTTGCGATCATTTACGGCGTCGGCATCAGCCTGTTGTCGCTTGCGACGCCCATTTCCGTGCAGATGCTCATCAACAGCGTTGCGAATACGGCACTTCCGGCGCCGCTGTTCACGCTCTCGGCGGTGCTGTTTGTCCTGCTGATGCTGTCGGTCGTCATGAGCGCGTTTCGCACGCATCTGCTCGAACTGTTCCGCCAGCGGCTGTTTGCGCGCCAAGTCGCCGAGATCACGCTGCGCGCGGTGCATGCCCGCAACCCGTTTTTCCAGGATGCACGCACAGCGGACCTGTTCAACCGCTATTTTGAGGTCATGAACATCCAAAAAGCGGTGCCGTCGCTGCTGATCGGTCTGTTCACCATCCTGCTTCAATCAGCGGTCGGGTTTGTCGTCACGTCGCTTTATCATCCGATTTTCCTGGCCTTCAACCTGGTGTTCATTGCGATAGGATGGCTGATCTGGGTCCTGTGGGCACGCGGCGCGATGACGTCGGCCGTAGCGCTCAGCCACGTCAAATATGACATGGCGCATTGGCTGGAGAGTATCGCCGGCTCAAACGGCTTTTATAAGTCAGACCGGCATATCGGCTTTGCGATTGAAAAGTCCGAAGCGATGACTGCAAAGTACCTCGCCGCCTACCGCCGCCACTTCCGCTACAGCTTCTCGCAGGCAGTGGCGTTCCTGACGCTCTATGCGCTGGCGAGTGCCGGTCTGCTGGCGCTGGGGGGCTGGCTGGTCATTCAGGGGCAGTTGTCGATCGGCCAGCTCGTGGCGGCAGAACTCATCCTTTCGTCAATCTTTTATGGCACTTCACAGCTTGGCCCCTATCTCGACACCTTCTATGATCTGGTGGCCGCTGTTGAGGAGCTGGCGCTGCTCCGCGCTATTCCGCAGGAAGAAAGCGGGCGAAGCGGTGCAGCGCCCGACAAGGCCGGCGATCTCGCCTTATCCGACGTTCGTATCGGTGATTTGCGGCTTGATCTGCGAATACCCATGGGATCGAGGCTCATCGCGCATGCCGATGCGGACATCCAGCGGCACTTTGCCATGCTGCTGAAGCGGCACGAGCAGCCTGATAGCGGGTTCATCACGCTTGATGGTGCGGATCTCTCGACCATCGACCCCAACCGGCTGCGATCCGATGTGATGGTGCTTAACCGCGTCGCCACCGTCGAAGCGACGATCTTCGACTATCTCGATCTCGCCAGTGTACACGATACCGCCGCCCAGATCATGACGGCGATACGGCTGGCGGGCCTGGAAAAACGGATCGGGCGGCTGCCAAACGGCATCCAGACCGTGCTGTCGGCTACCGGCTGGCCCCTGGGCGCGGCCGATCTTATGCGGCTCAAGCTTGCGTCCGCCTGGCTCCGGCAACCGCGCATATTGGTGCTGAGCCCCTTGTTCGACATGATCCCGTCGGATGACCTGACCGCAATCGTGCGTGCCTTTCAGGGCGACAGGACCACTGTAATATATTTCACCAACCGTGCCGATCCGCCGGAATTTGGCGGCTATCTATGGGTTGCCGAGCACGACCAGCGGCTCATCACAGAGCGCGCTACCTTCGAGGCACTGCGAAACGGCGGACACGGAGCTGACAATGCGGTCGCGTGAGCAGGAAATGGCGATGTTCCGGTCGCTCGCCGGGCTTCGCACCCCGTCGGTCACGCGAATCCTCGCGCTGATGATCGTGCTTGGCATTATCGGGTCGATTATCCTGATGGCCTATGTGCCCTGGGTCCAGACCGCGCAGGGCACGGGCAAGGTGATCGCCCTTGATCCCCGCGACCGGGTGCAGAATGTGACGGCGCTCGTGTCCGGGCGCATCGATACCTGGTTCGTGACGGATGGCAGCCTGGTGAAGCGCGGTGATCCGATCGCCCGGGTGGTCGACAATGATCCGCTGCTGCTGTCGCGCCTGGCCGCCGAACGCGCGCAGGTTGCCGCAGAAATCGCCGCCGCCGAACAGGCGATGCGCACCGGGCGGCTCGACGTCACCCGTACACAGGAGCTTTACCGCGAGGGGCTGGCCGCACGGCGGGAATATGAAGCGGCGCAAATCAAGGTAGCTGAATACAGCGCCAAGGTGGCGCAAGGGCGCGCGGCGCTCGCCCGGGTTGACGTCAACCTCAACCGGCAGTCGGTGCAACTGGTGCGTGCGCCGCGCAACGGGCGGATCATGGTGGTCAATGGCGGCGATTCCGCCACAATCGTCAAGCAAGGCGATGTTCTGGCGACCTTTGCGCCAGAGGAATCGGCGCGCGTGGTGGCGCTCTATGTCGATGGTCGCGACGTGCCGCTCATCCGCGCCGGCCGCCGCGTCCGGCTAGAATTTGAAGGGTGGCCCGCAATCCAGTTCAGCGGGTGGCCATCGGTTGCGCGCGGGCTGTTCGACGGCAAGGTACAGGCAATCGACGTATCGGCATCAGACAATGGGCTGTTCCGCATTCTGGTCGCGCCGGCCAATGACCGTGCGCCATGGCCGCGTGAGCCCTATGTGCGGCTCGGCGCTAAGGTACGCGGTTGGGTGCTGATGGACACGGTGTCGGTCGGCTTCGAACTATGGCGCCAGCTGAACGACTTCCCGCTTCAGTTTGAGCGCCCGGCGGACGCCGAAGACAAGATGAAAACGCCCGAGGCGCCGAGCAATGCGAAATAGCGTCCTGCAGCACTTGATCGCGCTGATGGCAACATTGCTCGCGGCGCCGCTTGCTGCTCAGCCTGCGCAACCCTTGACGTTGAAAGAGGTGCTGCAATCGTCGCGCCGGCACGCGCCTGCCATATTGGAAGCCGTCGCCCGGGTGCGCGTGGCGGAGGGCAAGCAACTCAGCACGCAAGGGGCGTTTGACACGGTGGTTACCGCCGAAGCCAGTACCCGACTGTCGGGATTCTACGATGGCAAGCTGCTGGGCGGCACGATCACGCGCCCAATCGAGAATTGGGGCGGCAGTTTGTACGGCGGCTACCGCGTGTCCGACGGGCGCTTTCCGATCTATGAGGACCGCTCGTTCACCAACGTGCTTGGCGAATTGAAGGTCGGCGCGGTGTTCTCGCTGCTGCGTGACCGGGCGATCGACGAACGCAGACTCAACCGGGCCAATGCCTCGATCGATGTTGACCTGGCCGAGGCAAACCAGCTGTTTACGGCACTCGGGGTGCAGCGGCGCGCGGTGGCCGCCTATAACGCCTGGGTTGGGGCCGGGCTCAGGCTTGTCATCTACCGCGATTTGCTGATGCTGGCCGAGGCGCGCCGGGGGGGGCTGGACCGCCTGGTGCGCGCTGGCGCACGGCCGCGGATTTTACTGACCGAGAACGAGCAGAATATTCTCCGGCGCCAAACGCTGGTCGCGCGCGCCGAGCAGGACCTGGCCGCTGCGGCCAATTTGCTGTCATTGTTTCTGCGGGACGATGCGGGCGCGCCAATGCAGCCGGATCCGGCGCGGCTGCCAGCCGCGCTGCCGCCGCTCACGCCGCGCTCGGCCGATCCGGTCAGCTTGGCCAGCCGTCGGCCCGACGTTGCCGCCTTTGCTTTGCAACTGCGCCAGGCCAGCAACCGGTTCGCGCTGGCCCAGAACGCGCTGCGGCCCCGACTCGATTTCAAGGCAGAGGTGTCGCAGGATGTCGGCCCGATCGGCGCTGGCGGCCGGTCGCGCGTGGGGACGGAGACGATTGTCGGGCTGAACTTTTCGGTGCCGCTCCAGCGGCGGGCGGCCAAGGGGCAAGTCGACCAGGCCCGCAGCGAGATGGAGAGCATCGAGCGCCGCCGCCAGCAATTGACCGAGCAGATTGCGGTCGAGCTTCAAGGTCTGGCGATTGATGTGCGCGCGACCGAAACGCTGCGCACCCTTGCGGAGGGCGAACAGGCACGTGCCAGCGAATTGGCGCAGGCTGAGCGGCGACGCTTTGAGCTGGGATCGAGCGACTTTTTTCTGGTCAACGCCCGCGAGGAAACCGCCGCCGACGCTGCCGTCCGCAAGCTTGACGCACAATATCGCCAACTGATCGCCTTTGCCGAGCTGGCCGCGGCCGCCGGTGACCTGAAAGCCTTGGGGCTCGACTAAAACCACCGAGCCCACAAAAAAATGGTGCCGCAACGGAAGAATTGGTCAGCAGCGGGCGGACAAGTTCGGCAGATCATTCGGATATTGCGCCGCCAATCGTACGTTGGGATTTCACGAACCAGCATCGTCCGATGGCCTTGCGCCAAGGGACGAGCCGCCACAGCGGCTAAAAGCCGAGATCAGTCAACCCGGGATGATCGTCGGGCCGCCGCCCCAGCGACCAATGGAACCGCCGGTCCACCTCGGCAATCGGGTGTTCATTGATACTGGCGATGCGCCGTTCCATCAGACCTTCGCCGTCAAACTGCCAATTCTCGTTGCCGTACGCGCGAAACCACTGGCCGCTATCGTCGCGATATTCATAGGCGAACCGCACCGCGATCCGGTTGCTGGCGTGCGTCCAGACCTCTTTTATCAATCGATAGTCGAGTTCTCGCGCCCATTTGCGTGCCAGAAATGCCTCGATCGCAAGCCGACCGGTAACAAACTCGGCGCGGTTCCGCCATTCGCTGTCAGGCGTATAGGCCAGCGCGACGCGCGCAGGATCACGGCTGTTCCAGGCATCTTCGGCAAGCCGCGCCTTTTCAGCGGCCGTTGCGTCAGTAAAGGGTGGCAGTGGTGGCCGGGTCATGATGCTTCTCCAAGGCTAGTCTTGAGCAGGGCCAGTTCAGCCTGCAGTTCGGCAATGCGCGCATCGCGGTCTGCCAGCGCGTTAGCGACATCGGCAGCGTCGATCTTCACCGGAATATGCTGCGGGCAATTGACGTCCCATGCCTCGATCTCGAACAGCATCGCCTGCTCCCCTTGCGCGCGATAGTCGGCGGGCATCAGCCGGGCGATCAGCGCAGCGTCGTCGCTCGTCCGCGCACGACCCCATAGCTTGATGCGGCGCCGATGGGCATAGTCCATCAGAAACAGAAACGCTTTGTCGTTCTCGGCCAGGTTGCCGGTCGAGACATATTGGCGGTTACCAGCAAAATCTGCCCAGCCGATCAAGCTCGGGCCGAGCAGCTGGATGAAGCCCTTTGGTCCGCCGCGGTGCTGCGCATAGGGCTGACCCAACCCATTGGCGGTCGCGAGATAGGCGGTGTCGACGCCGGCCAGAAACGCCGCAAGCGTCGCATCGACATCGGTGCGAAA
>JBJXEC010000087.1:0-17363 GCA_046155125.1 Sphingomonas sp. | reverse complement strand
GACAAAGCCGACCCGCAGCCGCCGCCGCGCCTCGATCAGGTCGTCGCCCCGCTCGGCGACCGCGACCTGCATCGCGTGCAGCAGCAGCGCCATTTGCGACAGGCGTTGAATGGTGGACGCGATATAGAAGGTTGACCCAAAGGCAACGATGTCAATCCGGTTGCCAAAGTTCAGCGTTGCCCAGCAGCTTGTCGCGACCAGACCGCCAGCGATTATCAGCCGCGGGTCGGGCTTTCGCTCGAACAGCAGATGCGCAAAGATCCACAAGAACAGCGGCACCAGCTGCGCGCCCAGCGGAACGATCGACCGGAACAAGCCTTGCAGCAGGTCGTAGATCGGCGTCTGCAGCACGAGATAGCAACAGGCGCAAACCAGCAGCAACGCCGTTACAACCCTGATCCGGCGCGGGGCCTTGCTGCGGAAAATAACCATGGCGACCAGCAAGACCTGGCCGATAGCAACCGCGCGAATCACAAGGATGAGGAGCATTATAGTGGGCATGGCGTGCGTGTTGTGACGGCAATACAGTAGCGCGTCCACCGGGGTGTTTTGAGGATGCGCATTTTCGGCTTTGCGGCCGACTCGCTCCAACGCATTGCCTTGCCCTGCCCAACAAACTGACTAACGTTGCAGACAGAACTCGCCCGGGGGGAGCATCATTGGCCACGACAGTTGCGAGCACGCATGACGCAGAACCGAGCGCGGGCGACATTCGCCTGGTCATTACCGCCTCCTCGCTTGGCACCATTTTCGAATGGTATGATTTCTTCATTTACGGAACGCTGGCCGCGTCCGGCATTATCGGCCGTGCCTTTTTTCCGGCCGGCAACGAAACGGTGCAGACGCTGCTGGCCTGGGCAGGATTTGCCGTGGGGTTCGGATTCCGGCCGCTGGGCGCGGTGCTGTTTGGCTTTCTGGGGGATCGTCTGGGCCGCAAATACACGTTCCTCGTCACGATATCGCTGATGGGGGTCGCAACGGCTGGCGTCGGCTTCGTGCCGTCCGCTGCGTCAATTGGCCTTGCCGCACCCGCGATCGTCATCCTGCTGCGCATCTTGCAGGGGCTGGCGCTGGGCGGAGAATATGGCGGTGCGGCGATTTATGTCGCGGAACATGCCAAAGATGGCAAAAGCGGCTTTTACACCAGCTTCATCCAGGCAAGTGTCGCGGGCGGATTCATCCTTTCCATCGCTATCGTGCTGGGCATGAAGGGCGCACTGAGTGCGCAAACCTGGGAGGCATGGGGCTGGCGCCTGCCGTTCATCTTTTCGCTTGTGCTCCTGGCTGTCTCACTGTGGATGCGGCTAAAGCTCTCGGAAAGCCCGGTGTTTGAGAAAATGAAAGCGGCCGGAGAAACGGCTGCCAACCCGTTTGTCGAAAGCTTCACCTACCCCGGCAATCTCAAGCGGTTGCTGGTTGCACTGTTTGGCATTGCCGCCGGGCTGACGGTGATTTGGTACACCGCGATGTTCACCGTGCTGTCGTTTCTCCAGTCGACGATGCGGGTGGACGAAACCGCCGCTCAGCTGATCGTAGGCGCAGGCGCGGCTGCTGGCCTGTTCTGGTTCGTGCTGTTCGGCTGGCTCTCCGACAAGGTTGGCCGCAAGGCGCCGATTGTGATTGGCTATGCGCTGACGTTGCTATGTCTGTTCCCGATTTTCTGGGTGATTGGTGATGCCGCCAATCCCGGGCTGGCGCGGGCCGCCAAGCGCGCGCCCGTCGTCGTATCAGGCCCCCATTGCCATTACAGCCCCTTTGACAAGGTGCAGGCTGATAGCTGCGGCAAGTTGCTCGATTACTTCTCGAAAAAGGGGGTGTCGTACACGACCGTCAGGGCGCCCGCGACGGTGGTGACGATTGGCGGGTTGACGGTCGATGACGAGAGCCCCGCCGGGCTGGACGCGGCCTTGACGGGCGCTGGCTATCAGCTCGACAAGGTGGTGCCGAGTACGGCCGGTGTTGCGGCTATCCTTGGCGCCATCATGCTGCTGACCGCGCTCTCCGGCATGACTTATGGACCGGTGGCGGCCTTGCTCGCGGAGATGTTCCCGGCGCGCATCCGGTATAGCTCAATGTCGATTCCCTATCATATCGGGACGGGGTATTTCGGCGGATTCCTGCCGTTCATCAGCCAATATGTCGTGGCGCGCACCGGCAATCCCTATGCCGGATTGTGGTACACCATGGCAGTCGTCGCGATGGCGCTGCTGGTGACGATATTCGGCTTGAGTGACAAACCGGCGCGGCTGGCCAATGCGCCGGCCGACGCGGACGATTGAAAACGGCGCACGGGCGGCATGCGTGCAGGTAACGTGCGCGCAAAGGGCAGGCGCGCACGGGACAGGCGCGAAAGCGACACCCGTGCAAGGGACAGGCGTGCAGGTGGACGTCGCGGCGAGGACTGGTGCTCTCGCGTCGTGCCCGGTAACGCACAGGGCATGACTTCTGCACCCCTTCGCCTCCGTCTCGATTCCGCCGCGCTGGCGGGCAACTGGCGTTCGCTTGACGCGCTTAGCGGCGACGCAGCCTGTGGGGCAGCAGTGAAGGCCGATGGCTATGGCCTGGGCGCGGAACAGGTGGTCGCGGCGCTGGCGGCGGCCGGGTGCCGGGACTTTTTTGTTGCGACCTGGGCCGAGGCGGCAGCACTTGCGGGCATTGGCGTGTCCGTGGTCGTGCTCCACGGGGTTCGTGCCGAAGACATGGCAGTCGCGCTGTCGGGCATTGCCCGCCCGGTGCTGAACAGTGCCGAGCAGGTCGCGCGTTGGCGCAGCGCAGGCGGCGGGCTTTGCGACATCATGGTCGACACTGGCATGAACCGGCTCGGCATTGCCGCACGCAACATCGCCAGCGGTCTGCTTGACGGCCTGATGATCGACACGCTGATGAGCCACCTTGCCTGTGCCGATGAAGACAGCGCGATGAACGAGAGTCAGCGCAAGGCTTTTGCGAGCCTTGTCGGCGCAACTTCCGCCAGGCGGATGAGTCTCGCCAATTCGGCCGGTATCGGGCTGGGCAGGGCCTTTGCGTTCGATCTGACGCGCCCCGGCCTGGCGCTCTATGGCGGCGTCCCCCGGCCCGAGCTCGCCGCGATGCGGCAAGTGGCCTATCCCGAGGCGCAGATCGTGCAGCGGCGGCGGGTGCGTGCTGGAGAGACGGTAGGCTACAACGCAACCTACACCGCTCGCACGGATACCGAGGTCGCGATTGTTCATATCGGCTATGCAGATGGCTATTGGCGCGGCTTTTCCGGTTCTGGCACGGCTCGGATGGAGGGTGCGGTGCTCCCGGTGATCGGCCGCGTATCAATGGATTTGGCGGCAATCGACGTGTCTGCCGCCCCCGCGCTTGCCGAAGGTGACTGGGTGTCAATGGAGTACGCCCTGCCCGAAGCCGCGCGGCGGAGCGGCCTGTCGCAATATGAGCTGCTGACCGGGTTGGGCAACAGGTTCGACATAATTATGACCGAATCCCGGGCTGAAAAGGCCATCTGCTAACAATGACTGCGGTCGGCTGAGGCCCCTCTGATTGCTCGCCCGCAGTCGGAATGTAACAATAAGTCGCGAGGTTCTAGCAGCTTAAATATTTGTTGCCGCGTTGTTGTAATTGTACAACAGTCGCGCGGAAACATGACGATTTTTAGTCAAGCGCCATGGCGCACGGTCGATTCCGCGTTAATAATCCGTTCAGATAATTGCCCCCCTTTTTTTTGGAGAGATGCTGATGGTCACGAGAACCCGCCTTGCCTCATATGCGTCAACGGCTGCGCTGCTCACGGCAATGATGTCGGGAAGCGCCTATGCCGCTGGGCCCGCGACGCTGGCGCCGGTGGCCCTGCAGGCGGACGCCGCTCAGACCCCGGCCGATGTCGCTGAGGATGGCGACGGCAAGAAAAAGGACGAAATTACGGTTACGGGCACGCGCGTTCGCCTGCCAGGGATTACTTCGTTTGAACCGATTACTACGATTACCGCTCAGTATATTGAGGATCGTGGTCTTACCAACGTCGCGGATGCGGTAAACGAACTTCCCGGCGTGCGTGGCTCGGTTACACCGGCGGGTGGGCAGGGGCCTTTTGGCCAAGCCGCCAACTTTATCAATACGTTCAATCTCGGGTCGAATCGGACGCTGACGCTGGTCAATGGCCGACGTTATGTATCGTCAAATGTGAACTCGCTGTTTGCGCAGGGTGCCGCCGGCACGCAGGTCGACATCAATGTCATTCCTGCATCACTTGTTCAGCGCGTTGACTTCGTGACTGTAGGTGGCGCCCCTGTTTACGGGTCGGACGCGATCGCTGGCACGTTCAATTACATCTTGAACACTAAATTTGAGGGGCTGGAAGTTCGCGGTCTGACGGGCATTTCAGAACAAGGCGACGCTTTTCGCTACAACGTAAATGTGACTGGCGGCCTTAACTTCAACCAAGGCCGTGGTAACCTGACGCTTAGCTATACGCGTGACCGTCAGGATGGTTTGCTACAGAATGCGCGGGGCTTTTTTCAGCGAAATGTCGGCGGTGCAACCAACCCAACTACTGCGCAAGCTGCTGCGCTCGGCCGTGCGGCCGGCATCACCTTTGCGAATGACGGCCGCCTCAATACAAATATTGGCTTCAACGATACCGCGACCGATGGATTCCCGGGCACTGTACAGGTCGACGATCTGCGGATTCCGTTTTTGACGCAGGGCGGCCTCATTACGGGCGCCTTCAACGCGGCGGGTGGTGCTGTGGCGACGCCGGTCCGGAATTTTCAGTTTGACCCAAGTGGTAATCTTGTTCCTTTCAATCGCGGTATCCCATTTGTTGGCATCAACTCAAGTGGTGGTGATGGATTCCGCTTCAGCGACTTCGGGCAAATCACATCCAGCCTGACCAGAGACATCTTTAACGGTTATTTCAATTATGAAATCTCGCCCGCTGTAAAACTGTTCCTCGAGGGAACGTATTATAGCGCTTTTGGTGATGAGCTTGTTCAGCAGCCGACATTCAACTCAAGTTTGTTTGGTGGCGCAAGCGGGGCGTTGACTTTTGACGTTACGAGTCCGTTCCTGACCGCGCAGGCGCGGTCCTTGTTGCAAGCGCAGGGGGTCAGTCGCATTCAAGTTTCCCGCGCATCGACGGACCTTGCGGACCCGACCGGGTTCTCAAACATTAATCTTTATCGCGTTGTTGTCGGACTGAAAGGTGATTTGAAACTTTTTGGCGGACGCGACTTCAACTATGAAGTCTACGGCAATTATGGTCGAACCACGATTGTTGACTCGGTCCAGGATCTCAACGCACAAAACTTCATCAACGCGGTAAACGTGACGACCAACGCAGCTGGCCAAATCGTCTGTACCGCTACGCCAACTCGCCAAGCGGTGGGTGGCGGAACGCCAATTGCGGATCCCGCGTGCGTTCCTTTGAATTTGCTTGGGTTGGGTGTGTCATCACCGGCGGCGCGCGCCTATGTTCTTGCGAACACGGAGGCGCGCAGCGTGCTTCAGCAAACAAATGTCGTCGCAAACTTCAATGGTTCACCGTTTAAGTTGTTCGGTAATGATGTCGGATTCAGCGTGGGCTATGAATATCGGCGAGAGCAGGGCGCATTCACGCCGAGCTCTTTCCTGCAGCGAGGCCTTGGTCGCGGCGCCGCCACTCAGCCAGTACGTGGTAGTTACACGCTCAACGAAGTCTTTGGGGAAGTGGTGGTACCGCTTATCTCGAAGGATAATAACATCCCGCTCGTTGAGGAGTTTCAATTAATTGCAAGAGGTCGCTATGTGGACAACAGCGTCAATGGTGGTTTCTTCACTTGGTCAGCCGGCGCTAGCTACACGCCGATCCGTGATGTACGGTTCCGTGGTAACTATACGAAGGCATTTCGCTCTCCAGCTATCACCGAGTTGTTCTCACCGCAACAGAACGCTTTCAGCGCAGTACCTGATCTTTGCTCGCCGACCAATATCAATGGCGGTGCGGTACCGTTGATCCGCGCCAGAAACTGCGCAGCGTTTCTCGGTGCCTTTCCAAACGCTACGCCGCTTGACGCAGCCGCAGCGACCGTACCGAGCAGGGGTGGTGGCAACCCAAATCTCGCCAACGAAGTTTCCCGTAACTTTACCGTTGGCGTGGTCATTGAACCACGCTGGATTCCAGGACTTGCGATTACGGTTGATTATATCAACATCAAGATCGCACAGCCGATTGCCAACCTTGCTGTTGCGGCGATTACCGGCGCATGTTTTGATAACTCCAATTTCAACACTGCTGATCCGGCGAACGGCAACGCCTTTTGTTCCCAACTCCGGCGTTTCCCTGCTGGGACGCCCGCTTCGGTCGCGACGGCTGCGAATGGCGGCAGTGCTGCCGGCCAAATCAATTCCACACCGGCTGATCCTGGAGTGCTGTTCGGTTTCGTGAACGGTCAGCGGATTTCATACAATGGCATCCAAGCGGGCATAAGTTACCTCCGGCCGCTATCCGGCCTTGGCATTCCCGGTCGGATTGGTTTGGACGGTAGCCTGAACTATGCCGGGGAGCGTATCGTTGATCTCACGGGTGTCGCCCCGGTACGTGTTGATGGAACGCTTGGTGACCCAACGTGGCAGGGTCAGTTCAATTTGCGATACCTCGGCAAGGGATGGGGTGTCACTGGATCGTTCAACTATATTGGCGAGCAGCTGTTCAGCCGCGTGACGCGTGGGCCAGATATTCGCGAGGTTGACAAACTCAAGGCATATATTCTTGTTAACCCAAGCATTTTTGTGAATATTAACCAGAAGTTCAGGCTGAACTTTTCGGTTACCAATGCGAGCAATTGGCAGGGCCAGCGCTATTTCGGCGCGATCTTGCCGGCCAGTTTTGCTGACAATATTGGCCGCCGCTTCTCAATGCAGGCGACCGCGAAGTTCTGATCGGTTGATTGGCTAATCGTAAGAAGGACCCGTCCGAACACTTCGGGCGGGTCTTTTCGTTTAGAACAAGCACCTCCACAGGGCCAATTTAGTTATAGCTGCCGCTGATAACTGAAGCTTGGTTGTTGGGCAGTTGGCTTTGCTGCGCTTGGGAATGGGCACGCCCCGCTGTTCTCGCGGCACGCGCCAGACCAACAGGATTCAGCCTCGATGATGACCTGTGCGCGGTTTCCAAGCCGTTCACTGCGCCTAAAGCGTTGAACTGAAAATGTGAATCGGAGTGATTCTTTTTTACCGTAATTTGTGATTCCCCTCTCTTTGTGGAGTCTCATGGGCAAGAGCAGTTCTTGGGATTTAAGAGTGCGGGCGGTTGGCGAGATTGAGCGGGGTCAGTCGTGCGATGTCGCTGCGCGCCGATTTGGGGTGAGCGCGGCGACGGCTGTTCGGATGGCCCAGTGAGAGGCGCGGGACTTGTTCGGTTGCGCCAGCGCATCCGCACTGCCTCCTGCATGAACTCTGCGGAATGCTTGACCGTCTCGTCGGTCTTCTTGCGCGAGCGTTAGGCGTTCAAGTTCCCGGTACAGAACCGTCACAAGTCCAAAATGCCTCAATAGCCGCTGTTCGATAGCGCCTATCCGAGCTTCCAAAGGAGGCGATCGATCGTCTTGCCGTGATTCACCGCAGCGCAGCGGAGGGGCCCGGCGGTTTGGGAGGAGGGGAGTCATGGATCGGTCGTTGGCAAGTATGGTTAAAACTGGCCGTTAGGCGGTCGATTGGGGCCGTTCCAGCCATGCAATGTCTGAATTTGGGTGCGACGCGATCATCGCGGCCCAATTTCGGCGCCCACCTCGACTGTCATGAAATCGTCGGCCGCGCCGGCTAATCACCAATTTGGTTTTTGGGGGGGCATGGACATGAGATGGCGGATGAGAGTTGCACGCGTGACGACAGGTTTGGCGGCGCTATCAATCGCGGTCGTCGACGGATCGGCTGCGCCAATGGCGCCAGCAACGGCCGATCTGATCATCACCAATGCCCATATCGAGACGATGGACCGCGTCAGGCCGCAGGCTGAAGCCGTCGCGGTGCGGGGTGGCCAGATTGTCGCCGTCGGCACGCCGGCAGAGACCGCCAAGTTGCAAGGCCCCGCGACGCGCAGGATCGATGCGCACGGCCACACCCTCGTGCCGGGTTTTATCGACACGCACATGCATCCGCGACCGGCGATCGACGAAATGTCGCCTTATGGCGTGCTCGACATGTCGGCCGAGGGCGGGATCCGGAACAAGGCCGATTTTTTCGCCAAGATCAACGCCAAGGCGCAACGCTTGCCGGTCGGCGCGCTGCTTGTCGGCACGGGTTATGGCGACGACATTTTGGGGGGGCATCCGACGCTGGCCGAGCTCGATGCGGCGGCGCCTGCGCACCCGGTGATCATCTTCCATTCGAGTGGCCACCGCCTCGTCGCCAACAGCGCGGCCTTTGTCAAGGCGGGCGTGACGCGGCTGACCCCCGACCCCGTTGGCGGTAAGGTCGAAAAAGATGTGAGCGGCGGCTTTTCAGGAGCCGTGCTCGAAACCGCGATGGCGCCCTTTGCCCGGCTGACGGGTCAGCCGCCGTCGCCCGGGGCCATTCCCGAAGCGATTGTGGCCGAAGGGTATCGCCAGGAGTTTCGGACGTTCCTGTCTTATGGCCTGACCGGCATTGCCGACGCGGGCATCACGCCTGCCAAGGCCGAACGCTATCGCGCGCTGATGCGCGAGGGGCTGCCCGTCACCGTCTATGCGATGCTGCTGGCCGATCATCTCGATTGGCTAATTGCCGAGCATGCCAAACCCGAATGGACCGTGCCTGGATTGACGATGCGCACCGTCAAGATTTACGCCGGCAACTCGCTCAGCGGGCATACGGCGTGGCTCCATCAACCCTATGCTGATGATCCGCAGTATTTCGGCCTGGAACCCAAGTTGAAGCCGCCCGCGCTGCTCGCGCTGGTTCGAAAGGCGCAGGCCGCAGGTTTGCAAGTGGCGGCGCATGCCAATGGTGACCGTGAAATCGATCAAGTGCTCGACGCCTACGCCACCATCGGCACGGAGATGCCGCGCGGCGATACACGGCACCGGATCGAACACGCCAGCATCACGAATGCCGCGATCATCGCGCGCACCAAGGCGCTCAATGTCTGTTTTGCGCCGCACAGTTATATCCTGAACCACGGCGCCAAGCTCACAGCGTTCGGCGCCGCCCGCTTCGACTGGATCGAACCGAACCGCCGCGCAATCGACGCTGGTATCTGCATCGGCGGGACATCGGATCACCCCGTCAGCCCGCCCCGGGTGATGGAACGCATCCAGAGCCTCGTCACTCGGCGCGCGGCGAGCAACGGCAAGGTCTATGGTCCTGCCCAGCGGCTGACCGTCGATGAGGCGCTTTACGCCTACACTATGGGCAGCGCCTATCTCCAGTTCGAGGAGAAGGAGCGCGGGTCGATTTCGGTCGGCAAACGCGCCGATTTCGTCATCCTCAGCGACGATCCGAGCCGCGTTGCGCCCGAGAAGATCTCAGCGATCACCGTGCTGACAACGATCATCGGCGGCAAAACGATGTTTGAGCTGGTGAACGGCAAGCCGCGCTACTTTTGGTAGCGTCGCTGCGCTTGACGGGCTGCATGTCGCCGACGCACGACTGTAACGCGTCGGCGTTAAGGTAATGCGATCGTCGGGGGGCCGCCAATGGATAGTCGCTTTCGCCGCGCTTTGGCGCGCGCGCATCCCGCCATTTTTACCGCGGTGGCGGGGACCGCCGGATTTTGCGCCTATTCGGCGATGTATTCGTTCCGCAAGCCCTTCACCGCCGCGACCTTCGACCATGTCGCAGGCTGGCCGTTCGTGCTCGACTATAAAATCGCGCTGATCCTCGCCCAGGTGGCGGGCTATGCGCTGTCGAAGTTCATCGGGGTCAAGGTGATTTCGGAGATCGACCCGCGCCACCGCGCGGTCGCGATCCTCGCGCTGATCGGCCTCGCCTGGGTCGCGCTGATCGGCTTTGCGCTGATCCCGGCGCCGTGGAACGTCGTGACCTTGTTCCTGAACGGCGTGCCGCTCGGGATGATCTGGGGACTGGTGTTCGGCTTCATGGAAGGACGGCGCGTGTCCGAAGTGCTCGCGTCGATGATGTGCGCGAGCTTCATCGTCTCGTCGGGCGTGGTCAAATCGGTCGGCACCTGGCTGATGCAAAGCGTCCATGTCGACCGCTTCTGGATGCCGGCCGCGACCGGCGCACTGTTCCTGCCGCTGCTGCTGGCGTCGGTGTGGGTGCTCCGACAATTGCCGCCGCCGAATGCCGAAGACGAGGCCGCGCGGGTGCGCCGTGCGCCGATGACGGCAGCGGAGCGCGCGAGCTTCCTGCGGGCCTTTGCGCCGGGGATTGCAGCGATCGTCGTGGCTTATGTATTGCTCAATGCCTTTCGCGATTTCCGCGATAATTTTGCGCCCGAGATCTGGGCCGCGCTGGGTTACGGCGGGCAAGCGGCGATCTTTTCGATCAGCGAATTGCCCGTCGCGTTCATCGCGCTGGCCGGGCTCGCGCTGGTCATCCTGATCCGCGACAATCGCCACGCCCTCTTGGTGATCCACGCAATGATGGCGGGCGGCTTCGCGTTGCTCGGGCTGTCGACGCTGGCATTTCAGGCGCATCTGATAACACCGCTGCCATGGATGATTCTTGCAGGGTCGGGGCTGTATCTGGCCTATAATCCGGTCAACGCGGTGCTGTTCGACCGGCTGATCGCCGCGAGCGGCCGCGTCGCCAATGCCGGCTTTCTGATGTATGTCGCCGACTCGTTCGGATATCTCGGCAGTGTGGTTTTGCTGCTATGGCGCAATTTCGGACAAGCCTCGCTCGACTGGCTGCAATTTTTCATCGCCGCGGCCTATGCAACGAGCATCGTCGGCACGGTGCTGACGATTTTTGCCGGCTTTTATTTCAATCGACGGACAGCGCAGGCAACGGGCGCCGCTGCGTCAGCAATCGTGGCGCCTGGGGCAACCTAGCGCGCGCTGTGGGGAGAATGATCGATGACCGACCGGGCCGCCATCATCGCACTGATTGCTGACATTTTCGAACGGCGCGGTGCAGAAGACTATCTCGGCGAAGCGGTGACGATGTCTGAACATATGCTGCAGACCGCCGCGCTCGCGGAAGCCGAACAGGCGCCCGACGAACTAATTGCCGCTGCACTGCTCCACGACATTGGCCATTTCACCAGCGAGTTCGGCAGCTATACGCCAATCGACACCGTCGACCGCTACCACGACAGCGCGGGCGCTCAGGTGCTGGCAACGGCGTTTCCGGCGATGGTGGTCGAAGCGGTGCGGTTACACGTCGCGGCCAAGCGCTACCTTTGCGCGGTCGAGCCTGACTATTATGCGAACTTGTCGACGGCATCAAAGCATAGCCTGGCGCTGCAAGGCGGGCCGATGGACGATGGCATGATCGCCGCTTTTCGCCGCGAGCGCTTTTACGAAGCCGCCGTTCAGGTCCGCCGCTGGGACGATCGCGGCAAGGTCGCTGGGCTGACGCCGGCAAGCTTTGCGCATTTTCGCCCGCTGCTTGAGCGGCTTGTGACAGCGTAAGGCCCAATATGGGCAGCATTCCGGCTAATCAATGGAAGGGCATATTGAACCAATCAACATAAATATATGTTCATGATTTTACAGTGAAAGTTACAATTTAGTAATAATCTTTTCAACGAAATTACGAAATGATTGCGTTAATAAGATAACATATAATCAATGATTTACCGATTTGATGTTTTTGGTCGACATTTTAGCCTAAAGCTTCGTAACAGACTCGTCTTAATCGGACCCTAGATGCCCTTCGATTGATAAAGGGGGATCGTCATGATTACAAAAAATTTCAAATATTCCCGAACGCTGGCGCTGGCGAGTGTTGCCGGAATCGCTCTGATGCCGTTGGCCGCGCATGCACAGGCCGCAGCCGCGGCGCCAACCGCCGATCAGGCGCCGACCGCCGATGAGCCGCAGGTCGGCCTGGCCGACATTATCGTCACCGCGCAAAAGCGGTCGGAAAACAACCAGACGACGCCGATTGCCATTTCGGTGCTGAGCGAAGCAGCGCTTGCCGACCGCCACGTGCAGTCGCTGGGGGATCTGGGTGACGGCGCCATCCCGTCGCTGCGTATCGCGCCGTTCTTTTCGCGTCCTGGCGCGCTCATCATCAACGTGCGCGGCATCGGCGTGCTTGCTGACAGCAACCAGCCCGGGCGCGACCAGGGCGTCGGCGTTTATGTCGACGGTGTCTATCTTGGCCGCCCGCAAGGCCTTGGCACGGCGCTGTACGACGTCGAGAACATCGAAGTACTGAAAGGGCCGCAGGGCACATTGTTCGGCCGTAATACCGAGGGCGGCGCGCTCAACATTGTCACCAAGCGGCCGAGCGGGAAGTTCAAGGCAAACACGACATTTGGTTTTGGCAATTATGGCAGCTATCAGGCGTCGACCCATATTGACCTGCCCGAGTTTGCGAATATCAGCGCAAAATTTGACGGCGTCATCACCTTCCGCGGCGGTCAGGTGGACAATCCCTTGTCCGGCCAGCTCGATTTCAACAGCTATGACAAGCGCGGCTTGCGGTTTGAATTATTGTGGAAGCCAGCCACCAACTTCCGTGCGGATTTTGCGGTTGATAATTCCTATGATGCAACCAGCACCTTGTACCTGCAGTTGCTGTCGCCGGGAGCCGGCCTTCCCGCCTCGGCAACGGCGGCCGCTATTCCTGCCAATCGCCTGGGGAACGTGCCCAACCTCGTCCAGCCGCGCCGCGCATCATCCGCGCCAATCGGCGTGCCGCAAGAGGCAAGCGTCGGCAGAAACCAGGGCTACAGCCTTGTCCTTGAATGGGATGCGCTGTCCGCGCTTACGGTAAAGACGATCACCGCCTATCGCGCGCTGACGCAAACCCAGTTTGACAACGGCTCGGCAACGGGCACGCTGCAGACACCGCCGACAACCGCCAATCCTACGGCCAGCTTCCTGCTGGCAACAGGCGGCGGCCCATACCAATTCGCGCGCTACAGCCTTGCACCAACGCGCCAGAACCAGTTCAGCCAAGAAATCCAGGCGATTGGTGAAATCGGCCGCGTAAAGTTCGTCGGCGGCGCGCTGTATTTTCTGGAAAATGTGGAGGACAGCGCGCAGGCGTTCAATACACTGCAGAGCACCGCTGCGGACGGCTCCACGTTTGTATTGCGGCAGATTAACTTTGCAACGCAGGTCGTCGCGCGCGCCAGCCACGTCACCACGACCAGCATTGGTGTTTACGGCCAGGGCATCTACACGCCGCCAATTGCGAACGACATTTTCCACCTGACGCTGGGCGGCCGCTACACCAACGACAAGAAGAACGGGGTGCTGTTCACCATCAACAGTGCGCTTCCGGTCCTGCCGGTCAATGGCGTGAACGTCGTTGGGCCAATCAATCGGAACATCACGACATCGCGGTTCGATCCGCTGGTCAATCTGGCGCTTGACGTGTCGGACGACGTGCACATCTATGGCAAGTGGAACACGGGCTATCGGTCCGGCGGCGCCAATTCGCGGTCGCTAAACTATTCGTCGTTCAACCCGGAAAGCGTGTCGATTTTTGAAATCGGCGCCAAGACCGAATTGCTCAACCACCGGGTGCGGCTTAACCTGGCGGCTTATACCGGGGCCTATAAAGGCATTCAGCTCGACTATAGCGGGCTTTACGAGGACATCGTAAACGGCGTGCGGGTTGCTACCACGCGCACCACCACAGACACGGTCAACGCCCCCGGCACAGGCCGTGTGCGCGGGGTCGAAGCCGAACTTGCCGTCAACCCGCTGCAAGGTCTGACGCTAACGGCAAGCTATGCCTATAACAGTGTCAGCATCCCCGACACGATCAATCCCTTTCCGCTCGCCGGGAATAATAGCCAGGTTCTGCAGGTGCCGATCCGGGTTTATCAGGTTTATACACCTGACCACGCTGCCAGCGGCTCGGTTGATTACGAGGTGCCGTTCAACGGCTTCAAGGTGCGCGCGCACATCGACGGCAATTATGACTCGGGCTATTTTGTGAACTATAATGACCCGGTCATTGACGCGCGAACCGGCGCCATTCGTTTTGCCCAGCCAAAGGGCGATCCGGGCTTTGTCGTGAACGGTCGCCTCACCGTTGCCGACATTGCGCTGGGCGAGAGCAATGCCCGGTTGGGTGTCGCCGTTTGGGTTCGCAACCTGTTCAACGAGGAACATGTGTTCTACCGCTCGGCAACGCCGGGTGCGGGCGCCTCGGGCTTTTTCAATGACTTCCGCACCTTTGGTCTGGAAGCCAACATCAAGCTTTGATGATGGTCGGGCGGCAGGGCCGGGAGCGGGTGCAGACGTGCTTATCCTTTGACCCTGCCGCCGCCGACCATGGGAGAAGGACGTGCAACCGCACCGGATTTTGCGCCGATGATATTCATGGGAGATAGGGAATGAATAACAAGCGCCATTTCTGCCTGCTCGCCGCGATTTTCCTTGCCACACCGCTTGCCACGGCGGGAGCAGACCAGCCCAAAGCCGTTACTGCTACCTCCGCCGAACATCCTCGCTTGATACCGCTTGAGGGCGGCCAGAATTTTCGCGACCTGGGCGGCTATGCAACGGCGGGTGGCCGCGCGGTGCGCTGGGGCCTGCTGTACCGCTCCGGCTCGATGCATTTTCTGACGCCTGCCGATTACGCCCATCTGGCCAAGCTGGGCATTCGCACCGTCTGCGACTTTCGTGACACCCGCGAGCGGGCACTTGAGCCGGCGAAGTGGCCGGCGGGCAAGGCGCCACGGATCTTTTTTGACGATTATGTGCTCGATTCGAGCGGGCTGGGCCTGAGCGGGACGACGGCCGTGCCAACCGCGGCGCAAGCCCGCGCCGCTTTTGCAAAATTCTATCCGCAGATGCTCGTGACCTTCAACGGACAGTATCGCCGGATGTTCGGCGAATTGCTGGCTGGCCGGGTGCCGCTTGCGTTCAATTGCACCGCCGGCAAGGATCGCACGGGAATCGCGGCTGCCCTGATACTGACAGCGCTTGGTGTGCCGCGCGCGACGGTGATCGAGGATTATGCGCTGTCTAGCCGATATTTTGATCCGACCAAGGTCGTGCGCAGCAAGGACGCCTCGGCGACTGACTGGTCGAAAATACCTCCCGATGTTATCAAGGCCTATCTGGCCGCCGATCCGAGCTATATTGAAGCCGTGTTTGCCGTGATGGATCGGCATAAGGGTGGGGTTGACGGCTATCTGCGCGATGAACTCGGGCTGACGACCGCCAAGCGGCGGATTCTGGTCATGCGCTACACCCGCTAGCAGTTGGCCGTCACGGCGGGCTGCGCCTAAGGTCAAACTCGACAGGACGCGGGAGGCGCAAGTGGATCATGGACCCTTTGACGTCGCCATCGTTGGTGCCGGTATCGTGGGGCTGGCCCATGCGCTGGCGGCGGCGCGTCACGGGCGGCGGGTCGTGGTGGTCGACCGCGACGCGCAGGCCAATGGCGCCTCAATCCGCAATTTCGGGTTTGTCACCGTTACCGGACAGGAGCAGGGCGTCGTGTGGCGCCGCGCGCTTCGGTCGCGCGATGTGTGGCTGGAAATCGCCGGCCCCGCTGGAATCGCAATCGAACAGCACGGGCTGGTCATGGTAGCGCAGCGCCCCGAAGCGCGCGCCGTCTGCGAGGCCTTCTTGGCGACGGACATGGCCGAGGGCTGCCGATGGCATGACAGCGCCGCGGCGAGGGCCGTGCTCGGCGAACTAAGTCCCGCAAAGCTCGAAGGGGTGCTCACGAGCAGCGCCGACATCCGTGTCGAGTCGCGCACGGCAATTCCCAGGCTGGCGGATTGGCTCGCGGATCATCATGGCGTGACCTTTCGACGCGGCGTGGCTGTCCATCGCGTTGAAACCGGCCGGCTCGAAACCAGCGCCGGGCAAATCGACGCAGCAGCGATCATCGTCTGCCCGGGAGATGACCTGGCAACAGTTTTCCCCCAGTCGCTTGCCGGTGTCACGCGCTGCAAGCTGCAGATGCTCCGCCTCGCGTCGCCAGGCTACCGCATGCCAGCGGCGATCATGTCCGACCTCAGCCTGGTGCGTTATCTCGGCTATGCCGCGCTCCCCGAGTCCGCGCCGCTGCGCAGGCGGCTGGAGGCTGAGCAAAGCGATCATCTTGCGCACGGTATCCATCTAATCGTGACACAAAGCGCCGACGGCAGCCTCGTCGTCGGTGACAGCCACCATTATGCCGCGACGCCCGATCCCTTCGCCGATGCGCAGGTCGATGATCTGATCCTCGAAGAGTTTCGCGCAGTTTTCGGCCTTGTCCCGCCGGTGATCGAACGCTGGACCGGCACCTATGCGTCGGCGCCTGGGCATAGCCATGTCAGCCAGCCGCTGCCCGGCGTTCATCTCGTCGTGGTGACCAGCGGCACCGGCGCGTCGACTGCCTTTGCGCTCGCCGAAGAAACCATCGCCTACATCGCCAATGAAGGATCCGCCGCATGACTTTTCCCGTTAAAGCGGTCGTGCTCGACTGGGCCGGCACGATGATTGACCACGGCAGCCGCGCGCCCGTGGTCGCGCTGCAATTGGTGTTTGCCGACGCCGGGATCGCGATCACCGAAGCCGAAGCGCGCGCCGACATGGGCCGTGCCAAGCGCGACCATATCCGCGCGATCCTGACGATGCCACGCGTTGCCGCTGCGTGGCACGAACTGCACGGCGCGGCACCGAGCGAAGCCAATGTCACCGAACTGCACGACGCGGTCGAACCGATGATGCGGGTCGCCGCCAGCGACTGCGCGACGCTGATCCCCGGTGCGGCCGATCTGGTGACGCAGTTGCGCGGCGCGGGAATCAAGATCGGGTCGTGCACCGGTTACACGCGCCCGATGATGGCCGAAATCCTGCCGCTCGCAGCCAAGCAAGGCTATGCGCCCGACATCGTCATCTGTTCGGGCGAAACGATCGAAGGCCGCCCGTCGCCGCTCATGCTGTGGAAAGCATTGGTTGAGCTGGGCGTCTGGCCGGCCTGGGCAACCGTGAAGGTCGACGACGCGACCGTCGGCATTGGTGAGGGCAAGGCAGCGGGGGCCTGGACCGTGGGGGTGGCCGCGTCGGGCAATGGCGTTGGTCTGGATCACGCGGCGCTGTGTGCGCTGGCACCCGCTGATCGGGACGAGCGGGTCGCAACCTCAGCCGCCGCGCTCAACGATGCCGGTGCGGATTATGTGATCGACAGCGTGGCGGATCTGTGGCCAGTAATCGAAGCGATTGCCCGCCGAATTGCTAACGGCGAACTACCCAAGCGATAAAGACCCATTCTTGGACACTCAGCACCACTACGCCGCTGTCCGAAACCAGCCTTTCGTTAATCTCCATCTAGGT
>JBJXEC010000086.1:0-12370 GCA_046155125.1 Sphingomonas sp. | reverse complement strand
TTGATCGCCCAGTTCAGCGCTTCGGTTGCGCCGCTGGTAAAAACGACGCGGCCACCCGGTGGCAGCAGCGCCGCCACCTGATCGCGCGCCACCTCAACCGCCGCCTTTGCTGCCCGGCCAGGGGCGTGCGACGAATGCGGATTGGCAGGATAATCGCGCAACCAGGGCACCATCGCCTCAAAAGCTTCGGGCGCAAGCGGGGTCGTCGCCTGGTAGTCGAGATAAATCATGCCCGCTTCGCCGCGTCATGCGCGACTTCAAGCCACGCCTCGCGAAAGGCGTCGATCTCCTCCGGCGTCGTATTCCACCCGAAGCTGACGCGGATTGTACGGCTGGCGGTATCCTCATCCACCCCAAACGCCGCCAACGCCCGGCTGCGCTTCAGCGTACCCGACGAACAGGCACTTCCCGCCGACACCGCAAATCCCATCGCATCGAAGCGGATCAACTGCGCCGCAGCGGAGAGGTAAGGCATGGCAATGGCATAGATGTGCGAGCACTGCACACCCGGACAGACGATCTCGCCCGCCCGCCAAATCGCATTCTTGAAATCAAAGCGCTGCTCGACGCTGGTCGGCCAATCTTCAACTGATCCCGCCTCAAGCGCCGCAGCAAACCCGAGAATGCCGGGCAAATTCTCCGTGCCCTGACGATAGCCAAACTCATGCCCGCCGACTGGCTCAAGCATCGCCAGATCGCGGACCAGCAGCGCCCCGACACCCGGCGGACCGCCAAGCTTGTGCGCGGACACCACAATCATATCGGCGTTGGGCAAAGTTCCCTTGCCGGCTAATTGCGAGCAATCACTGAGGAAGATACCGCCATTAGAGCGAACCAGATCAATCGCTGGCGGCCTGCCATAAGGGATCAGGCCAGTGCCGGTCTCGGCATTGATTGCCTGTATGGCGACCAAAGCCTTGCCGGGCTTAGCGAGAAAAGCGGCCAGATAGTCGCCATCGGGCTCGCCCGCAGCATCTGCATCGCGACCTAGCACTGGCAGCACATCTGCTCCCGGCGCGGCACGAAACACCGCGTCATGCTCCACCGCGCTCACGATCCGCCGGTCCACCTTCGCCCGGTTCAGCGCGATCCATAACGCCTCGCTCGCGCCGCTGGTGAAGATCAGCTCCCCCGTCCAGCCAAGCGCCGTCTTGATCCGCGTCCTCGCATCCTCCAGCGCTGCTCTCGCCGCGCGCCCCTCAGCGTGCGGGCTGGATGGGTTTGCCCAGCGCGCCATCCCGTCCGCCACCGCCGCCACCGCTTCGGGGCGCATCGGCGTGGTCGCTGCATGGTCAAGATAGATCCGCTTGCTCAATGAATGGCCCTGGAAGATTGCACGTTGCGCACTGTCGCCTATATAGCGTCCACGCTTTTTCGCGCTACCGGGCGCGTCTTTACCGTCAATTCGATCAGCAGGTGTCATGCCAGAAGTTATTTTTCCCGGCCCCGATGGCCGTCTCGAAGGCCGTTTCGCCCCGCCACCGCGCCCGCGCGCGCCGGTCGCCATGATCCTCCACCCGCACCCCAACGCCGGGGGCACCATGAACAACCGGATCGTGCAGGAACTTTACAAGACCTTCCAGCGGCGCGGCTTTGCAACGTTGCGCTTCAATTTTCGTGGCGTGGGCAAGAGCCAGGGTGTCTTTGACAATGGCGTGGGCGAGTTGTCGGATGCGGCGTCCGCTCTCGATTGGGTGCAGAGCATTCACCCCGAAGCGCAGACAACCTGGATTGCCGGCGTAAGCTTTGGCGCATGGATTGGCATGCAGCTGCTGATGCGCCGCCCGGAAATTCGCGGGTTCATCTCAGTCGCGCCGCCTGCCAACATGTATGACTTTACGTTTCTGGCACCCTGCCCGTCGTCCGGGATCATCATTCAGGGTGAAGGCGATGAGGTGGTAACTCCCCTTGCGGTGCAAAAGCTGGTCGACAAGCTGCGCACGCAAAAGCACATCACCATCCACCACGACGTGCTGCCCCGCGCGAACCATTTCTTCGAGCACGAAATGACCGAGCTGATGCTAAGCGTCGACAATTACCTGGACATGAGGCTCGACGCCAACTCGCCGATCAAATGAGGCGGCGCGGCGCTACAACGTCCACACGAGCACATTGCCAAACAACACTGCGGCCATGATAAGCAACAACGTTCCTCTCCGCTTGTCACCGCCTTTTGAAAGCTGCCACAGGCCGCCCGCGACGCAGGCAAACACGGCGATCATCGCGATGGCAGGTGCTGCTTGCGCCACCGCATCGAGCGCCGACGTCATGCGGATGCTCTAGCCAGGGAAGCAGCGTAGCTAGCCGGGTCGACATTGCCGCCCGAAAGCATAACGAGCATCCCGGGTTCAGGCGCCACTTTACCCGCGAGCAACGCTGCCAGCGCCACGGCACCGCCCGGCTCCACCACAAGTCGCAAATAGCGCGCTGCCCAGGCCTGCGCTGTTGCCGTCTCCGCCTCGCTCACGGCGACTCCTGTCGCCCCGCGCCGCGACAGCACATCGAAGGTGAGCGGCGATACTTCCAGCGTTTGCAGCGAATCGCACGCGGTGCTTGGCGGGTTTGGCCTGACCGGTTCGATCCACCCCGCCTCGAGCGAGCGGCACATATCATCCCACCCCTGGGGCTCGCAGATCGTGATGGTCGCTTCAGGCAGCGCCAGCGCAATCCCCGCCGCCAGGCCGCCACCGCCGCAGGGCACCACGACATGGCGCGGCACCCCAAGATCGAGCGCCTTCATTTGCGCCTCAGCCTCAATACCAGCTGATCCCTGCCCTTCGATTACCCATGGATCGTCAAAACTTGGCACCAATACCGCGCCGCGCGCATGGGCGAGGTGTGCCGCAATCTTCTCCCGGCTTTCCGTCGCCCGGTCATAGCTTACGATTTCGGCACCCAGCGCGAGCGTCGCGTCCCGTTTCACGGCGGGCGCGTCGCTTGGCATCACGATCACGGCCGGCATCCCCAGCCGCTTGGCGGCCCAGGCCACCCCTTGCGCGTGATTACCCGACGAGAACGCGACCACGCCTTTTGCGCGCGCTTCCGATTCGAGTGCCGTCAGCCGGTGCCACGCGCCCCGCAGCTTGAACGCGCCCATCGGCTGCAGTGATTCGGCTTTGAATGCAATCGCCACGCCATTGATCTCGTGGACGAACACCGGGCTCGGCCGCACCACCAAAGCCAGCTTGGCGGCCGCATCGCGCACGCCCGCCCGTGTCGGTTGTCGCAAAATCGTCATAAATCACCTTCGGCCTTCAATTACCTATTTACAATCCGGCAGTACGATCCTATTTCGCTCGTCCGCTGCCCCATGGGACTTCCAACCGCAAGGCAGCTTTTTCGTCCGCCTATTGGCATTGGAGGTCCCTTGAGTTGCACAAGCATCATAGCGCGCTGGGGTTAGCAGACACCCCGTTCAATTCCGCCATTGGAATTGCTCTTGCTGAGCGTCCGGTTGATCCGGTTACGCTCATCCGCCCTCACGCTGCATCGCGTGCCGCCAGATACTTCGTCGAGAAGTTTCCGGGCAAGTCGATGTATGCCGTGAAGGCTAACCCGTCGCCCGATTTGCTGCGGGTGCTGTGGGCCAGCGGAATCACGCATTACGACGTTGCCTCAATTGCCGAGGTGCGGCTGGTGGCGGCGACGCTGCCGGGTGCCACGCTTTGCTTCATGCACCCGGTCAAGGCCGAGGAAGCGATTGCGGCGGCGTATCACGACCATGGCGTGCGCGTGTTCAGCCTCGATTCGATCGAGGAGCTGGACAAGATCATGCGGGCAACGGGCCGCGCGGCGGACTTAACGCTTTGCGTGCGGCTGCGCGTGTCGTCTGAGCATTCGAAGCTTAGCCTCGCGTCGAAGTTCGGTGCCGCGCCCGGCGAGACCAGGGAATTGCTGTTCGCTGCCCGCCAGGCTGCGGATGCGCTTGGCATCTGTTTCCATGTCGGGTCGCAGGCGATGACGCCCGAGGCCTATGCCCAGGCGATGGAGCGCGTGCGCGCGGCAATTGTCGACGCGGCCGTCACGGTTGACGTGGTCGATGTCGGCGGCGGGTTTCCGTCCTCCTATCCCGGCATGGAGCCTCCCCCGCTCGACCGCTATTTCGAGACGATCCACCGCGCGTTCGAGAGCTTGCCGATATCCTATTCGGCGGAGCTTTGGGCAGAACCCGGCCGGGCGCTGTGTGCGGAATACAGCTCACTCATCGTCCGCGTTGAAAAGCGGCGGGGCTCGGAACTGTACATCAACGATGGCGCCTATGGCGCGCTGTTCGATGCGGCGCATATCGGCTGGCGTTTCCCGGTGAATTTGCTCCGCGAGCCTCAGTCGAACACGCGCGATATGGAGTTCAGCTTTTACGGCCCGACCTGCGACGACATGGACCATATGGCAGGGCCGTTCCTGTTGCCAGCAGACGTCCAAGCTGGGGATTACATCGAAATCGGCATGCTTGGCGCATACGGTGCCGCCATGCGCACTGCCTTTAACGGCTTTGGGTCGGGCAAGACCATGGTGGTCGATGACGAACCCATGACGTCGCTCTACCTCGATGACGAGCTTGAGGCAGTGCCGTCGAACGTCGTCACGCTGTAACATCCTGCTAACATTAGTCGTGCTTTGGTGCGCGCTTTGAGAAATCAAGGCGCGCACCAGGGTGATTGCCTGTGGAGACTTTCATGACTGACGCCACCAACGACACGCGCAAGGCAGAGCTGCTTTCAACGCCAGTCGAACATATCGACATCACCAGCTTTGATGCGCGGCCGATCATCGACGCCATGGGCAAGATGAGCTTCACCAGCCGTGACTTGTCGCGCGCGACCGGCATCTACAACCAGATGCTGAATGACCCTGATTGCACCATTTGCCTCGTCATCGCTGGCAGCACCAGCGCCGGCGGCTGCATGGACCTGTATGCTGAGCTCGTGCGCTCCAACATGGTCGACTGCATCATCGCAACGGGTGCGACCATCGTCGATATGGATTTCTTCGAAGGGCTTGGCCACAAACATTATCAGGCGCTGGAAGTGCCCGACGACGACACGCTGCGCTCGCTCTATATTGATCGCATCTACGACACTTATATTGATGAAGAGCAGCTGCAGGATTGCGACCACACCATCCTGAAAATTGCCGACTCGCTGGAGCCGCGCCCCTATTCAAGCCGTGCCTTCATCCGCGAAATGGGCAAATTTCTTGTCGGGCACGGCAAGAAGGACAACAGCCTCGTCAAGCTCGCCTATGAGCACGACGTGCCGATCTTCTGCCCGGCGTTCGTCGACAGCTCGGCCGGTTTTGGCCTCGTCAAGCATCAGGTCGACCGGGCGAAGGACGGCAAGCCCTATATGGTCCTGGACGCGATCGCCGATTTCCGCGAGCTGACCGACATCAAGATCAAGGCGGGCACCACTGGCCTGTTGATGATCGGCGGCGGCGTGCCGAAGAACTTTGTTCAGGACACCGTCGTTTGCGCGGAAATTCTGGGTCATCATGACGTCAAAGTACACAAATACGCCGTGCAGATAACCGTGGCTGACGTGCGCGACGGGGCGTGCTCCTCCTCCACGCTGCAGGAAGCCGCAAGCTGGGGCAAGGTGAACACTGGCATCGAGCAGATGGTGTTTGCCGAAGCCGGCTCGGTAATGCCGCTGCTGGCCTCCGACGCGTATCACCGCGGCGCCTGGAAGACGCGCACCAAGCGCCGCTGGGCATCGATCTTTCCCTGATGGCGGAAAAGTTCGAGCGCCACCGCCAGCCCTGGACGCAGGATGAAATTCAAAAGCTCCATTTGCTGGCGAAAAAGGGGATGGCGCTGAAGGCAATTGCCAAGGCGCTCACCCGTAGCGAGGAATCGGTGAAGGACCGCGCCAAGGCCGACGGGTTGTCGATCGCCAGGTTGCGCTGAAACTGGCGCGGCGCGTTCGGGCATTGCACCCAAGCGGCGATTAGGGCAGCGTTGCGTCCACAAGATCTAGGGGGAGACACTACATGCACAGCCCAATTCTTGCGCCTGTCGTCGCGCTCGTCGCGTGGAGCCTGGTCATGTGGGTGTGGATGTACGCAACCCGCATTCCAGCGATGCAACGCGCCGGCATTGACTCCAAAAATCTGGTAGGCGGCAGCGCGGCTGACTTGCGTGAGCGCATCGAGCCAAAATCGCAGTGGCCTGCAGATAACTACAATCATTTGCACGAACAGCCCACGATTTTCTACGCTATCGCGCTGGTGCTAGCGTTGATGGACGCTGGCAGCGGGTTTAACACAGTTATTGCATGGACTTATGTTGGTCTTCGCGTTGTGCACAGCATTGTGCAGGCAACAATCAACCGGGTGATCGTGCGCTTTGCGATCTTTGCGCTATCAAGCCTGTGCCTTGTCGCGCTGACGCTTCATGCCGCCATGGCCTTGCATGGCTGGCACCATTTTTAAGCAAGCAGTCTACCCGAACAGGCGCGCCATCGACCGTTCGAGCATCATCAACTGCCATAGCGTGCGGCCATGTTCGGCACGACCGCTGCGATGATCGTCGGCCAGGCGAGCGATTTCGGCCATGTTGAACCACCCCGTGTCCGTCAGTATCCGCGATTTGGTCAGCGCTGCCGCCTCGGCTGACAGGGCGCCGCGAAACCACGCGCTGATCGGCGTGACGAACCCCATTTTCGGGCGGTAGAGAATATCGCGCGGCAAATAGCGCTCCAGCGCATGTTTCATCACCCATTTCCCCTGCCCGCCCCGGAGGCGCATCGACACTGGCAGCGTCGCGGCAAATTCGATCAGGCGATAATCGAGCAGTGGCTCGCGCGCTTCCAGCCCCACTGCCATGCTGGTGCGGTCGACTTTGGTGAGGATGTCGCCGGGCAGCCAGTGTTTGAAGTCGGCATATTGGGCGGCATCCAGCGGCTGACGTGCAGGCGCGGCCCGCATCGTCTCGATATAGCGTTGCTCCGCCTGGTGCCCGCCTAGCGCCCGGATCGCCGCTTCAGAAAACAGGCGCTGCCGCATTGCAGGCGTGGTGACGCCCACTGAACGGGCATAGGCGGTTGCGCCATCGTCGGCGAGGCCGAGCAGCGTTGATTTCGCGCGAAACGCCCGCGGCGCCCAGTCGGCTTTGGGATAGGCCGCGCCAAGGGCGCCGAATATGCCCCGCGCTGACAGGGGCACAAGCGCCCGCACGCGTTCCTCAGCCGCCTGAAACCGGTAGCGTCGATAGCCTGCAAACGCCTCGTCCGCGCCGTCCCCCGAAAGCGCGACGGTCACCTCTTCCCGCGCGAGCGCACAGACTTGATAGGTTGCGAGTGCCGACGCATCCGCAAATGGTTCGTCAAAGGCTGCAACCAGCGTGTCGATCAGGGCGAAGTCGTCGGCCGCGACCACCCGCTCGCGGTGATCGGTCTTGAACAGTGCAGCAATTTGTTGGGCGTAGCTGCGCTCGTCATGGTCGGCAGCATCGAAGCCGATGGTGCATGTCTTTACCGCGCGCGACGAATGTTCCGCCATCAGCGCTACGACCGCCGAACTGTCGACACCGCCTGACAGGAATGCGCCGAGCGGCACGTCTGACACCATGCGAAGGCGAACTGAGTCGCGCATTAACGCGACGAGTTCTTCCTCAACGCCGCGAGCCGACATATTGGTGCGATTGGAGAAATCAATGTCCCAATATTTACGGGGATCCGGAACAGGATGTCCCCGGCGCACGAGCATATGGTGGCCCGCGGGCAGCTTCTTGACGCCGCTCGCGATGCACGCATCGTCTGGCACATAGCCAAACGCCATGAAGTCTTCCACCGCGCAAACATCGGCCGTGCGGCGCAGCAACGGGTGGGCGAGCAGGCCCTTAAGTTCCGACGCAAACGCCAGCCCGCCGTCTGACAGCATGACGTAATGAAGCGGCTTCACCCCCAGCCGGTCGCGCGCCAAAAATAGGGAATGGGCGCGGGCGTCATGAAGCGCAAAGGCGAACATGCCATTCAACCGCTCCAGCATCGCGGGGCCCCATGCCGCCCAACCATGCAGCAACACCTCCGTATCGCTGTTGGTTCGGAACTGTGCGCCCTTGGCCTGCAACGCGGCGCGCACCTCGGCAAAATTGTAGATCTCGCCGTTATAGGTCACCGCAAGCGCGCCATCGGCGCTCTGCATTGGTTGCGCACCCCCGCCCAGGTCAATGATCGACAAGCGCCGATGTCCAAAACCCACACCCTGCGCGGTCCACAGTCCCGAGCCATCCGGTCCGCGATGGCCCTGCGCATCCGTCATCACCTGGATGCGGGCCGGATCGACAGGTTTTGGCGTATCGGGATAGAATATTCCGGCAATCCCGCACATTAGCGCAGGTTTCCAGCGCTCAGGTCAGCAACAGTGTCCACGCCTCCCATGGCGGTGACGAAACGTGTGATGACGTTGCTTGGGTCACGGCCCCGCGCAACGGGGGTTGAAACGAGCACCGCGACGGCGGCCTGACTCCCCCCTAACAACTTGGTTTTCAGTGTTTCGATTTTGACGGTCCGCTCGCTGGTCGTGGTCACACCGCCAATCCGATACCAGACTGCTACGAGGCGTTCTACAGGCCCGGGCGCCGTAATCCGCATCGTGCGCCCCCCTGCTACGTTGGCGATGGTCGCGACCCGCACCCAGCGGTCATTCTCGCGCAGCGGCCCAATGCCGAAACCGACCAGCTCCTTGCCTTCATGCTGGGTGCCATAAACCGCAATCGCGAGATCGACCGAGGCGCCTTGCCCGTCAGCATATCGACCCAGCAGAAAATGGTCGGCACCTGGGTAATTGGGTGACCATGCCGCGCCGGGGTCCGCTGCAACGCGGCTCCACCCCGGCACTGACGGCAGCGATATCTGCTCCGGCAACAGCTGCGTTCGCCCGGCAATTGCGCCTGCCCAGCTGGGAAAAATAGCGGCCACCGCAAGCACAAGGGCGGCCGCCACCAGCGGGTCGATGCGGGACCGCGGCACCGGGAGCGACTCGGCATCGAACCAGGGCGCATCGGGGTCACGGTCAAACCACTTCCAGCCAATCGCCAGCACCGCGGCCATGACGAGGCCGAAAAAAATCCAGCCGAACATGATATGGTCAAAGCCCGTCGCTTGCTCGACCGAGGTCAAGTGCGCTGCATAAATCGTGCCCGCTGCGCGCAAGCCATTGGCGACCACCGGGACGATGAGGGCCATTACCATGAACGCAGCCCGACGACCCCAACTCACGTAACAGACATTTGCAACCAGCGTGCCATAGGCCATCATCGCGATTACGAACTTCGCGCCTGAACAGGCCTCGGCCACTTCGAAATAACCATTGGGGATGGTGATTAGAACACCGTCAACCTGCGCTGGCACGCCTAGCAGATGGAGCAGTGCCATCGTCATGCTGACCGTTACCGCCTGGAGCGGCCCCTCAAGCGACTCACCAAACGGGACCAGGAAGAACGCGTAACAGAGCGGGAAGAGCAGCGCGCGGGCGACCTGTGGCCCGAGCATCGTCAAAACTGCTCCCTGCAGCATCAGCACGATACCAAGGTGGCGCGCGAGCGCCACGCTGGCAACATTACCCGTCAACCAGGCGCCCCCCCCAAGCCCCACCAGGAAGAGCCCGGGTGCCCAGGCCGAAGGGGCTAACTGACCAAGGTCGCGCCGACGCTGCCAGACGAGCCAGACGATCACCGGGCCAATGAACAGGCAGTGCCCGAAGGTGGTGTTCGTCCACCAGATCAGCGCCAGGCCGCGCGCATCGTTGAGAAACACCGCAAGCAACAGCATTGCGATGCCCGCCAGCAGCATGAGGTGCCGACGCCATGCCGCCGCATCATTTTGGTCAAGCGGGCGCCCGGCACCCACAGGGAGCGCAGCGGTCATGCCGCCGACCGCGATTTGTCAACTGGAGCAGTGAGGCCCATCAACGCATCGAGCACGGCAAGTCGGGCCGCCCAACCATATCGCTCGATGACTTGCGCGCGTGCCGAATTCCCCAGCGCCTGCGCCCGCTGGTAATCGTCGAGCAGTGACCCGACCGCCGCCGCCATGGCTTCTGCGCCGTCGGCGACCAGCAATGTGCCGCGATGGTCAATCCCTTCAGCCGCAGCCCCCGACGCGACCACGGGTCGCGCCATTGCCATTGCCTCCAACACCTTGTTCTGGATACCGCGCGCGATCCGCAAGGGGGCAACGACAACATCCGCCGCCGCCAGCCATCCCCGCACATCCGAGACTTCACCCGTCACCAAAACGCCAGGGAGCGCTGCAAGCGCGCGGACCGTTTCGCTCGGATTGCGACCCACAACGGCGAAACGCGCATCAGAATGGCGGCATCTCACGAGCGGCATGACGTCATTTGCAAACCAGGACACCGCATCGACATTGGGCGGGTAATCCATCTGCCCGGTGAATACGACCAACGGGTGCTCGGTCGCTGGCCGCTCAAAAGCTGCCCTGGGGTCAAACAGCGCGGTGTCGATACCATTTTCAACCACATGCACGCAGCCGGCGCCGGCGGCTGCGGTGAACAACGCTGCCTCGGCCGCGCTGACGAACAGGCTTGCGTCCGCACGCGCGGCAACCTGTGCCTCATGCGCCAGCAGCAGTCGCCCCTCGCGACGCATCATCCAGCGCAGCGGTCCGCGCGCGGATTCCGCATAGGTCGCGAACTTCGCCGAATCCATGTCGCAAAAGTCCATGATGATCCGCGCCCGGCAATCCGCTGGCACATACTGCGCCATCTGGCTGGAAAATATGTAGACGCAATCAATTGAGCGCTGCTCGAAGATTTTGGCGACCGCCAAATGCATGACGGCGCTGTCAAACGCGGTGAGCGATGCCGGACGGCCGCTCGCCAGCGCTTTTAGAGCGGCCACGGGTTTGGAAATGCCACGCCAGATGATCGCACGATCCGCGGTGAACGGCGCCAGATCGTCCTCACGGCCACGGTCGCACGCCTCATCGACAAACGCCGCCAGGTGCACGGTCGCGCGCTCGGCAAGGAATTTCAGGATATTGAAGCTGCGGATCTTGTCGCCCCGGTCCGGCGGATACGGAATCCTGTGCGCCAGAAACAGGATATCGCCCATCAGCCCAGGCCCCGCGAGATAACCGGCCCAGCGCGATTGGCAATCCACAAGGGCAGCTTGCGCCATGCCGCCACTTGCAGCCGGTACCGCGGGCTTAGCGGATTGATTTCGCGCGGGGGAGCGCCGTCAGCGGTGCGCTTGAAATAGCGCAGCGGCGCGCCCTCAAAACCCCAATTCTTCTTGAAAGCAGCGGGGCCAGTCCCCGCTTTGGATCGGCCAAAGTCAAACCGGGTGCAGCCCCGACGACGGGCATGGCACATCAGCGCAAAATACAGTTGATCGTTGGCGCGCAGGGCGCGCGCCGCCTGGGTGCCGCCGCCCCAGTAGGGGAACACGGTGCCGCCCATGTACAGGCTTAACACGGCCGCCACTGGCGTATTCTCGTGCCAAACGACAAGAATATCAGCCGCGTCGCCAAACGCCGCCAGCACTTCCCGGAACAGCCTTTTCGGAAAGACCGGCGTGCCAAGGTTACGAACGGATTCGGCATAAACGGCATAATGAGCGGCCTGGTGGCGGGCATCGGCCCCGGTGGTGACGGTGAGTTCCCCGCCCAGCGCTTTGCGAACTTCTGCGCGTTGTTTGCGCGGAATGGCCAGAAGTTCGGCCTCATCATCAGCGGCGAGCGGCCGCACGAAACCGAGATAGGTATCCTCGTCGACCGACCAGCCCTCGCCCGGATTGGCCCCGCCGCGCAATTCCATCGTTGGGCAGCGCCGTTCGCTTGCCAGCGCCCAGCCAGCGCCAGTGAGCGACTTGACGGCATGATCCGTGGTTGCGAGCACCCCGCCGCCCACGCCAAAGCCTGCCGAGACCATTGCCCGGCCAAACAGCGGCGATCCGATTTCCGTCAGCGGTAAAATCCCCGCGATCTGCCCGCCAGCGGTTTCAGCGACCAGGCAATGCGCCCGTTGTCCGCAGCCGCGCGCAACCGCCATGGCCCAGTGCGGCAGATGGAACGGCGTAGCCTCAGGGTGCGCCTCGACAAAGGCGACAAGGCGCGTCTGCTCAGCGACGTCGTCGAGCAGCGCCGCCCTAACCGCAACCGGCGCGTCAAGGAGCGGGATCGTCATGCCGCGCGCGCCGCGTCTTCAGCAACAACGGCATCGACGCGGCCCCAGTCATGCCGTGCGATTAACGTGCGCAGTTTGCCGGCCATCGCGCCAAGCCGGCTGTAATGCCGCAACCTCGATTTGAGCGGCGCGCCCGGAATACGCGGCTGGTCGGGGTCAATCTCCCAGGGGTGAAAGTAGAATATCGCTGGCTTGCCCTCACCATCATTGACCTGGCGCACAG
>JBJXEC010000085.1:0-3632 GCA_046155125.1 Sphingomonas sp. | reverse complement strand
GCGCCGGCGAACCGATCGCCGATGGGGTGCGCGAGGTGGCAAAGTTCATCGAAAAGCCCGATCTGGCGCGCGCCGAAGGCTTTGTCGCCGACGGCGGCTACAGCTGGAACGCCGGTATTTTCCTGTTTTCGGTGGCCGCGATGCGCGCCGCGTTGGTGGCGCATGCTCCTCAGGTGCTCGCAGCGGCCGAAGCATCGATGGCAAAAGCCACCGAAACGCCCACCCGGATCGACCCCCATGCCGCCGAATTTGCCGCCGCCACGGCGATTTCGATCGACAATGCGGTCTTCGAGCACGCCACACGCGTCGCCGTGTGTGCGGTCGATCCGGGTTGGTCGGACATCGGCAGCTGGGACGCGCTGCAGGCGCTGGGGCCCGCCGATGCGGCGGGCAATGTCGCGAGCGGACGGGTCGAAAGTGTCGACACCCAGGGCTGCCTGTTACGCGCCGAAGGGGTGATCCTGGCCACCGTCGGCATCGCCGATCTCAACATCATCGCCACCCCCGATGCGGTGCTGGTCACCCGCCGTGGCCGCAGCCAGGAGGTGCGCAGCATCGCGGCGCGCCTCGCCGGCGACCCGGTCCTGACTCGCCCGCTGATCGAACATCGACCCTGGGGCGAGGAACATGTCGTCCATGATGGCACCGGCACCGCTGTCCGCAAGGTGCGGCTCGCCGATGGCGCGCAGCGACCGCTGGCGCCGCACCAGCGGGTGATGCTGGTCAGCGGCGTGGCGCGCGGGCCGGGCGGCGCGCTGGTCGCGGGGGAATTGGTGGCGAATGTGGGGGCCATCACCGGGGAAAAGGCGGGGGTTGTGCTGATTTTCGGGTAGGTTCGGGCTGGCGTGCCACGGCTGGCGCCTCGGCCCCGAGCTGCATTTGTCGGGCGATTGCACCTTTTGTGACCCCGGCGCGGCACGTCTGCCATGGGTTTGCAGGCGGACTTCCCGCCTTCGATGGCGCAGCGTCACCGACTCAGCGCGACTGCGCCGTCCGGTGAAACGATGGTCGTTCCTTTAACCCGCCGGCGATTCGCGCGCGATGAGCGGTCAAGCTGAACGACCGCCTTTGGGACTTAGGCGCCGCTCTTTACTTTCCCGGTGAACGACAGGTTCCGCACATTTGCGGACGTTCAGAGCGCAGTTTTCGCGCCCCGAAACCTACCGATTATGTTGATTTGCTACTTAGGCTAAAATCGAGCGGCTCTAATTCGTCGGGCTTTCGAAGCTGCATTGGCGGGTCTATCGCTGCCGACCGGCAATTCGGGGACCAACCTATGATTTATCCTGCCGTGCGCGGCCTCAACCACCTGACGCTTGCGGTCACCGACCTTGGCCGGTCGATCGCTTTTTCAAGGCAACGTGCTCGGGTTGCAACTGCGAGCCCGTTGGGCGGAAGGCGCATATCTGGAAGCTGGAAATCTCTGGTTGTGCCTGTCGGTGGATGCAGACGCGTCCAACGGCCCCAACACAGATTCCACGCATTATGCCTTCGACGTGGCGGACGCGGATTTCGACGCGCTGGTGGCGCTGGTGTGGGACGCCAGCATTCCCGAATGGCGAAGCGACAATTCGGAAGGTGCTTCGCTCTACATCCTTGATCCCGACCTTCACCGCCTGGAGCTGCAAGTCGGTGACCTCGCCTCGAGTCTCGCCCATTATCGGGCGACAAGGCCGGCAGCCATGGAACTGTTCGACTAAGGGCTGCAGACGCAAGACTTCATGATCGTCCCGATTACCTGGTCGGCGATGGCGTCGGTGGCCATCTGTGTCGTGTCCACAACAAGGTCATAGGCCATTCCTTCATGGACAAGCGGCAGTTCGTAATCCACGGTGCCGATCGCGCGGTCCCCTCTCGCGATCTCGCGCCGCTTCGCTTCCTTCGGCTCGCACGTCACGCCGACCCTGAAGGTACGATGTCCCGTCACGGCCGTGTCGAACCCGGTTTTCCACTCTATACGCGTGAGGGCGTTATCGACGATTAGGCGGTTTCCGGAGGCCAGCAGCCCGGCGATCGCAGCGTGAAAGCCATCGACAAGGCGATCGTACCCGAATTCGCCACGCGCAATCGGCGTGCCCTTCATCATGGCCGCGAGGTCAGACGGGGGAAGCGCGTAAAGGATGCTGTCGATACTGAAATTTAGGAAGACAACCTGCAAACGCTCTTGCAAGGCCTTTGCCAGCGAAGTCTTCCCCGAGCTGCTGGTGCCGTTCAGTAGGATGCACCGCGGATAGGGATCAGTATCAAGGTCCATGCGCAACTGCCATATGGGACGGTTAATGGATCAGCAAGTCAGGTCGAAAAAACGCAGATAGAACACCATTATTGTGACAAACCGGCGCCGCACACCAAGCGTTCACTGGCTAACGTCAGCTTTCGCCCAGTTGCAATCATCGTGCGCTAGTGCCATATTTGAGGGATGGTCTTAACGCCAGCAGAGTTCGGTCGCCTAATCGGTATGTGCTGGTCAGCAGCCACGGCCAGCACGTACAATCCAGTAAACCCGGCACTTGGCCAATGCAGCGTGACGGCACTCGTCGCGCAAGATAACTTCGGTGGCTTTATTGCCAAGACCCGCGTTGCTGACGCTTGGCATTTCTACAATCTCATTGGCGGCAAGCGATACGACTTCACCGCGAGCCAGTTCGCGCATGCCGTTGGTTATGATGACACGGGTTCAGGGCGAGACGATGCCTTAACGGACACAACAGAACAGCAGTATCTGGCACTCTCGAACGCATTCGCTAAAGTCCGCTAAACACAACAAGTAGTCATTCCCGTGCCCAATGGCGAATGACCGCATCTGGGTCACAAACTGCCTAAAGCAGCTGCTCAGCCCACATCAGCGCACCGAACTATCCGAGCCGGTCCGGCCGGTGATAGCAGCCAACGCCATGTTTCATTGTGATGCTCGATAATTTTTGCAGCTGAAAGGTGCGCTCGATCGGCGGTCGAATGGCCATCCTTGGGCACGACCGTCTTGAAGCCATGAGCAAGAGCGCTACGAATCGTCGTGTCGACGCAGAATTCGGTTGCAAATCCGGTGACGACCACTTCATCGACGCCATTGGAAAGCAAGTAGTTGGCAAGCTTCGTGTTTAGGAAAGCGTCACATGATTCCTTTGCGATCCTTACGTCGCTTTGCTCAACCACCAAATCTTCGTGCAGGGCATGTCCCGGTTGTGACGGGTGAAGGGGATCTCCTTCGGGTCCGCATTGTTGAACCAATATGACGGGCGCACCTCGCTTGCGAAATCGATCCGCCATCTCGTTCAATCGCCTAATTAGGTTCACGGCGTCAAAGCGCGGTGTCGAGAACAACCCTGCTTGCAAATCGACGATTAGAAGGGCCTGCTTAGCCATCGTTTGAACATACGACTGCTTGCGACAAAATCGCAATGAATGATTGGCGTCCGAAAGGGGGCGATTTCCGCCGGGCGGCTCTCCGTTGGGCGAATGTGCGGTTCCAAGAGAAGCGGTCATTCACGCGCCTATCAGGGAATGGCTTGAACTGGGTCGACTACGGCCGCCTAGCGGCAGATGGGACTGCCGCCGAAAGCAGCATCGGCAGCCATGTCCTTGCCGATGATAAGCATCGACTCTATAAGCACGGCATGTCGGACAGCCTGGGC
>JBJXEC010000084.1:0-24934 GCA_046155125.1 Sphingomonas sp. | reverse complement strand
GACGATACAGCGGCTTGTGACGAAACACATACGTCTTTTTGACGGCAACCGTTCCCGTCTTTGCAGCGCCGATCCGACAGATGGCGCAGACAACCGGGTTCACAATTTGGGGATCCGGTGTTGGGTACTGGACGGCTTGCCGCTATAGAGTTGAACGATGGACTGCTTCCGCTACCTCTCCGGACAATTGCTATTGGCGATGCCGGGCATTGGCGATCCGCGATTTGACCGGGCTGTGATTGCCATGTGTACGCATGACGACGACGGCGCCATGGGCGTGGGAATCGGTGCGCACATCAACAATTTACGGCTGCACGAACTGTTCGGCCAGTTTAAGATCGAACCCGGCGATGCGCCCGATGCGCCAATCCATTTTGGCGGACCGGTGGAGCCGGGCAGGGGCTTTGTGCTTCACAGTGCCGACTGGGGCGGCCAGGACACAATCGACGTGGCCGGTCGCTGGGCATTGTCAGGCACCATCGATATTCTGCGGGCAATTGCTGAAGGCAAGGGGCCGACGAAGTGGATCGTTTCGCTGGGCTATGCCGGCTGGAGCGCCGGGCAGCTCGATGGAGAAATGACGCGCCATGGCTGGATGAACGTCAACGGCGACGATGGGTTGCTGTTTGACACGCCGGTTGGCGAACGTTGGACCCGTGGCTTTGCCGCCGCCGGAGTCGACACGCGGTTGCTGTCGGCCAATGGCGGCACAGCATGAGCGCGACGCGCTACGCAAACATATAAAGACATCTTTATATTTGATTTGGGCGCAAGGCACGGGTATGGCCGCGTCCATCGGGGCGCATGCTGCGCCTCGACGCCAATTCACGACCAGGAGATTTTGCCCGTGGCCACGACCGCAATCGAGCGCGACTATGTTGTCGCTGACATCAGCCTTGCCGATTATGGCCGCAAGGAAATCAACATCGCAGAAACCGAAATGCCTGGCCTCATGGCGTTGCGCGAGGAGTTTGGCGGGTCGAAGCCGCTCAAGGGCGCGCGGATCACGGGGTCGCTGCACATGACGATCCAGACTGCGGTGCTCATCGAAACGCTGACCGCGCTGGGCGCCGATGTTCGCTGGGCCACATGCAACATCTATTCGACGCAGGACCATGCCGCGTCCGCCATTGCGGCATCGGGCGTGCCGGTATTCGCGATCAAGGGCGAAAGCCTTGCGGATTACTGGGATTATGTCGGCCGCATTTTTGACTGGGACGATGGTAGCGGCCAGACCTGCAACCTGATTCTCGACGATGGCGGCGACGCGACGATGTTTGCGCTGTGGGGTGCAAAGGTCGAAGCGGGCGCAAGCCTGCCGGAGCCCGAAAATGATGAGGAAGTTGAATTTCAGCGCGCCTTGAAAGCATTCGTCGCTGCCAAGCCTGGCTATCTGACCGAAACGGTCAAGGCCATCAAAGGCGTGTCGGAAGAGACGACCACTGGCGTGCACCGCCTTTACGCTATCGCCAAAAAAGGCGAGCTGCCGTTTCCTGCGATTAACGTGAACGACAGCGTGACCAAGTCGAAGTTCGACAATCTTTATGGTTGCAAGGAATCGCTGGTTGATGCCATCCGCCGCGGCACCGATGTGATGCTCGCCGGCAAGGTGGCGACGGTTGCGGGCTTTGGCGATGTTGGCAAAGGCTCTGCCCAGTCGCTGCGCAATGGCGGCGCTCGCGTATTGGTGACTGAGGTCGACCCGATCTGCGCGCTTCAGGCCGCGATGGAGGGCTTTGAAGTCGTGACGATGGAAGAGGCGGTCACTCGCTCAGACATTTTCGTGACGGCAACCGGCAATGCCGATGTCATCACCGCTGACCATATGAAGGCGATGAAGAACATGGCGATTGTGTGCAACATCGGCCATTTCGACAGCGAAATCCAGATTTCGGCGCTGTCCAATTACAAGTGGACCGAGGTGAAGCCGCAGGTCGATCTTGTTGAGTTCCCCGATGGCAAGCAGATCATCATCCTGTCCAAGGGGCGGCTGGTGAATCTTGGCAACGCAACCGGCCACCCGAGCTTTGTGATGTCAGCAAGCTTTACCAACCAGACGCTCGCGCAGATCGAGCTGTGGACGCGGGCGGAAAACTACAAGAATGATGTGTATGTGTTGCCCAAGCACCTTGATGAGAAAGTGGCGGCGCTTCACCTTGAAAAGCTCGGTGTAAAACTGTCAAAGCTCAGCAAGAAGCAGGCTGATTACATCGGCGTGCCGACCGAAGGGCCATTCAAGCCGGATCATTACCGGTATTGAGATCAAGTCCATATCGAACGACAAAAAGGGGCGCCCATCAGGATATGGGCGCCCCATTTTTATTTCTATTGTTGCTTTCTAATTATCGACGCATCGCCCCTTTGATATCAAGATCAGCTGGTAGAGATTAAAAACTCTTAGTAGCGGAAATCGCGAAGCGCCTGCCGAGCTGATCATTCGCGAAAATCGTTGCCCCGAAATAGCGTTGACCTACGCGATTGAACAAGTTTGTGACCGAGAAATTGAGGCGAAACTTGTCGCTCGTCTCGACGTAGATGTTCGCATTAACGGTTGCATAAGCGTCGACTGAATCAAATTCACGCAAGCTGTTGGGTGAAGGCCCGCGGTTGAACCGGGAAATTAGTTGCTTACCGACATAATTCGTAATGGCAGAGAAGCCCCAGCCTTTGTCGGAATAAACGAAGCGCGCCTGCCCGCTCCATTGCGGGTCACCCTGGGTGCCATCGGAACGGGCGGGTGCAACACCTGTATTATCGACGATCCTCGTCCGAACATACAAGAGGTCGCCGCCAAGGCTGATTTTCCCGGGAACGCCAAGGCCTGATAGCGCGACGTTATAATCCAATGTTGCCTGGATGCCGTTGAACAACGAGCGTTGCCCGTTAACAAAGCCCGACCTAACGCCGGGGTTTGAAGAGTCGGCAACTACCTGGCCGGTGGCAGTCCGCCGGATCTGGCTACAAAAGCTATTGCCATTAGCCGGATCGGAAGCGTTGAAACTGTCGTTATCAAAGCAACCGCTGACAATATTATTGACTGATAATGACGCAATCGGCGCCGATATATCGATGCTGATATAATCAACTGCAATATTCAATCGGCTAATGAATCGCGGTTTCAAAATCACACCAAAAGTGAAGCTATTTGATACTTCATTTTGCAGGTTTGGGTTGCCGCCGCTCACCGACGGCACGGTCAGGGTGGAGGCAATCAACGGCGTCGCAGTTGGGAATACTGCCAGGAACGCGGTGCAATTTCTATTTCGTATAGTCGGTACGGGCCCCGCATTACGATTGCTAGTCGAGCAAAGATCAGGCACGCTCGAAAAACCGGGGCTGATAGGCTGAAATAACTCCGTTACCGATGGGCTACGGAAAGAGCGAGTGAAGTTACCGCGGAATGTAATATCACGGATTGGCGATATAGAACCACCAGCAGCCCAAGAGAAAAAGTTGCCGTTAATCGTGTTATTAACATAACGGCCGCGTGCAAATATTTCCAGTCTGTCGATTAAAAAATTTGCAGACGGAGATATCAACGGTGCGTTTAATTCTCCAAATATCTCATCAAGATTGTAGCCACCACGAACGCTATTGATAGGAGCACTGCGCCCAAGACCAATTAACTGGAAGTCGTTAGGTACAAAACTGGCTCGCTCGTCACGATGCTCATAGCCAACGTTGAAAGCAAGCGGGCCGCCTGGAAGTTCAACTATTTTCCCGCCAACGTTAGCGTTGATGACATATTGAGTGATAATCGTACGCGCCGTGTTCTCGGCTATAACATAATTCCTTGCTGCTTGCGAAGGGGCGCCAAAGCCGAACAGGTTGATTGGTACGCAAGCTGCATCAGCGATCGGTGCGTCCGCCGATGCTTGAACAATTGGGTTGGTTGAACACACAATGGTGCCGTTTGGCCCTTGCGCCACGTTAATGGCATTGATGAAATTCTGAGCGTTGATATCCTGCGTAAAGTCGGTACCTTGAGTGCGGCCGTAATTCCCGCTGACTTCCCAATTAAAGCTTCGGCTTCCGACGTTGAAGTCCCCCTTAAAGCCAACCACTCCGCGATACAGCTCAGTTTGATTAAAACCAGAATTATCCGCAAGATCAATATTGTGCCGTGAAAGATTAAACTCTGTCAGACCGTTTGCGGCCAGAACTCCCCGCGCCTGCGCATTGAGAAATGGGTTATTGGCCGAGAACGTAAGTGAACCATCAAGGCCGCCGAATACTGACGTATTAAACGTTGGTTGGGCAACAAGTTGATCGGCGCGCGCATTATAATACAGTCCTTCAGCAAAGAAATTTATTTTATTCGTCACATCATAATTGAAAAAAGCCACCGTGCTGAAGCGCCGAAGGTTGCTCGTGATTGGGGTAAAATCGCTGAACCGAAAGCCATCGCCGCCGGATGCAGAAAAGTCTGGAAATGGGATACCCGTTACAAACGGTATGATGTTTCCATTTGGCGCGAATTGAAGATCGGCCTCAACCAGTCGACCACCTCTTGTATCGTCCGGAAACGTAAAATTACGGATCAGGACCCTGCCTGGAACACCATCATTGGGCGTGTTCGGATCGAAGCCGATCCCTGTGTTCAAGCGGCCATCGTTTTGCGGGGTCCGCCCAGCTGGCCCAAAACCGGCATTGGGATTTTGTGCTGCGCCAATGTTGTCGCGCAAAAATCCGCGCTGATTTGCGACCACGCCCTTCACGTCATCATAGGACGCCCCGATTGCAAAATGGCCTCGGCCTCCGGCAAACGCTTTCCCGACCACGCCAGAAAAATTATATGTAAAATTGTCGCCTTGTTCGGTCAGGCCAGACGTAGCGCGGAATTCCGCGCCTTCATATTTGTCGCGCAGGATAAGATTAACGGTGCCGGCGATGGCATCCGACCCATAAACAGGGGCGCCACCAACCGAAACGGCGTCGATCCGGTCAATCAGGATCGCCGGGATGATGTTGAGATCCACCTGCGTGCCGCCGCCCGCCTGACTGAAGGTGGCTGGTGTATTGGAAGACACGACGCGACGACCATTGACCAGCGTCAACGTTCGATTTGATCCCAGACCTAAATTGTTAAGGAAGTTTACGCCTTGGCCAAAGCCTCCCTGAACGCCGGCCGGGGTTACGCTGCCACGGAAACCGGGGAGTTCGTTGATTGCATCGGCGACATTCGTCAGGTTGCGGTTGATGATGTATTCTGACGCGATCGTGACCGTTGGCTCGCGCGCGGAATCGTAGTTAGGCAAACGAATGCGCGAACCAGTGATTGTGATTGTCCCGGCATCGTCTTCAGCGGCTGACTGAAGTGCCTGTTCTTTGGCATCGATAGTCGGTTGCTGCTCTTTATCTTGGGCAAAGGCAACAACCGGGTTGAGGACCCACGCCAGCGAAACAATCGACGCTGCGTTCAACACCAGTAACCGGGTACAATTACGGCGGCGTAACGTGTTTTTCATCGTGGGTCCTTTGAAACTACAGGATTTTTATTGAGCGTTTTTGTAATGTTTTGCCCTGGCGGATGTCAACAAACCGAAACATAGGCGTTCGCGAATTCAGTCGTTATGTTGCCCGTCGGACACAGTTATCCGCTCGTGCCAAGGTCATGATTAGATTATCGAAAAAATAGAATCGTCACGGCAAGAATTATTGGGAATTGCACCTGATCGTCGTTATCACGGCCAGTGATGAACAGCATAACGATGGTTGACCCGCTGGCGGCGGCGGTTGTCGGCGCGGTCCTTGCCGTGCTGGTCGCTGGCGCGGCGTATGCATTGTATGTCGGACTACGCAGCCGGGGTAATGCGGCGGCCCTCGAGCGGGATAATGCGCGGCTGGAAGCGTTGATGGCCGCTTCTCCGGCAGCCGCGTTGTTTGTCCATGTCGACGGCCGCCTCGATATTGCCGACCGGTTGGTGGATTGGTTTGCTCTGCCTTCCAAACCGGCATATCTCGCCGATCTCTCAACTGGCGACGCTGGCTTTTCCCCGGAGGACTTGGGCGCACTGATCGACGATGTGGCCGCTGCCCAAAAGGCGGCGCGGCCCATTTCTCGGACCGTGCGAATGCGCGGCGCTCGGCGGTCGCTGCTGGTGCGCGGTGGGCGCGCAACGCCGGCGATGGGCCGGGCAAATGGCGTTGTGCTGTGGGTGTTTGACGCGACTGATCGCGAGATTGAGATGGATCGGGTGCGGCTCGAAAATCGCCGGGTCCTGGATGCCTTTGATGCGCTCACCGGGCTGATCGAGGCCGCGCCCTTGCCCATGTGGTATCGCGGCGCCGACATGCGGTTGCTGATGGTCAACACCGGCTATGTCGAGGCCGTCGAAGGCGGCGACGCCGAAGATGTCGTCGCACGCGGCCTTGAGCTGGTCGAGGAAAGCGGGGGCATTGGCCCAATCGCCAGCGCCGTTGCGGCGCGCGAAACGCAGCGGCCGCAAAACCGGGTCGTGCCCGCGACCATCAAGGGAGCGCGGCGAATGCTCCGCGTGGTTGATGTGCCGCTGCCGTCTGGCGGGGTCGCCGGATTTGCCGTTGACGTGGAGGAGCTGGAACAGGCCCGCGCCGATATCCGCCGCTTCGCGGAAGCACAGCGAGCGATGCTGGACAGGCTGTCGGCCGGCGTCGCGCAGTTTGGCGCAGATCGCACGCTCAGCTTTTGCAACCAGCCATTCCGCCGCATGTTTGCGATGCGCAGCGAATGGCTGTCCGACCGGCCAGAGTTTGACCGCGTGCTGGAGCGAATGCGCGAAGCCAACCGGGTGCCTGAGGTCCGCGACTTCCCCGGCTGGAAGAACGAGCGCCGTGACTGGTTCCTGGCGGCGCAGGAGGCGATTGAGGAAAACTGGCACTTGCCCGGGGGCACGCATTTGCGGGTCGTGGCCCAGCCGGTGCCGGACGGTGGCCTCCTGTTGATCTTTGAGGATCGCACTGAGCAGGTGCAACTGGCCAGCGCGCGCGACACCTTGCTGCGGGTGCGCACCGCGACCTTCGACAATTTGTTTGAAGCGTTGGGGGTGTTTGCAGCGAACGGGCGGTTACAATTGTGGAACAACCGTTTTCGGGCGGTTTGGGGGTTCGAGGAGGAGTTTCTTGCCCAGCACCCACGCGTGGATGTGCTGGCGCAAGCCGCCGAGCAACGTCTCGTCAATCCATCCCGCGCGGCGCTCATCAGCGAACTGGTCCGCCTGGCCACCGTCGAGCGAGTGCAGCGCAGCGGCCGGGTAGCCTTTGCCGATGGACGCCATTTCGAGTTTGCGGCCGTGCCGCTCCCCGACGGGAACGCGCTGTTTACGATGCTTGACATTACCGACAGCCGCAAGATCGAGGAGGCACTGCGTGAGCGCAACGATGCGCTTGAAGTGGCAGACCGGGTCAAGACCGCCTTTGTCGCCAATATGAGCTATGAACTGCGTACGCCGCTCACGTCGATCAGCGGTTTCGCTGAGATGCTGCAGGGCGGCTATGCTGGTGCACTGCCTGCCGCGGCTGCTGAATATGTGGGCGCCATAATGGAATCGGTGGCCCGGCTAGGCGGGCTCGTCGATGACGTGCTCGATCTGGCAAAAGGGCAGGAAGGCGCCGCTGCGCTGACCTATGCCAATGTCGACGCGGCAGAATTTGCGAAGGCGGCGATGGCGGCTGTCGAACCGCTTGTTGCCTCAAAGAAGCTTGATTTTGCCGTTGAGCTGGACGCTTCGGCCGGCCAGATCACTGGCGACGCGCGGCGTCTGGCCCAGGTCGTTGAAAACCTGCTGCGCCATGCGATTTCGGGTACGCCAGCGGGGGGGCGCGTGTTGTTGCACATGGACGGCGTGGATCAGCAGCTGCGGGTTATCGTCTCGGATAATGGCCGCGGCATGAGCGAAAAGGTTATTGCCCGCGCCTTTGATCGGTTCGCCCAGCCCGGCATCACTCGGTCAGGCGAGCGCGCGCTGGGGCTGGGGTTGCCGATCGCCAAGCAATTTGTCGAATCGCACGGCGGCACCATCGAGCTCGTGTCGGAGCGCGGGCAGGGCACGCTTATAACCGTTTATCTGCCGCGTACGCCGCCAACGGCCGCCAAACGGCGGTGATGGAGGCGCGTCTTTTTCTTGGCGACGAAGCGGCCAGCCTCGCTCTGGGTAAAAAAATTGCCGGATATGTTGCGCCTGGCGATGTCATCACCCTTTCGGGGCCATTGGGCGCGGGCAAGACCAGTATCGCGCGCGGCATGCTTGCGGCGTTGGGGCTGCGCACGGAGGCACCCTCGCCAAGCTTTGCAATTGTGCAACCCTATGATCCGCCTGAAGTTCGCCTTCCGGTGCGTCATGTTGACCTGTACCGGGTGGAGAACATCCGCGACCTTGTCGAGCTGGGCCTTGATGAGGATGCAGTGGACTCAGTGTTGCTGATCGAATGGCCAGAACGCGCAGGCGACAACTATTGGCCGAACGCGCTTGCGCTTAGGATTGACGTGCTCCCAAGCGGCGGGCGTGCCTTGACAGTAGCGGTGCCCGCGGCATGGAAGGCCCGATGGCCATGAACACGATTCCCGCTGCCGCTTCGTCGTTTCTCGACGCCCATGGCTGGGCTGGGGCAACGATCGCCCCGCTTGCGGGTGACGCATCGTTCCGGCGCTATTTCCGGGTAACCAGCGGCGTGCAGCAGGCGATACTGATGGACGCGCCTCCGCCTCAGGAAGACCCGCTGCCTTTCATCTCCATCGCGCGGTGGCTCGGCGAGCAGGGTTTCGCAGCGCCTGCCATTCTCGCGAGCGATCTTAAGGCGGGCCTAGTGCTCATCGAGGACTTTGGCGATGAGCGGATGCGCGAGGCGGTTGATGCGGCGCCTGAGCGGGCGATGGCGCTCTACGGTTCAGCCGTCGATACGCTGGTCGCCCTGCACAGCCGAGCGCACGGGCCGCTTCGGCGCTATGATCGGGCGGAGCTTCAGCGCGAGGCAGCGGTGCTGAGCGACTGGTATTGCCCGGCGGTTGGGCTGTCGGTTGATGTGCAGGGCTATCACGATGCCTGGGACGCGGTGTTTCAGCTGGCCCTCACTGACGCAACGGTAATGGTGCTACGCGATTATCATGCCGAAAATCTGATGCTGATTGGTGGCGGGCGGACGCTCGGGTTACTGGATTTTCAAGACGCGCTTGCCGGCCATCCAGCCTATGATCTGGTCTCGCTGCTGCAGGACGCCCGTCGAGATGTCGAGCCCGAGATCGAGGTCGCGATGCTGGCGCGCTATCGGGCGGCAACCGGCGTTGGCGCGGCGTTCGACGCCGCGTATCATGTGCTTGGCGCGCAGCGTAACGCCAAGATCATTGGTATTTTTACACGGCTATGGAAGCGCGACGGCAAGCCTCGTTACCCCGCTTTGTGCCCGCGCGTCTGGCGGTATCTGGAAGCGGATCTTAGGCATCCGGCGCTAGCCCCGGTCGCAGCCTGGTTTGAGCGCAACATTCCCGCCGACAAGCGTGGTGACCCGGCGGTGATTTCGGCGCCATGAAAAATCATCGCCGCGTGATGCTTCGGCCTGATCCCGGTGTCGCGGTGCCGGAAACGGCCATGGTGATGGCGGCCGGTCTTGGCCGGCGCATGCGGCCGCTGACCGCGACTCGCCCCAAGCCGCTCGTCGAAGTGGCCGGCAAGCCGCTGATCGACCATGTGTTCGATCACCTGCGTGCCGCGGGCGTGAAGCGTGCGGTCGTCAATATCCATTATCTTGCCGATGCCCTGGAAGCACATTTGCGCAACCGGGTCCAAGGCCTCGACATCGTCATTTCTGATGAGCGGGCGCAACTGATGGAAACCGGCGGTGGGCTGGTACAGGCGCGCGCGTTGATCGGCGACAAGCCGTTCCTGTGCGTGAACAGCGACAATCTGTGGGTAAATGGCCCGGTTGACGCGCTTGCCGCGCTTGCAGCCCGGTGGGACGACGCAGCGATGGATGCGTTGCTCCTAATGATTCCGCTTGCGCGCGCCAGTTGCCATGCGGGGCAGGGGGACTTTCATCTCGATGCGCAGGGACGGATCGTGGGTCGACGCAAGCATGGTCGCCCCGCGCCTTTTGTGTGGACGGGCGTCCAGATCCTGTCTCCCCGAATTATCCACGATTGGCCGGCCGGGCCGTTTTCGACCAATCTGTTCTGGAACCGTGCGATCGCTGCAGGCCGCGCCTATGGGCTGGTCCATCAGGGCCTGTGGTTCGACGTCGGCACACCGGGGGCAATCGCGAAAACCGAGGCGCTGCTCGCGGATGCCTGAGCCAGGCAAGCCTGTGCTTTATTCCATCCCCGCGCACCGTGCGTTTGCTGATGCGCTTGCCGGCGGGTTGATACGACGCTTTGGCCGGGACCCGCTGGACCTTGCGCGTGGCGTTGTGCTTGTGCCCAATAATCGCGCCAAACGCACGATTTCGGAAGCATTTGTGCGCGCAAGTGGCGGCGGGCTGTTGCTGCCCCGGCTCGTTGCGATTGGCGACCCGCAACTGGAGGAAGCGGCCGATCCATCGCTCGACCCTGCAGATGCGCCAGTTCCGGTGCCGCCGGCCATCGCGCCGCTTGCTCGCCGAATGCTGTTTGCAGCGATGGTGCAGGAGGAGCGCGCCCGCGGCGGATCGCCGGTTGGAGCGGCCGAGGCGATGCGGCTGGCGGGAGAACTGGGGCGCACGCTCGACCAACTGCTGGTGGAAGAAATTGCGCCGGCCCGGCTGCGTGACATTCAGATGGGCGAAGGTCTTTCCGCGCATTGGCAAAATGCGCTGGCGCTGTTCGAGATCGTGCTGGAGCGCTGGCCACAGACCCTCCGGCGGCTTGGCGTGATTGACCTGGCGACTCGGCGAACGCTGTTGCTTGACCGGCTGGCGGCGCGGTGGCGTGAGCGGCCGCCAGCAGGGTTCGTCTGTGCAGCGGGCATTTCGACAACAGCGCCCGTCGTCGCGCGCTTGCTGCGCACGATGGCCGTGATGCCCCGTGGGATGGTGGTGTTCGCTGGCCTTTCGACGGAAATGGAGGCGGACGAGTGGCAAGCGCTCGGGCCCCATGAAGCCGACCCCGTCACCGGCAGGCGCGCTCGTGCCATCGAATCGCACCCGCAATTCCAGCTGAAACTCCTGCTGGAACGCATGGGCGCGCACCGGGATGAGGTTGCCACTTGGCGCGACGGTGGCGGCCATGATTCAGGCGCGGTGCGCGGCCGGGCCATCAGCAATGCGCTGGCGCCCGCCCAGTTCACCGCCAAATGGACTGCGCTTGAGGCCAGTGCCCGGCGCTTGGCCAATGTCGCCTGCGCCGAGCTCGCGACGCCTGCCGAGGAAGCGCAGGCGATTGCGCTCGCGCTGCGCGAAACACTGGAGACGCCAGGGCGCACCGCAGCACTGGTTACGCCCGACCGTAGTCTGGCGCGCCGGGTTGCGGCGCATTGCGCGCGCTGGGGTATCACGGTTGACGACAGCGCCGGGCGGCCGCTGTCGGTACTGCCATCGGGCACCCTGCTCACGGCGCTTGCGGCGGTGGCTGCCGAGCAGTTTGCGCCGCTTGCGCTGCTGGCGCTGCTCAAGCACCCGCTGGTGAAGTTTGGCGAGGATCGGTTAGCCTGGCTCGATGGCGTCAGGACACTCGACAAGGCGCTGCGCGGCCCGCGCCCGGCGCCTGGATTGCAAGGAATTGCCGACTTTCTGACCGGTGGCGATATCGACCGCGACCATCAGGTTCGGCGATTGGCCGCGGCGTGGTGGCCCGGCGCGCAGGCGTTGTTGGCCCCATTGGAATCCGCGATGGCGATTGGTCGACAGCCGGTTGGCGCGATGCTTGCCGCACTGCGCGAGGCCAGTGCCGCGCTATGCGGGGATGTTGTTTGGCAGGGCCCGGCCGGCCGCGCTACTGCCGACTTGCTGGCAGAGCTTGAAGCCGAGGCTGCGCGGACCGCGCTTGCCGTTGAGCCAGCCGACCTCGCCCCGATGCTGCGGGTGCTGATGGACGAGGTGGCGGTTCGGCCGCCGCAGGGCGGGCACCCCAGAATAGCCATTTACGGGCTGATCGAGGCCCGGCTGCAAAACGCGGACCTCATGATCCTTGGCGGCCTGAACGAGGGCGTCTGGCCTGGCCAGCCGACTCCCGACCCATGGCTTGCGCCGCGTATTCGCGCGGAGCTCGGGATGCCGGGGCTTGAGCGGCGGGTTGGGGTTACCGCGCATGATTTTGCAACCGCGCTTGGCGCTCCGCAGGTGCTGCTGACCCGCGCCAGGCGCGGCGCGCGCGCGCCTGCGATTGCCTCCAGGTTTTGGCTGCGGTTACAGGCAATGAGCGGCGGCATCCCCCGCGCGCACGGCCTCGAACACTGGGCGCGGACGCTCGACGCGCCGTCGGCTACCATGCCGGCGGCCTGTCCCGCACCGGTCCCGCCGGACGCCTTGCGACCCAAGCGGATCGCGGTGACGGACGTCGATCGTCTCAAGGCCGACCCTTATGCCTTTTACGCCAAGCATATTTTGAGGCTGCGCCCGCTTGACCCCGTGGATGCCGACCCGAGTGCTGCATGGCGGGGCACCGCCGTTCACGCCATTCTGGAGCGGTGGGCCAAGGAGGACGCCTGTGCCCCGGAAGCATTGCGCCCGCGCGCGCTGATGATGCTGAACGACGCGCGCACCCACCCGATGATGCGCGCGCTGTGGCAGCCACGCCTGCTCGAGGCGATTGACTGGATTGCGGCGAGCGTGGCTGACCAGCGCGCCAATGGCCGGCAAGTCCTTGCCGCGGAATGCGCGGGCGAAATTTCCATTGCAGGCGTGACGCTGAAGGGCACCGCCGACCGTGTCGATCTTATGGCCGATGGCACGCTGGCGATTGTCGATTACAAGACTGGCAAGCCGCCAAGCCCGTCGGCCGTGCGCGCGGGCTACAGCCTGCAGCTTGGCCTTTTAGGGCTGATCGCGGAACGCGGCGGGTTTGCGCCGATCAGCGGGGAGGTCAGCGCCTTTGAATATTGGTCGCTCGCGCGCGACGGCGGCAGCTTCGGGAAAATTACCAGCCCGGTCGATCGCGCTGGCAAGGCCAACAAGATCGCGACCGCTGATTTCACGAAAATTGCTGCGCACAATTTTACCGATGCTGCGCAGCAGTGGTTGACCGGGACCGAGCCTTTCACAGCCAAGCTGGTGCCCGAATATGCGCCCTATGCCGAATATGACCAGTTGATGCGACGCGATGAGTGGTATGGTCGGCAATAGCAGTAACCCGGATTGGTTGCCAAAGCTGCTTGGCACCCAGTCGTTGGCAAGCCGCCCGGACGAGCATGTCTGGCTGTCGGCATCAGCGGGTACCGGCAAGACACAGGTGCTCACTGCGCGCGTTTTCAGGCTGTTGCTGCGCGGCGTCGATCCCGGCGCGATCCTGTGCCTGACGTTTACCAAGGCAGGTGCTGCCGAAATGGCTGGCCGGATCAATCAGCGCCTCGCCAAATGGGTCAGGATGCCGGATGCTGACCTCAACAAGGACCTGTTCAATCTTGGCGAGGGCAATCTTTCGGCATCGGCGGTGATTACCGCGCGGACGCTGTTTGCCAAGGTGCTTGAGGCGCCTGGTGGTGGCATCCGCATCCAGACAATCCACAGCTTCTGCCAGAGCCTGCTCGCGGGGTTCCCGCTCGAAGCGGGGCTGGCGCCGGGCTTTCGTCCGCTCGAGACTCGCGAGGAGGCAACACTTGCGCGCGAAACGCTGTCGGCGCTTTTGGTCGAAACCGAGCGCGATGGCCGGGTCGATACTATTGACGCAATCGCCGCGCTCAGCCTGCGACTGGGCGAGGGCGAGGCGGAGAATTTCCTGCTGGCGTGCGCGCGGGCGCCCCTGGCCATGGCGGCACTCCCCAGCGGCGTGGGGCCTTATGTGCGGCGTCTGCTTGACGTGCCAGCGGGGGATATCGAAGCGCTGCTGGCCGAGGCTTGCAGCGACGCCGCCTTCGACATGGCGAGTCTGGCGGTGGTTGCCGCGCTCAATGCCGCCTGGGGAACCGCAACCGGGCTTGATCGCGCGGAGCGGATCGCTGCGTGGCACGGGCAATCGCCTGCCGAGCGCGCGATGTCGCTCGACGCGCTGCACACTATCTGGGCGCGGCAGGATCTGGCGGTGCGGTCGTTCGGCAAGGGGGAAGCGCCGCAGGATCCCGACTATGCGGCCGCAGCAACTCGCCTTTTCCAGAATGTGCGGGACCTCGTCGCCTTACGTCAGCAGGCGGCCTATGCGGATGTGCTGGCGCAGGCGCTCGCCGTCGGGCGCGATTATGCGCGGGCTTATCAGGCGGCCAAGCGCCGCCTTGGCGCGGTGGACTTTGACGACCTGATCCGGGCAACAGTTGCGTTGCTTGGCCTGCCCGGGATGGGGGACTGGGTGCGCTACAAGCTCGACCAGTCCACCGAGCATATCCTCATCGACGAGGCGCAAGACACCAATCCCCGGCAATGGGCGATTGTCCGGGCAATCGCGGGCGAATTTTTTGCAGGTGAGGGTGCTTATACTGGAGCGGCACGAACATTGTTTGTCGTGGGGGACTTCAAGCAGGCGATTTTCGGGTTTCAGGGCACGGACCCGATTTACTTCGAAGCCGCCGAGCGGCGGTTCAGCGAGCTTGCGGAACAGGCGTTCGATATCGAAACCGGGCAGGGGACGCGCTGGAACCTCTTGTCCCTCACGGAGAGTTTCCGGTCGACGAGCCCGGTGCTGGAATTTGTCGATGCAGCGATTGCTGCGCTTCCGCCGCCGGGGCTGGGGGTCGACCGCGCAGACGAGCGCCATGTCAGTCGGGTCACCGGGCCCGGTAGTGTAACGCTGTGGCCCCCCGTCATCGCCGGAGGCAGTGAGAGCGATGCGGAGGGCTGGATCGACGATGCGACCAGAGGCGTCGCTACCAAGATCGCGCGTGCTGTGCGCGGCTGGCTCGACCCCACGACACCGCTACTGCTGGAGAGCAAGGGCCGCGCGCTACGCCCGGAGGATGTGATGATCCTGGTCAAGCGGCGTGGTGACCTTGCCTCGCTGCTCGTCGCACGGCTTTATGCCGAAGCCGTGCCGGTTGCCGGCGTTGACCGGTTGCGATTGAATGCGCCGCTGGCAGTGCAGGATCTCCTTGCCGCGATCCGTTTTGCCTTGCAGCCGGACGACGATCTGTCGCTTGCGTCACTGCTTGTTTCTCCATTGCTGGGCTGGAGCCAGGACGCGTTGATGATGGCCGCCCCGCGTCCGGCTGGCATGAGCCTGTGGCGCCATTTGCGCGCAACACTGGGCGGGGGCGCTCTGGCGCCGCTCGAGGCGCTGCTCGCGCGTGCGGACCTTGCCACACCATACCGCTTGCTGGAGGAGCTGTTGTCTGGCCCGCTCGACGGCCGGCGCAAGCTCATGACTCGGCTGGGCAGCGCGGCGCGCGACCCGATCGAGGAATTGCTGAACGCAGCGCTTGAGTTCGAATCGCTCACCACGCCGTCGCTACAGGCATTTCTCGACTGGTTTGATCGTGGCGACGTGGAGATTGTGCGCGATCCGTCAACACCCGATAATGCGGTACGCGTGATGACGGTCCACGGCGCCAAAGGGCTGCAGGCGCCGTTGGTGATTTTGGCCGATAGCCTGGTTGATCCTGCCTTGGCACCGCGCAGCCTGTTGCAGTGGCAGCCTGATCCGCTGCCCGAGCCGTTCCCGATATTTCGCCCAAAGGGCCCCGAGCAGGCGCCGGTGCTTGCGGAGCTGATGGCCAAGGCTGCCGAGCGCGATATGGCCGAGCATTGGCGGCTGTTCTACGTCGCCGCCACGCGCGCCGAGGAGCGATTGGTGATTGCGGGGGCGCTTGGGCCCAAGGCGCGCGGGGTGCAGCCTGAAGCGAGCTGGTACGCAGCCGCCGACCGCGCCCTCTCCGCGCTTGGCGTGCCGCAAGAGCCGGGCGAGGCGCGGGTGTATTGCGGGGAGACCCCCGCCAAACCCGTCGCCCGTAAGCCGGATCGCTCGCCCGCCGTGCAGCAGCAGGCGTTGCCTGTTTGGGCTAAAGCGCCGGCGCCAGCCGAGGCGCGCCCGCCACGACCATTGGCGCCGTCATCGCTCGGATCTGATGATCTGGGTGAGGCGCCGCCAACCGAAGCAATGCGCGCCGCGGCAGACCGTGGGCGATGGATGCATGCGCTGTTTCAGCGTCTTCCAGATATCGCGGCTGACAAGCGGCGCGGCGCAGCGGTGGCATGGCTTACGGGCGCTGGCGGTCTGATCGACGAGGCAGCGATTGAGAGCATCGTCGCCGATGTGGTGCGAGCGCTGGATGACCCGCGCTTTGCCGAATTGTTCGTGTCTGATGCCTTGGCCGAAGCCCCGATCGCTGCCGTGCTCGCCGATGGAACGGTGGTCTCCGGAACGGTGGATCGCTTGCTGGTGGGCCCTGAGGTGATCCGCGTGATCGATTTCAAAACCGGTCGCCGCACGCCTGAGCGTGCTGAGTCCGTGCCTGCCTATCATCTGCGGCAGATGGCGGCTTATGTCGCCGCATTACGGGTCATTTTTCCGGGCCGGGCCGTTGTGGCGTCGCTGCTCTACACATCGGTGCCGATCGTGCTCGAGTTGCCCCAATCGTTGCTTGATCGCTACAAGCCGGGCTTTGGGGTCACGCAGCAAAGCTTTGACCAGCTGGGTTGAGGCTGACGCCGGAACACCCTACCTTGGGTGCAAAGGAGACGGTCAATGGCGACGATAGCGATTAGCGATGCAAGTTTTGAGGGCGATGTTCTGAATGCGGACAAGCCGGTGTTGGTCGATTTCTGGGCCGAATGGTGCGGTCCGTGCAAGGTAATCGGGCCGTCGCTTGAGGAAATCGCCGATGAAATGGCGGACTCGGTTACGATCACCAAGGCCAATCTGGACGATGCGCCGGAAGCGGCGACGCGTTACGGCATCCGTACAATCCCCAATCTTGTGCTGTTCAAGGGCGGCGAGGAAGTGGCCCGGTTCAGCCGAGCGGCACCCAAGAGCCAGTTAAAGGCATGGCTCGAGGGCGCACTCGCCAGCGCGCCCGAGGCTGCCGCGCGCGGCTAGAGCGTTTTTCCAATCAGGTGGAATCACCTGATGGCACGGCAAAACGCGGAAAAAACGGCGAGTTAAACCTGTTGATTCGATGCCATCGGATGGCAACCGCTTTAGGCCGCGGGCGAGAGGATCTGGCCGATCCGCGGGAAATGGACGGCAACCGTTCCGACCCGCGGATCCTCCCGCACGATGCTGATGGCCCTGTCGGTGCATCGCAACAGTCGGCCAGCGACGATATCGGCGCCAGGGTCTTCAGTCCGCACCGTGACGGGCTGATCGAGCGCGAGCGCGCAATCTGCAGCAATATCGGGTTTCATCGTCGGCGTGGCGGCTTGGGCGATATCAAGCGCTGCCTTACCAGTCATGTCGGTCGGCATGCCCCGGCCAAGGGCATCTAGCCGCCCGTACCAGGCAGCGATGTTGGGGAACGGCGTAAGCCGCGCCTCGAGCTGACCGAAATTGCCCTGAAACCAGATGTTCATCGCGACCGAACAATCGGCGTAGCCAGGTGCGTCGCCGCCAAGGAAAGCGCGCCCGTCGGCAAGCGTGTCGTCGATGCGCGCCAGCCAGCCGCGGAACTGGGCGAGCAAGTGCGGCGCGACTTTGGCCATCCGGTCCGGGTCCATGCCAAACAGCTTGCGACGGTCTTCGATAAAGTCGGTGCCGAGCCGGTCCATGAACGGCGCCATTGCGGACCCAACGGCCTGGCTAAACGTCGTGCCGCCCGCCTGCAGGGCCATCAGAGCGGCGGCGCGTCCAAGCGGGGCGGGAAACAGCGTCTGTGCCGGGTGGAGCGCTTCGATTGCCTCGATTATAATGGCGGTGTCGCAATAGATGTCGGCCCCGATCTGCAGCACGGGGGTCTTGCGATACCCGCCAGTCAGCGGCGTGAGATCGGGCTTGGGGGCAACATTGGGGATCATCACCGAGTGCCAGGCCAACCCCTTGATGCCGAGCGCGCGCCGCACCAGCTCGGCATAGGGGGACATTGGGTAGTGGTGGAGAATGAGCTCGCTCATGTCAGCTCCTGTAATCGGCGTTGATGGAGATATAGCCATGCGTCAGGTCGCATGTCCAAACGGTAGCGCGGCCTGTACCCAGCCCCAGGTCAACGCCGATATCGACCATGCTGCTGCGCACATGCGCGGCGACGGGAGCTTCGTCATAGCCGGGGACGACCTGACCGTGCCTTGCCACCAATGTTGGGCCGAAGCTGATTTCGAGCCGATCGCGATCAGCCGGTTCGCCCGCTTTGCCCACCGCCATGACGACGCGGCCCCAATTGGCATCGCCGCCTGCAACCGCGGTTTTGACGAGCGGCGAATTGGCTATGCTCATCGCGATCTTGTGCGCGCTTGCGCCGGAGACCGCGCCCGTGACCGCGACGGTGATGAACTTGCTCGCGCCTTCGCCATCGCGCACCACCAGTTGCGCGAGCTGGCGGCACAGGTCGTGTAGCGCGGCCGCGAAGGCATCGGCGCCGGCGTCGTCAGCGCGGGTGATCGAGACGTTGCAGGCCTTGCCGGTCGCGAATGCGAGGACCGTGTCGCTGGTCGAGGTATCTCCGTCGACCGTGATGCACGAAAATGTCCGGCTGTTGGCGTCATCAAGCGCGGCTTGCAAAAAGGCCGGGGCAACGCTTGCATCGGTGAAAATGAACCCGAGCATCGTCGCCATGTCGGGCGCGATCATGCCGGATCCTTTAATGATGCCGACGAGCGTGACCTTGACGTCGCCGACCATCGCGGTCGTCATAGCGGCCTTTTCAAACGTGTCGGTCGTGCCAATGGCGGCGGTTGCTTCCCGCCACGAGCAGGGCTCTGCCCCGAAAGCGGCGTCCAGACCCGCTTCTGCCCTGTCGATCGGCAGCGGCGTACCGATGACGCCGGTGGAGCACACAAACACGTCGCTGGTTTGGCACCCCAGATGCCCGGCGACGCGCGCCGTTATGGCCTGCACCGCAGCCATTCCGCGGCGCCCAGTAAACGCATTGGCGTTGCCCGCATTCACTACCAACGCACGTGCCTTGCCCGGTGGCAGCGCCGCCCTGCACCATTCCACCTCGGGCGAGGGGCATTTGCTGCGCGTCGTGACCCCGGCGATCGAGGTTCCTTCTGACAGCTCGACAAAAGTGAGGTCGCAGCGCCCCCAATCCTTGTAACCAGCGCGCGCAACTCGCGGCGTAACACCCGCAATTTGCGGCAGTGTTGGAAACGCTTCTAGAGCAAGGGGAGAGCGCGTGGCTGACATGAAGCAGTCGTCCGTGATGATGGGCAACATCCGCCCAGTCGCTTGCACGGTGATGGTCCGCAATGCAAGCTTCGGCGCGAGTGACAATGCCCGGCCGCTGGGGTACAAACGCTATTACGGTGTTGGTAGGGGTGTGTGCGTGCGGCAGCTACGTTTTGCGTTCGGTATGTGCAGCATGCTTATCGCTGTCGGTTCAGGGCCGGCCCTCGGCCAGAAGATCAGCCCGGCACCCTCCGCACCGCAGATGGCGAAAGGCGAGCCGTCTAAACCCGTGTCCCCTGTCACACCCGCTTCGTCACCAGAGCCGGCCGGCGACCCTGCGTCGTGGTTGCGGCTGGAGGATTATCCCCCCGAGGTGCGTGCCACCGTTGAGCAACGGCGCACGGTGTTTTCGCTGTCGATCGACGATCGCGGACGGATTCTTCAGTGCAATATCCTCGAGTCGAGCGGATCGCCGCTGCGCGACTCAACAACCTGCGGGCTGTTGATCAGCAATGGTAGCTTCAAGCCGGCGCGCGATGCGGCGGGACGGGCGGTTGCTGGAACCTGGCAGTCCGGGGTGCGGTTCAGCCTCCAGGATCCGGCTGAGCAGAGCACCAGCCCGCAATGACCAGCGACGTGCCGTCGGCGTCGAGCGGTAGTGGTAGACCGGCAGGGCGGCTCATTGGCGGCGATCAGTTGACGATCACCGTGGCGCTCGTCGTTTTGGCGCTTGCGCTGGCGGGGCTGCTGACCCTGGCAATCATGGCGGCGGCCACTCAGGCGAGCAATATTGAACGCGCGGTGCGTCGAACGTTTCATATCACGTCGCCGCCGCCTGCGTTGCTCGCTAATCCTGCATCCCGGCCGCGCGTTATCGGCAACCCGGCCGACTGGTTTACTAACGACGATTATCCGCCAAGCGCGCGACGCGCGGGCATTGAGGGGCGCGTAAAAATGCGGCTGCTTATTGATCCCGACGGCAGGGTAGGGCGCTGCGACATCGTTTCGACTAGCGGATCGGCGGAACTCGACGCCGTCACGTGTCGTTCAGCTGAAGAAAAGGGGCATTTTGTTCCCGCAAAAGACCAGGCAGCGCGCGCGATATGGTCGCAATATCTTCCACCGGCCGTCCGGTGGAAGTTGGAAGAAGTGACCCCGCCCGGCAACTGAGTTGTAAATCGGCGCGCTTACACCACTTTCTTATCGCGTCGCTTGTCGCTAGTGGATGATGCCGTGAAGCTGCTTATTTTCTTTTCTGCCCTGATGTCCGCGCTGGTGGGTGCCGTGTCCAGCGGTGCTCAGGGCCTGGCACCGGTCGCGCTCAGCCAGCCTTCCGAGCGCCGCTTGCCAGTCAAGCAGACGGCGTCCGCTACAGCCGTGCGGCATGAGAGCCGTGCGAGCGGCTGGTCGCGTGCGGCAACCACAGCGCACGCCTCCGGGCTGGTTTTTGCCTTGCCCCCGGCAGCGCCGCTTTACCTCAGCCGCAGGCGCGAATAGCCAGCGATCCATCGCGCGCCGCTCGCCGGCGCACTCCGGACATTCTTTCAGCGCCGTTCTCCGGTAAATCTTGCCGGCGCGTGCTTTCATTAGCTTATCAGGATATTTTCCATGCTCGGTGGCCTAGCCAAATCCATTTTCGGGTCGTCAAATGACCGCTACGTCAAATCGTTGAACCCCCTCGTTGCAAAAATCGCCAGCTTTGAGGCGCAATTGCAGGCAATGAACGACGACCAACTCGCTGGTCAGACAAGCGTTTTCCGCGAGCAGCTGGCAAATGGGGCAAAGCTCGACGACCTGTTGCCCGAGGCTTTTGCGACGGTGCGCGAAGCTGCTCGCCGCACCCTTGGCCAGCGGCATTATGACGTGCAGATGGTGGGTGGCATCGTTCTCCACCGCGGTGAGATCGCCGAGATGCGCACGGGTGAGGGCAAGACCCTGGTCGCCACGCTCGCCACCTATCTGAACGCGCTGCCGGGCACGGGTGTTCATGTGGTGACCGTCAATGATTATCTTGCCGCGCGCGATGCAGACTGGATGGGGCAGGTTTATCGCTTTCTCGGGCTGACGGTTGGTGTCATCATCCCCAACCTGACCGACGAACAGCGTCGCGCAGCTTATCACAGCGACATAACTTATGGCACGAATAACGAGTTTGGTTTCGATTATCTGCGCGACAATATGAAATATGAGCGCGAGGCGATGGTGCAGCGCAAGTTCAACTTCGCGATTGTCGACGAAGTTGACTCGATCCTGATCGATGAAGCGCGCACTCCGCTCATTATCTCGGGGCCAACGGACGACAAGACCGACCTCTATTTGCGCGTCGATGCGATTGTGAAGCAGCTGGTGGCGGAAGATTATGAGCTAGACGAAAAGCAGAAGTCGATCATCCTGACCGAAGACGGGACCGAAAAGGCGGAGCGGATGTTGGAAGCGGCTGACCTGCTGGACGGCGCAAATCTCTATGACTTCGAGAATACGCAGGTCGTTCACCATTTGAACCAGTCGCTCCGCGCCAACAAGATGTTCAAGCGCGACACGGATTATATCGTTAAAGACGGCAAGGTTATCATCATTGACGAGTTTACCGGGCGCATGATGGATGGCCGGCGCTGGTCGGAAGGGCTGCACCAGGCGGTAGAAGCCAAGGAGGGAGTGGATATAGAGCCGGAAAACCAGACCATGGCCTCGATCACGTTCCAGAATTATTTTCGTATGTATCCAAAGCTTTCCGGCATGACCGGCACCGCGTCTACCGAAGCCGCTGAGTTTTACGACATCTACAAGATGAACGTCGTGACTATCCCGACCAACGTCCCCGTTCAGCGAGTCGATGAAGAAGACACATTCTACAAGAACACGCAGGACAAGTTCGCCGGCATTGCGAAGACCATCAAGGAACATGCTGAAAAAGGCCAGCCGGTGCTCGTCGGCACCGTGTCGATTGAGAAATCGGAGCTGTTGAGCGAATTCCTCGTCAAGGAGGGCGTTGAGCACAAGGTGCTGAACGCACGGTTCCACGAAATGGAGGCGCATATCGTGGCGCAGGCCGGGCGCAGGAGTGCCGTGACCATCGCGACCAACATGGCCGGACGCGGCACCGACATCCAGCTGGGCGGCAACCTCGACGTGCGGGTGGCCGACGAGCTGGTCGATTTGCCCGAGGGGTCGGAGCGCGACGCAGCAATTGCCCGCATCAAACAGGAGATTGCAGACGAAAAGGCCGCCGTTCTGGCCGCCGGCGGGCTGTTCGTGCTGGCGACGGAGCGCCACGAGAGCCGCCGCATCGACAACCAGCTGCGCGGCCGGTCTGGCCGTCAGGGTGATCCCGGCCTTAGCCGCTTTTACCTCAGCCTCGATGACGACCTGCTGCGCATTTTTGGCCCGGACACCATGTTTGCCCGCATGATGCGCTCCAATCTGGAGGATGGGGAAGCGCTGCCCCCGTCCCGCTGGATTTCAAAAGCCATTGAGACGGCCCAGAAAAAGGTTGAGGCGCGCAATTACGACATCCGCAAGCAAGTCGTCGAATATGACGACGTGATGAACGATCAGCGCAAGGTGATCTACGAACAGCGCGCCGACATCATGGACGCAAACACGGTGGGCGATGTCGTTGTCGATATGCGCGCGGAGACGGTGAACACCATCGTCGGCGGCGCCTGTCCGCCCAATTCCTATCCCGAGCAATGGGATGTGGAAGGAATGCGCGCACGGGTCAACGACATGCTCAACATCGACCCGCCGTTTGACGACTGGCTGAAGGAAGAGGCGATTGACCCCGAGCTGGTCGAAGCGCGGGTTCGCGAGGCGGCCGACGCGCTGGTCGCTGAAAAGGCCGCGTCGCTTGAGCCGGACACCTGGACGCAGGTCGAGAAGTCGATCCTCCTGCAAAATCTTGACCATCATTGGAAGGAGCATCTGTCGACGCTCGATGCGTTGCGGCAAGTTGTGCATCTGCGGGCCTATGCGCAGAAGACGCCAATCAACGAGTATAAGCAGGAGGCATTTGCGCTGTTTGAGCGCATGCTGGGCCTTATCCGCGATGATGTGACCCGCACGATTGCGTTTGCCCAGTTCCAGGTCCAGCAGCCGTCCTCACTGCCCGAACTGCCTGCGTTCATGACATCCCATATCGATCCATTGACTGGTGAGGATAACCGCGCGGACGTTGATGGCGCGTTGCTGGGCCATGTTACGACCCGCATCCCGAGGCTTCAGATGGCGCAGTCGACAGCGGCGGCTTTCGGTGGGGATCCTGAAGAATGGGCGGGCAATGTGAGCCGCAACGCGCCGTGCCCATGCGGGTCGGGTAACAAGTACAAGCATTGTCACGGGGCGCTTTAGAGCACAGCGGTAATGCGCCCGGGGGGCAGCAATGAGGCGAAGGGTGGGCCCGGAGCGCTGCAAGCGCGCTTCTGCCCAAAACACTGGCTCCCTGAGTTGGATTCGAACCAACGACCACTCGATTAACAGTCGAGAGCTCTACCGCTGAGCTATCAGGGAATGCACGGTGTGGGGGGTGCGTCTATAACCGGTTGACCAAGGATGCAACCCCGTATCACGCGATAAACTGCTCCATGGTTATCCGGTCGTCGAGGGCGTGCTCGGGATCGAACAACAAGGTCAGTTCGCGCGTCCGGTCGATCGCAATGTCGACGCGCGCCACGTCGCGTACTTCGCGCTGATCGGCAACGGCGCTAACCGGGCGTTTGGCGGGTTCCAGCACGCGAATGCCGATCCGCGCCTTGTCAGGCAATATCGCGCCACGCCAGCGGCGCGGGCGAAACGGGCTGATCGGCGTGAGCGCAACTAGGGCGGATCCAAGCGGTAAAATTGGCCCTTGGGCCGAAAAGTTATAGGCAGTGGAGCCAGCCGGTGTCGCTGCCAGAATGCCGTCGCACGCAAGTTCTGGAATGACGATGCGGTCGTTCAGCGTCACTTCAAGCTTTGCCGTCTGGCGGGTTTCGCGCAGCAGTGACACTTCGTTGATGGCTGGCAGCGAGTGTGTTTCACCAGAAATGGTCTGCGCGGTCATGCGTAGCGGCGTCACCTTGAAGCTCTTGCTGCGGCTTAACCGCTGTTCCAGCCCGCCGTCACGCCATTCGTTCATCAGGAAGCCGACCGTCCCAAGATTCATGCCGAACACCGGGGTCGGCGCGTCGGGGCCTTCGAGCTGCGCATGAAGTGTCTGCAGCATGAAGCCGTCCCCACCCAGCGCGATGATGACGTCTGCGTCGCGTTCGCTCACCCAATCGTCTGCCGCAAGCAGCACCGCGGCGGCCTCCTGGGCCTGTGCCGTCGCAGACACAACCAGGGCACGCCGCGGGAATTCCGTCATCCGCCAGTCACGCTCATGTGGCGAGCAACGGCCGGGGCTGAACCCACTGAAATGTGGAAATCATGGGCCTTGGGCTTCAGCCGCATTGCGGTGTCGAGCGCTTCGTCCAGTGCCGCAACGCCGCTGGCGCGCAACGCCGCTTTCAGGTCAACCTGATCGTCATGGCCAAGGCACATATAGAGTTTGCCCTCGGTCGTCAGCCGCACCCGGTTGCACCCTTCGCAGAAATTGGCGGTGAGTGGGGAGATAAGCCCAAGGCGCGTGCCATGAGGCGCCACGCGCCAATAGCGCGCGGGGCCACCGCTGCGATG
>JBJXEC010000083.1:0-2595 GCA_046155125.1 Sphingomonas sp. | reverse complement strand
GCCATCAGCGCGCCGGTATTGCCCGACGACACAGCGGCGCCTGCCTGCCCGCGCTTGACCACGTCGATCGCAATGCCCATCGAGGTGGTTTTGGCTCGCCTGAGCGCAACGCTTGGTCGCTCGCTGGAGCTGACGACTTCAGGCGCGTGCACAATTTCGGCATGGGCTGAGAGATTAGGGTGAGCCAGCAGACCCTCGCGGATACGGGCTTCATCGCCCACCAGCACGAACTCAAGGCCTTCATGCGCGCGGCGCGCGCGCGCTACCCCGGCCAGCATCACCGCCAGCCCGTCATCGCCACCCATGGCGTCTATCGCGATTCGGGAGCTTGTCGGCACGTTGCGGCCCCCAGGATCGATCGGTTCGATCAGCCTTCGACCGAAACGATCTCACGGCCGTTATAGTGGCCGCAAGAGGCACACAATGTGTGCGGCCGCTTCAGTTCGCCGCAATTGGGGCATTCCTGAAACGCTGCAACGGTAAGCGAATCATGCGACCGGCGCATGCCGCGCTTCGAGGGCGTAGTTTTTCTTTTCGGGACGGCCATTTCGGCACCTTAGCTGCTAAAATTCGATACGACTGCGATAGGCCAGGACGGCAATACAGGCAAGCGTCAGCCAACCGGCCGCAGCAGCCCAAAAACGGCCAGACTCATCGCGAAGGGACGCGCTATAGCGGATTATTGGGGCGTTGCAAGCGACTGGTCTGGGTATTGGCTGGCCCCTTGCCGCAGGATTGCAGGAGCGCACCTCAACGCCCTGCCCCGAAACTCATTGCCCCGAACCCCATTGCCCCGAACCCCATTGCCATAGCGCCGATCAGCGTGCGAAGGCTCCGCCGACAATGAAGATTGCATTTTGGGGGGGAAGACAATGTCCGTGGCAGCCATTTCATTGCCGATAACGCTGGTGTCCGCAGGTGCTGCGGCGCTCATCAACACGTGGCTGGCCATCCGGGTCGGGCGGGCGCGCGGCACGGCCAAGGTCAGCATTGGCGATGGTGGTGACATGGCGTTGATCGCGCGGATGCGCGCGCACAGCAATTTCGTCGAATACACCCCCTTTGTGCTGATCCTGATTGGGCTGATCGAGCTGAACATCGGCAGTGCATTGTGGCTATGGGGTGTTGCCGCGGTTTATCTGCTGGGCCGGGTGGCGCATGGTCTGGGCATGGACGGCCTGCCGCGCGGCCGCCAGATCGGCACGCTGAGCACGCTCGTCATCATGGTGGGGCTTGGCATTTATGCCGCGATCTTCCCGCTATTGCCGGGTAATGCCGCGCCGCACATCCTTGCCCCCACCGAGGCCGCGCCCGCAAAGGGCTGATCCGCTAGCGAGCGAGGACCGTGTCGGCCACGAACGGGTTGGTGCGCCGTTCATGGCCAAAATTGCTCATTGGCCCATGCCCGGGGACGAACGCGGTTTCGTCCCCCAGCGGCCACAGCTTGCCCGTAATCGCGTCGAGCAGATCCTGATGGTTGCCCATTGGAAAATCAGTCCGCCCGATCGATCCCTGGAACAGCACGTCGCCCACCAGCGCAAGTTTTGACCCGGCATGGTGGAACACGACATGGCCAGGCGTGTGGCCCGGGCAGTGGTGCACGCCGAACACGAGCTTGCCAACCGTCACCGTGTCGCCGTCCACCAGCCAGCGATCCGGCTCGAACACCGCCCCGCGCACACCATAGCTGCGGCCATCCTCGTCGAGCCGGGAAATCCAGAACCGGTCCGCCTCGTGCGGGCCCTCGATCGGCACGCCAAGCTCCTTGGCGAAGGTGCCGGCCTCGCCGCAATGGTCGATATGGCCATGGGTGATGAGGATTTTTTCGATCGTCACGCCGTGTTGCGCGGCCGCCGCTTTCAGTTTGGGCAAATCCCCGCCGGGATCGACAAACGCGCCGAGCATCGTCTCGGTGCACCACAACAAGGTGCAATTCTGCTGGAGCGGCGTGACCGGCACGATGGCGGCCTTCAACGGATGATGCGGCGACATGAGCCAACCGATACAGCCGGGCGGACATGCGGGCAACCGCGATGGCAGGGCATAGTGTGTCAGCGCCGATCGGGGCTTGCCGCGCGCGCGCGCGCCGGGCAATTGACGGCACAGCCATGGCCGCGCTCACCCCTCCGTTCGTCTTGCTCGACGATGCCCGACCGGACGGGGCGCCAGCGCGGCTGTATCAGGCGCCGGTAGAGATTATTCGCGCTGACACCATCGGCGAGGTCGCGCCTGCGCTTGCTCGCCTCAGGGACGCTCGCAGACGCGGGCTCGAGGCGGCCGGCTTCCTGGCTTATGAGGCGGGCGCGGCATTTGAGCCCGCGCTTGGCGCTCCAACAGCGACGCGCGGCCCGCTGCTGTGGTTTGGCCTGTTCGATGGCTTTACGACCCCGGCGCCCGACATGGTGCAGCAGCTGCTCGGCGACCCAGACGGCGTTTGGGTGGGGCAGCCGGAAACCTGCGTCGATCGTGCCGGCCATGCAGCGCACGTGGCCGCGCTGCAGCGGCTCATCACCGCGGGCGACATCTATCAGGCGAACCTGACCCACCGGGCGCAGCTGCCGTTCCTCGGCGATCCGCTTGCGCTCTATGCCCGGC
>JBJXEC010000082.1:0-19971 GCA_046155125.1 Sphingomonas sp. | reverse complement strand
GCGCAAAGCACTAATCTTTCGTTCGGACCGGTTCGGCCCTGTTATGTGCATTGCGCGCGGTGAAGCATTTTCTGATCGGCCAGGACCAGCGCGACCATGGCCTCGACTACTGGTGTGCCACGGATTCCAACGCAAGGATCATGCCGACCTTTTGTCGTTATTTCAATCGCTTCGCCCGATTTTGTGACCGTTTCGACAGGTGTAAGAATCGAGCTGGTAGGCTTGAAAGCGACTCGTACCAACACAGGCTGCCCCGTCGATATGCCGCCCGCAATGCCGCCTGCGTGATTGGCAAGAAACGCTGGCAGGCCAGCTGCTCCCGGTCGCATTGCATCGGCATTTTGCTCACCGCGAAGGGCGGCCGCCGCAAAGCCGTCGCCAATCTCAACGCCCTTTACCGCATTGATGCTCATGCACGCGCTGGCAAGCTCGGCATCGAGCTTGGCGTAAAGCGGCGCCCCCCAGCCCGCGGGCACCCCCGTCGCTTCGCACGCGATGACGGCGCCAAGCGACGATCCGGCTTTGCGCGCCTCATCGACCAGCGCTTCCCAGCGCGCCGCGGCAACCGGGTCAGGGCAAAAGAACGGGTTGCGGCTGATTTCGGCCGCGTCGAAATTGACCGGGTCAATGCAATCGCCCCCAATCGATTCAACCCAGCCGGTGAGCGTTACCTCGGGGATCACAAGCCGCGCCACCGCGCCTGCTGCCACCCGGCACGCCGTCTCGCGCGCAGACGACCGCCCACCGCCGCGATAATCCCGAAACCCGTATTTCGCGTCGTAGGTATAATCGGCATGACCCGGGCGATAGGCGGCGGCGACGTCCGAATAATCTTTTGAGCGTTGGTCGACATTGTCGATCATCAGGCTGATCGGCGTGCCCGTCGTCCGCCCCTCGAACACGCCCGACAGAATACGCACATGGTCCGGCTCCTGCCGCTGCGTGGTGAAGCGCGACGTGCCGGGGCGGCGCTTGTCGAGAAACGGCTGGATATCGGTCTCGCTCAGCGCGAGCCCTGGCGGGCACCCGTCGACCACCGCGCCAATGGCGGGCCCGTGCGATTCCCCCCAAGTGGTGAAGCGAAAGACGTGGCCAAAGCTGTTGTGACTCATCCCAGCGTAATGTCCGGCGCGTCCTCGGCCTTCATGCCCACCACATGGTAGCCCGCATCGACATGGTGCGTTTCGCCTGTAACACCGCTCGACAGATCGCTCAGCAAGTACAGCCCGGCGCCACCGACATCCTCGATTGTAACGTTGCGCTTCAGGGGTGAATTATACTCGTTCCACTTCAGGATCAGGCGGAAATCGCCGATGCCGGATGCCGCCAGCGTCTTGATGGGGCCGGCCGAAATCGCGTTCACGCGAATATTGTCGCGGCCCAGATCAACCGCGAGATACTGCACGCTGGTTTCCAGCGCCGACTTTGCGACCCCCATCACATTGTAATGCGGTACGACTTTTTCGGCGCCGTAATAGCTGAGCGTCAGCAGGGCCCCCCCATCCGGCATCATCGCGGCCGCCCGTTTGCACACGGCTGTAAAGGAATAGACGCTGATGTTCATCGTCATGAGAAAATTGTCTAGGCTGGTGTCGGCATAGCGACCGCGAAGTTCGTTCTTGTCCGAAAAGCCGATGGCGTGAACGACAAAATCGATCTTCGGCCAGTGTGCGGCAAGCGTTGCGAAGGTGGCGTCGAGGGCGGCCATGTCCGACACGTCGCAATCGATCAGGATCGACGAGCCGACCTGCTCGGCAAGCGGGCGTACCCGCCGTTCCAGCGCCTCTCCCTGATAGGTAAAGGCAAGCTCGGCACCCGCCTCTGCCAGCTTCTTGGCGATGCCCCAGGCGAGCGACCGGTCGTTGGCGAGGCCCATGATGAGCCCGCGCTTGCCTTGCATCAGTCCTGTCACGCTACTGTTTCCTCCGCCGTGTCGCTGTCGGCCTGCTCTAGCCTGTCTGTGTCCGATTCCGCCAGTGCTGCGTTTAGTTGCGCGCCGACAACGAGCCCAAGGCCAACGAAAAAGAAGTAAATGAGCGCGATCATCACCCCGGCCAGACTGCCATAGGTCAAGTCATAATTGGTGAGCATCGATAACAGCACCGGCAGCACGGCAGTGACGGTTAGCCACCACGCGGTGGTAAGCAACGCACCGGGCCATTTGGGGTATCGCGCGTCGCGGTAGCGCTTTGGCGTGAGCGAAAAAAACATCATGTACAGCGCCACAAACAGCGCGACCGCCGGTGCCACCCGGCTCAGCGATACGACGGAGGCAGCGCCGGTCGCAAACGGCATCACGCGTGCGATGAACTGCTCGGCAGCGACCAGCGCGACTTGAAGGCTAAATGCAACCAGCACCATGACAAGCGAGCCAATGATGAGCGCGATCGATCCCAGCCGGTAATGCCAGAAGGGTCGCACCGACTTTACGCCATAAGCCCGGCGCAGAATGTCGCGGATGGTTTCGACAAAGCTCGCCGTGGTCCACAGGCCGACCAGCGCGCCGAGCCATAGCAGCGACCCTGAACGGGCAGCCAGCACATCAGCAATCGGCCGTTCCAGAACATCAGCAACACCGGCTGGCACGGTATGCAGGAACACGTTGACGGTGCGCAGCCCTTCATCGGTGCGCCCAAACAGCCGCGCAATCGCAGCCGCCACAATGACGAAGGGAAACAGCGTCAGCAGCGACAGATAGGCAAGGTTGCCGGCATGGATGAACCCGTCACTGACCACGCCGGCCAGCACGCGCCGTCCAACGACCCGCGCGTAGCTGCCGGGTTGCATGAAGGCCAAATGACGGTCCAGCCGGGGCCCGCGGCCGGGATGAAGCCGCCGCTCCTCAGGCGATTCGGGGGAAACGTCCTTCACCGCTGCTTAGCCGCCAAGTTTGCTACGCGGGTTCCATTTGTCGCGGTCGGGCCAGTTCTGCACGAATTCGGTCAGCGCATCGTCGCCCACCGGTAGGTCGACCATCAGCGTGACCAGCTGGTCGCCCCGACCGCCTGATTTCTTGTGAAAACCCCGCCCTTTCAGGCGCAGCACCTTGCCGGAGCTCGAGCCCGCCGGCACCGACAGCATCACAGCGCCCTCTACGGTCGGCACCTTCACCGAGGCGCCGAGCACCGCTTCGGCAAGGCTGACCGGCAGGTCGAGACGCACATCGTCACCCTCGCGCGTAAAAAACCGGTGGGGCTGTACCTCCACCGTAACGATCGCATCCCCTGCCCCGCCCGCGCCGGGTGCCCCTTTGCCCGCGAGGCGCATCTGGGTGCCGCTCTCGACGCCGGGCGGCAGCTTCAAGTCTATCGTTTTGCCATCTGACAGGGTGATCCGCTGTGGCGCAAGGCAGGCGGCATCGGCAAACGACACGGCCAGCTTATACGCGACATTCGCGCCCTTGGGCTGGGGCGGGCGCCGACCAAAACCGCTGGTGAAGCCGCCGCCGCCAGCGCCTGCCCGCTTACCGCCGAACAATCCTTCGAATATATCCCCAAAATCGCCTGCATCGCCGCTTGCGCTGCTGAAGTCGAAATTGCCGCCGGGGTTGAACCCGCTACCAGCGTTGCCCCCCGAGTCGCCGCTGCCCGCGCCAAAGCCAAAGGGCGCGCGCGGGTTCCCGTCACCGTCAATTTCGCCGCGGTCGAACCGCGCCCGCTTGTCCTTGTCGGACAGCAGATCATAGGCGTTAGTCACCTGGCTGAACCGCTCGGATGCCTTGGGATTGTCCTTGTTGCGATCGGGGTGGAGTTCCTTGGCGAGCTTGCGATACGCCTTTTTGATGTCCGCTTCGCTCGCGCCACGCGCCACGCCCAGCAGTTGATAGGGGTCAGCCACGCTCATTCCCGAGAAAATTGTGCCTCATCGTCGCCGCCTATGTGGGGGATTTGAGGCCCAAGCGCAAACCCGCCTTACGAAACGGGCGCTACATCAACGCTCACGGATAGTTTTTGCGCGCCGGACCCGAGCATAATGCCGTCAATCGGCGCAATTTCGGCATAATCGCGGCCAATCGCCATAATGATGTGATCGCTGGCCATCCAGATGCCGTTAGTGGGATCAACACCCACCCAGCCAAGCGTCTCGCCGCACCACAGCAGCACCCAGGCATGCGTTGCATCGGCGCCGACCAGCCGTTCGTGGCCTGGCGGCGGGATGGTGCGGATGTAACCAGACGCATAAGCTGCCGGCAGCCCGGCCGAGCGCAGGCCGGAAATCATGATCTGCGCAAAATCCTGGCAAACCCCGCCCCGCTTGGCGAAAGCCTCGGCAGGTGGCGTATCGACCAGTGTCGCGGCGGGATCAAAGGTGAACGCGCGCTGGATGCGACGCGCCAGTGCAATAGCCGCCTCGCGGACCGGGCGATTGGGATGCAGATCCTCGGCGCACCAGTCGGCAATGTCGCGGTCCAGCGGAATATGGGGCGACGGAAACAGATAGGCGCTTGGCCCCGCCGCGCTTGAATCACGACTGATGCGGGCGGCACGGGCAACATCAGCAAGCGTCGGGTCGGTATCGAGCGGCACCGGTATCGACCGATCAACGATGACCCGGAAGGCGCTTTCAATGGTCAGGTGCCGCACCGGCTGCTCGATGACGAGCCGCAACACATTGGCCAGCCCGCCTTCAGCGCGGACCGGTGCCGTGCGGCCAAATGGCATGATGCTGAGCTGATAGCTTTCCAGCCGCTGCCCCGACCAGAAAATCGGTTTCAATCTCAGGTTGCAACGCGCAAACCGCACCTGGGCGCCATAGTCGAACCGGGTGACATGGCGGACATCGTACATCATGCAAGGGTAAGGCCGCCCTGGCGAATATGTTCCCCACCCTGCAGAAAATAGCGTCGGCCAATCGCATCGGAGAGCTTGCCGAGCCTGCGCTCGATGTCGCCCAGCCGTTCGGCGGAAAAGGTGCCGGCGGTAACGGTCGCGATCAGCGCGGCAAGCCCGATCGCCTCGGCCTGTTGCGGCTCGGCCATGCCATCATCGGTCAGCACGGGCAGCCGCCCAAGATGTTCGGTGATGACGTTGATCTGGAACGCCAGTGCCCTGGGATTGCCGGGATCAAGCGCGACAAGGTCGACAATCGGCAGCCGCGCGATGCCCGACAGATACCGCTGGCGGTAGCTGATCTGGCTATCGGCAAGGTCGAGCAGGGTCGACAGATCGTCGGCCGTTGCCTCCGCCGTGCCGAACAGCCGCACCGCGCGGGCAACCGAGGCGGCCCGCTCGATCCGCCGCCCGATATCGAGAAAACGCCAGGCGTCGGTTCGGCTCATATGTTCAGCGGCAAGCCCGGCGATGGCGACATAGCGCCGTTGCAGCGTGCCTGCCCTGTCGAGCAGGCCGCCGCTGCGCGGAAACGGCGCGTCGAGCAAGCGCAGCATGTCGGCCGAAAGCCGGTCCCGCGAGCCGGCGCCAATGGAGCGCGCCGTCTGGCTGATCGAACGAACGCTGCGCCAGCCGCCGTCATTTGCCTCAAGTGCTGCGCTGGCAAAGGCGATGAGGTCGGCTCGCCGAAATGTTTCGGGCGCAGGCGCCGCGCCGTCGCTGGTAATCATGCCAACCAGTTTGCCGACTGTGTCCTTGGCCAGGGCCGCGCCGCCATCGGCGTCGATGGTGTTGCCGAGCATGACGCGAATGACGCCGAGGAGCGCCTCGCCGCGCTCAAGATAGCGGCCAAGCCAGAAGAAATTGTCGGCGACGCGGCTCGGTAGCGTGCCGGGGTTACGGCGGATCGATACCGTGTCCGCCGGCGCGAGCAACGACACCGGGGCTGCCTGATGGCTGCCAAGCACAGCGACATCGGCTGACCACATCCCCTCGCCGATCACGCTTGCGCGCGGATCGGGATGCTCGCCGATGCGCGCAAAACCGCCGGGCATTACCGTCCATTCACCGTCGCTGCCACGCGCGGCGAACACGCGCAGGGTGAACGGGCGCGGCACCAGCGTGTCGTCGGCCACGACCGGCATCGTTGAGATGCGCACAATCTCTTGGCCGACATAATCCTGCGGGCGACGCTGCATGTCGGCAGTAACCCGCGCCCGCGCGGCCGCGTCCATCTCTGACCAGGCGACCGGCTCGCTGCCATCAAGCCCAAGCGTGGGGGACGGAAACGCAGGGCCAATCAACATCGCGTCAAGGTTGGCGGAGACGTGTGCAAGCGCCTTTTCCTGCCCGCACCACCATGTCGCAATGTTGGGAATGGCAAGCGGCGCCCCCAGCAACGCCCGCGACAGGCGCGGCAAAAACGCCGAAAATGCGGCCGATTCGAGCACGGCGGCGCCAGGCGCGTTGGCGACGACGACATTATCCGCCGCCATCGCATCCACCAGCCCGGCCACGCCGATCGTCGATTTGCTGTCGAAGGCGAGCGGATCAATCAGGCGCGGGTCAACCCGCCGCCACAGGGCATCGACGCGCTTTTGCCCGGCAATCGTGCGGACATAAAGCTTGTCATCAAGCACGGCGAGGTCCGCGCCCTCCACGAGCAACAGCCCGAGATAGCGCGCGAGGTGCGCCTGTTCAGGGTAGCTCGGATTGTACCGCCCCGGCGTCATCAGCCCAATGCGGGGCTCCGTGCGATTGCATGCCGCCGCCAGCCCCGCGCGAAAGGCGGCAAAGAAGGGCGCCTGGCGCTGGATGTTGAGCCGCTGCTGCAACACGCCAAAGCTGCGCGTCATCGCCAGCCGGTTTTCAAGTGCATAGCCAGCGCCGGCGGGCGCCCGCAGATGGTCGGCCAGCACCCGCCATTCGCCATCCGGCCCGCGGCCAAGATCAATCGCGATAAAGTGCAGGTGGTGCCCGCCCGGCGGCACCAGACCAACCAGCGGCCGCAAAAAGAACGGGCTGCCGCTCACCAATGCTGCCGGCAACAGCCCGTCGGCGATCAACCGCGCCTCGCCATAGATGTCGGCGCAAATCGTCTCCAGCAAGGTGGCGCGCTGCACCACGCCGTCGGCAATGCCTGCCCATTCCGCCTCGCCGATGAGCAGCGGCACCGGGGACACCGGCCAGGGCCGCTCCTCGCTCTCGCCAATGATGCGAAAGCCCATGCCAATATCCTGAGCGTGTTGCTGCACTCGCTCGCGCGCAAAGGCCAGATCGCCATTGGCCGCCGCTGCAATCTCCTCGAGCATTGCCGCCCAGGGTGCATGTCCGCTGCACAGCACGTCGCCCGATTTTGCTTGGCCGCAATAGTCCTCAATCCACTGGGGGACGAGGCGCGACGCGTTTACCGGGCCGAGAGCTGGGGCGGAAGCCATCACGTTGCACGCAACCACAATCGAGAGAAGGGCGCAACCGGCAACATGGCCCAATCGTCCCTGCCACTGCAATTGCGTGGCGAACCGGACGGTTGCGGTTCCGCTGGGCAAAAAGCTCGGCTACAGGGGCTGACATGACCGACAATCCGATCGCCCTTTTTGATGCCTGGTTTGCCGAAGCGCGCGCCAGCGAGCTGAATGATCCCAACGCGATGGCGCTGGCAACGGCCGATGCGCGCGGGCGGCTTGGCCTGCGCATGGTGCTGCTGAAGGGGCACGGGGCCGACGGCTTTGTGTTCTATACCAACCAGGAGGGCCGCAAGGCCGCGGATCTGCGCGAGAATGCGCAGGCAGCGCTCCTGTTTCACTGGAAGTCGCTGCGCCGCCAAATTCGCGTCGAGGGGCCGGTGTCGTCCGTAAGCGATGCCGATGCCGATGCCTATTTCGCGACTCGAGGCCGCGACTCGCAGCTGGGCGCCTGGGCGTCGGACCAGTCCCGCCCGCTCCCATCGCGCGCCATGTTCGAGGCGCGGTTCGAAGACATGAAGGCGCGGTTCGAAGGCGCTGACGTGCCACGCCCACCGCATTGGTCTGGCTACCGGGTTACGGCGCAGAGCATCGAATTCTGGCAGGACGGCGCGCACCGGTTGCACGAGCGCCGGCTGTTCACGCGCGATGGCAACGGCTGGACGGACGGGCTGCTATACCCGTGAGCGACCCGCATCATGACAGCGCGCGCGACGGTATCCCCGGCCACGACGCGCACCACACTCACCACCATGCGCGGGCCGTTCACCATCATGCGCACGGCCAACTCACCGCGCGTGCCGCGATGGCGAGCGTTGCGATGGCAACGTTCCTGGTGCTCATCAAGGGTTATGGCGCGTGGGCAACGGGTTCAGTCGCGATGCTGGGCTCGCTTGCCGATACCGGGCTTGATCTGGCCGCCTCGCTGATGACGCTGTTTGGCGTGCGGTTTGCCGCCCAACCGGCCGATCACGAGCACCGCTTTGGCCATGGCAAGGCCGAAGCGCTTGTCGCGCTGTTTCAGGTGGCGATCATTGCTGCATCCGCGGTCGCCATTTTCCTGCGCGCATTGCAACGGCTGATGACACGGGAAGCAACCGCGCATGCCGAGCTTGGCATCGCCGCCTCGATCGTCGCGATTGTGCTCACCATTGGCCTGCTTGGCTATCAGCGCTTCGTCATCCAGCGCACACAATCGGTCGCCATCCATGCCGACCATGTGCATTATCAGTCGGACGTACTGCTGAACGTTGCGGTCATTGCAGCACTGGTACTCGACCAATATCTGGGGGTGGCGGGCGCGGACCCGATATTCGGCATTGCGATTGCCGCCTGGCTGATCTGGGGCGCGTGGCGCGCATCGACGGCCGCGATCGATCAGTTGATGGACCGCGAATGGCCCGAGGAAAAGCGCCAGCGCTTTGTCGAAATCGCCTCGCGCCACCCCGAACTGAAAGGCCTGCATGATTTGCGCACCCGCACCAGCGGCGCGACCGATTTCGTTCAGTTCCATATCTGGATGGACCCGGAGATGACGATTGCAAAGGCCCATGACGTGACCGAGACCCTTGAGCACCGGCTCGCACATGAATTTCCCGGCACCGAAATACTCATTCATATCGATCCCGAGGGCCAGATCGATCATCCCGGCAACGCGATGGTAGAGGCCGATGAGATCGCAAAATTGAGGGAAACCAACGGATGACCCGGCTGCCATTTGCTCAGATTGACGCCTTTGCCGAGCACCAATTCACCGGCAACCCGGCGGCAGTGATGCCGCTCGATGCGTGGCTCGACGATGATGTGCTGCAGGCCATTGCCGAGGAGAACAACCTCAGCGAAACGGCGTTCTTGGTGCCGTGCGATGGAGCCGATGACGGCGCTGACTATGATCTGCGCTGGTTCACGCCGGGTGCCGAGATCGCGCTGTGTGGCCATGCAACGCTGGCGTCCGGGCACTATGTGCTCAGCGCCGACCCAGAGCGCGCGCGGGTGCGTTTCCGCACCCGGCAAGCGGGCGTCCTTGAGGTGGCGCGCGACCCCGGCGGCTATGCGCTTGCGCTGCCCGCCTGGCCGCCACAGCCAAAGCCGCTGCCGGGCATTGTCGCGGCGCTTGGCGTCTCGGCGCCTGTCGCAACCTTGTGGCACGACCGGGGCTATGCGCTCATCATCGCGCAGAATGAAGCGGACGTCCGAAGTCTGGCGCCAGACTTGCGCGCACTGGCGCAGCAAGGGCCAATCGTCGCGGTCGTTTCGGCACGCGGGCAGGATACGGACATCGTCAGCCGGGTATTCACGCCAGCCTATAATATCGACGAAGACCCCGTCACCGGGTCGGCCCATGCCGTATGCGTGCCCTATTGGGCGCAAATGCTCGGCCGCAACCATTTTTCGGCGTTTCAGGCAAGCAGGCGCGGCGGCAAGCTTGGGTGCCAGCTGAATGGCGAGACCGTGACACTGATCGGCAATTGCGTGACGGTTATCGAGGGCAGCTTCCTGTTATAGCGACCGACCGGCAGCGTCGGCTCAACGGGACAATCCCCCGAACGGGACAATCATGTTGTCGGCATCATGCCCGATATCGCAGCGCCCGAGATAGGCAACGCCAAGGGTGGCGCAGCAGCGCTCGATCATCTGCTCGACCGGTTCGCCCCAGGGCGGGTCGTTGGCAACCACATCGGTCACTCGCCCAAGGCTGATCCCGGCTAGTCCACGAAGCGCCGGGGCGCTCGCGAGCTGGAACAGCATCCGGTCAATGCGGTACATCGGCTCAGCGACTTCCTCGATCATCAGCACATGGCCCATCAACTCGGGCAGCCAGCGCGAGCCAATGAGGGTTGCCAGAATCGTGAGGTTCATTGCGATTCTGAGCTCGGGCTGCGCCTGCAGCCCCGCCTGCTCGCCCCCGACCAGAAAGCTGAGCGCGCGGGCGAACGCCGATTCGCCGCCGTCTCGCGCCAAGTCTGCCACCATCGGGCCATGAACCGGGCGCCCGATGCCCGCCTGGTACAGCGCGGCGAGCAGAAAGCCACCATCGGAATAGCCGAGATAGGTTTTTCGTCGCGCTGCCGGGCCGAGCGCTGGCATCACCGCGTCAAGCAGGCGATTCGCCCCATAGCCGCCGCGCGCAAACCACAGCGCGTCGATCTCGGGATCATTCGCCATGTCCACAAACGCCGCCGCGCGCACTGCATCCGGCCCGGCGAAATGGCCGTCGCGCAAAAAGCATTGCGGGTGGATGATGAGGCGCGCTTGCGGAAAATCCTGCGCCGCCAGCGCGAGGGCGCGGTCGGCAACGTCGCGCGTCAGCCCGCGTGATGGCGCCACTATCCCGATCCGCATCCCGCGCGCTCCCCGCCTTGCCCCGCCTTGCAAAAACCGCGATAGCCCGCGCGCATGGCGCACGGCAAATCCTACTTCTTTGTTGGCATCGGCGGATCGGGGATGATGCCGCTTGCGATGATCCTGGCGGGTCAGGGAGCGCGCGTTGCCGGATCAGACCGAAGCCTCGACCAGGCCCGGCTCCCGGCGAAATTCGCAGCGCTTGAAAAACTCGGCATCGCGCTGTTCCCGCAGGATGGCAGCGGCATCACCGCGCCCGACCAGATCGTCGTCGCCTCGGCCGCTATTGAAGCGACCGTGCCCGACATGATTGCCGCCGACCGCGTGGGCGCACAGCGGTTGAGCCGTGCTGATCTGCTAAGCGCATTGTTCAATGCAAGCCCCCGGTCCATCGGCGTTGCGGGCACGAGCGGCAAGTCAACCGTCACGGGCATGATCGGCTGGATATTGAGCAAAGCCGGCCGCGACCCAACCGTCATGAACGGCGCCGTCATGAAGAATTTCGCAGCGGACGACGCGCCATTTGCCAGTGCGCTGGTCGGCAGCGGCGATGTGTTTGTGAGCGAAGTGGATGAGAGCGACGGATCAATCGCGCTTTATTCGCCAACCATCGCGGTGCTCAACAACATCAGCCTGGACCACAAATCGCTTGAGGAACTGCGCGCCCTGTTCAGCGATTTTGCGCACAAGGCGATGACGACCGTTATCAATGTCGGCGACGCCGAGGCAGCCGCGCTGGCAGCAACGCTGCACCGCGAGGTGACAACCACGTTCGCGGTCGAGACCCCGGCTGACATTGTCGCGGAAAATCTGGTGCCGGCGCCGTTCTCGATCAGCTTTGATCTCGTAATGGGCAGCGCGCGCGCGCCGGTGCATCTTGCCGTCCCCGGCCGCCACAACGTGGCCAATGCGCTCGCGGCCATTGGCGCTGCGATGGCAGCGGGCGTTGATCTGAGCGCAGCCATTACCGCGATTTCGGGGTTCGCCGGGCTCAAGCGCCGGTTCGACCATGTCGGCACGGCCGGCGGCGTTTCTGTCATTGATGATTTCGGCCACAACCCGGACAAGATCGCCGCCACGCTCGATACGCTCCATGCCTTTCCAGGGCGTTTGCTGCTATTGTTCCAACCGCATGGCTATGGCCCGCTCAAGGTAATGCGGCACGCGCTGGTGGAGAGCTTTGCGGCGCGGCTGCGCCCGGGCGATGTGCTGATACTGCCCGATCCCGTTTATCAGGGCGGCACCGTTAACCGCGAAGTGACGAGTGCAGATATTGTTGCCGATCTCGTCGCCGCCGGCGCCGATGCCCGGCATATCCCTGCCCGCGATGATGCGGCCGCCTTGTTACTTGCGCTTGCGCAACCGGGCGACCGCATGGTCATCATGGGCGCGCGCGACGATACGCTGAGCCAGCTTGCCTCCGACATGCTCGCCCGATTGGCGGCACGCAGCTGACCTGATAGCATTGCCCCCAACAGCGATGGTTCGCCTGCCGGGAGACCCGATAATGATACGCCGCCTGTTCCTCGATCACCCCGAGTCCGTTGGCGAGAGCTATGCCGAACATTTCGGGGTTGCTTCCAGCTTCGGCATTGCGATGATTATTGGCGGGTGCGGCGCGGTGCTGCACGCGCTTGTGCCGGCGATCTGCAAGTCGACCGGCAGCGCGACCATTGCGCGCCTCCATACCCGCCTTGTTACGATGCGCGCCGCCAAACGCGAGGCGACGACGCAGGCAAAGACTGTCGAATACATTATCTGAGGTGACAACCATGGTTTCCTAATAGGAAAGCTCACTTGACAGATAGGCGCGCCCTGAGGTAAAGCACCCTTGTCTGAGTCGAAAGGAAGCTTTACACATGGCGATGAGCCCGGCGATGCGGCGCTACAACCGCGATATCATTGTCCTCAGCCTGGTCTATGCGGCGCTGCTGATCGGCGCGGTTTTTGCGTTCAAGCACCATCTGGTGACTGGCTTCATGGCCTATCCGGTTGCCACTTTGCCCGCGCTACCAATCATCGGCATGTTTGCCGCAATCGGGCGATTGCTGGCCGATGAGCGCGACGAGTATCTCCGGATGCTGCTGGTGCGGCAAACCCTTGTCGCGACGGCGTTCGCGCTCAGCATCGCGACCGTCTGGGGCTTTATGGAAAGTTTCGAGGTCGTCGGGCACGTCGAATCTTATTATGTGGCCATATTGTGGTTTGGCGGCCTGGGCGTTGGCTCGCTGGCCAATCGCCTGATCGACGGGCGCCGGGCATGAAGAACCGCCTGCGCGTGCTGCGCGCCGAGCGCGGCTGGAGCCAGGGCGATCTGGCGGACCAGCTTGAGGTGTCGCGCCAGAGCGTGAACGCGATTGAGACGGGCCGCTATGATCCGTCGCTGCCGCTCGCCTTCCGCATTGCCGAATTGTTTGAAACGACCATCGAGGCTGTTTTTGCCAGCCCGTCAAAGGAGCAAGACCAATGAAGATTGTCCTTCGCATCGCGCTGTCAGCACTCGCACCGCTTGCCATCATCCACCCGCACATCGCACGAGGTGCCGTGCCCGCCACGGCCGCCGCCGCTCCAGCCGCCAGCGCCGAGGAGCGGCTGGGCCATATTTCGGTCACCACCCTGGGCACCCATGGCCCGGCCGTCATCCTGATCCCCGGCCTCGCGTCGCCCCGCGCCGTGTGGGACGGGATTGCGCCGGAACTGGCCAAAACGCACCGCGTTTATCTGGTGCAGGTGAACGGCTTTGGCGGCGATGATCCGGGTAAAAATCTTGAAGGACCGCTGCTGACCGGCATTGTCGCTGATCTCGATAGCTATATCGCATCGCACAAACTCACTGGCGCCACCGTAATTGGGCATTCGATGGGCGGGCTGGTGAGCATGATGCTGGCCAAGGCGCACCCCGGTGCCGCGAGCAAGCTGATGATCGTTGATTCCCTGCCGTTTTTTGCGGTGCTTGTCGCGCCGCCGGGCGTTGCCGTGACCCCCGCCATGGTCGCGCCGCAAGCCGCGATCATGCGCGATCGCACGGCCGCCGCTTATGGCAAACCGGCCGATCCGGCAGCGATTTCGGCCCAAACCCGTGGCCTTGCGCTTAAACCTTCCAGCATCGCAAAGATGGAAGCATGGGCAGCAAAAGCCGATCCGCGCGTGACTGCTCAGGGCCTCTATGATGACCTGACGACGGACATGCGCGCGAGCCTGCCTGCCCTCACCCTGCCGATCACCGTCGTCATCCCGTGGCACGCGGGCGGGCCCTATACCAAGGAGCAAACCAATGCGTTTTACGCCCGCCAATATGACGGCGCGCCCAAGGTGCGCTTTGTGTTGGTCGAGGACGCCGCCCATTTTGTGATGCTTGACCAGCCAGAGGCCTTTGCTTCGGCTGTAAAATCCTTTCTGGCGCCGTGATGGCATAACCGCGCGACGGCGCTGTACGCACGTCGTCGCGCGCCCTTTCCATCGCCTGGCTCGCAAGCTACGGCCAATGGCCTATGACGACCGCAACCGCGCCAACCGCCCCCCGCCCCAGCCTTGCGTATCACGCAACCGCTGGCAGCGGGCCGACCGTCATTTTTCTGCCGGGCTATGCAAGCGACATGCAGGGCGCAAAGGCGCTGGCGCTTGAGGCCTGGGCCAAACGCGCGGGGCATGGCTTTGTGCGCTTCGACTATGGCGGCTGCGGTGCGAGCGAGGGCGTGTTTGAGGAGCAGAGCCTGGCGGACTGGCGCGATGACGTGCTCCAGATCATTGATGCCTTGGCACAAGGGCCAGTGGTGCTCGTCGGTTCGTCCATGGGCGGCTGGCTGATGCTGCTGGCAGCGCTTGCCCGTCCTGACCGGGTGGCAGGGCTAGTCGGCATCGCGCCCGCGCCCGACTTCAGCGACTGGGGCTTTTCCACCGATGAGAAAATGGCGATCTTGAGCAATGGCAAGCTGGAGCGCGCCAACCAATATGGCCCGGCGCCGACCCTCTACACGCGTCGCTTCTGGTCGTCAGCCGAGGCGCTTCGGGTCATGCACGGCTATATTGCGGTCGAGGTACCCGTGCGGATCGTACAGGGCCAGGCCGATCCCGACGTGCCGTGGCTGCGCGCCGTTCGGCTGGCAGAGCTCATTCGTTCAGCCAATGTGCAGACCTGGCTGGTCAAGGATGGCGACCACCGCCTGTCACGCGATACCGATATCGCGCTCATCATCCAGGCGGTGGAGGATGTGCTTGCGTGTTGACCCTCATTCTTGCCGCAGTCGCCCAGGTTGCAACCGCATCCGAAGTGCCCGCCGGAAGGCCTGAGGCGGCGGCACAGACGCCAGCCCAGATATACGAACAATGCGTCGACCTCGCGACCGGCGATCCAGCACAAGGCGAAGCTTTTGCGGAAAAATGGCGGGTTGCGGGCGGCGCCTTCCTCGCGCGGCAGTGCCTTGGCATTGCCTATGCCAATCAGGCGCGCTGGGTGCCCGCTGCCAGCCAGTTCGAAACCGCCGCAAACCAGGCCGAAACCGCGCATGACGAGCGCGCCGCACGCTATTGGGCGCAGGCGGGCAACGCCTGGCTGGCTGCCGGACAAGCGGCATCCGCGCGCGCCGCGCTCAACGCAGCGCTTGCGGCAGGAACGCTTCAAGGCCTTGAACTTGGCGAAGCACAGTTTGACCGCGCCCGCGCCCTCGTTGGGCTGAACGACCTGGCCGCCGCGCGTGTCGATATGGACTTGGCGCTGCGGTTTGCAGAAAAAGACCCGCTGGTCTGGCTGGCCTCAGCAGCGCTCGCGCGGCGCATGGGCAATCTGGCGGCCGCGCGCCATGATGCCGCCAAGGCTTATGATCTGGCAGCAGACGATCCTTCGGTATTTCTCGAAATCGGCAATATCGCGGCCGCATCTGGCGATGACGCGGGCGCGCGCTCCGCCTGGAACGATGTCGTGCGCGTTGCCCCCAAGAGCGCGGCCGCGACGCAGGCACGCACGGCGCTTCAGCAGTTTGACCCGCCTGAAAAACCTGCCGCTGACAGATAATCAGCGGTAGCATCGCATGGCCCGCGCCCCTATCTTCAGGCGGACCGGCCTAATGGAGCGTCTGACTGCCATGAAATATCTCCACACCATGATCCGGGTTACCGATCCAGAAGCGACGGTGCGCTTCTTCAACCTGCTGGGCCTTGAGGAGCAGAAGCGTTTTGACAGCGAGCAAGGCCGCTTTACGCTCATCTTCATGGCGGCGCCCGGCGACGAGCAGGCACAGGTAGAGCTGACCCATAACTGGGACCCCGAAAACTATGGCGAAGGCCGCAACTTCGGCCATCTGGCCTACCGCGTCGATAATATTTACGAAACATGCCAGCGGCTGATGGACGCTGGCGTCACCATCAACCGGCCCCCGCGCGACGGGCACATGGCGTTTGTGCGCACGCCCGACAATGTGTCGATCGAGCTGTTGCAGGACGGGCATCTGCAACCCGCCGAGCCATGGGCGTCAATGCCCAACACCGGGCACTGGTAGGCCGCGATGGCCGATCTCGAAATCGTCCGTATCCCGGTGCTTGCCGATAATTATATCTGGCTGGTGCATGATGCCGGGTCGGGTGAAACGATGGTGGTCGACCCCGCTCTTGCCGACCCGGTGCTGGCGGTTGCCGATGGGCGCGGCTGGAAAATCAGCGCCATCTGGAACACGCATTGGCACCCCGACCATACCGGCGGCAATGCAGGCATTGTGGCGGCAACCGGCGCGACCGTGATCGGTCCGGCCGCAGAGTCCGCGCGGATCCCAACACTCGACGTTTTGCTGCGCGAGGGCGATGTGGTGCATCTTGGGCAACACGCAGCGGTCGTCATGGAAACGCCGGCACACACATTGGGCCATATCAGCTATTATTTTGCGCGGGCCGGTGCCTTGTTCTGCGGCGATACCCTTTTCGCCATGGGTTGCGGCCGATTGTTCGAGGGTACTGCCGAGCAGATGTTTGCCAACATGCAACGCTTTGCCGAACTGCCGGACGAAACACAGGTCTATTGCGCGCATGAATACACCGCGTCCAATGGCCGCTATGCGCTGGTCGCAGAGCCCGATAATGAGGCCACCGCGCGCCGCATGGACGCTGTGAACCGCGCACGCGCCGCCGGGCAAGCGACCGTGCCGACGACGATTGCGCTCGAACGCGCGACCAATCCCTTCATGCGCGCAACCTCCGCCGACATCCTGCGCGAGCGCCGCGCGGCCAAGGATGGTTTTAGCGGCTGATCGTGATACAATACCCTTCCGGGAGGCCTCGCACTGCTAGGAGGTTGTTATGCGTTTCATTTTGCTATTGTCCCTTTTGGTGACCGCAGGCTGCACTCTTTCTCCGCGCGACAAGGCGCAGCTTGCCCAGCGGCAGGCAACGGACCAGGAGCAATTGGATGAGGCGCTGGCTGGCCTTACCCCGGGCAAGCCGCAGGCCTGCCTCAACGCGCTGCGCCGAAATTTCAACACCAAGCGTATTGGCGATACGATCCTCTACGTTGCCAGCCGCGATCTCATTTACCGCACTGATACCACCGGAGGATGCTCGACGGCGCGGCCGGACGATATCCTGATCACCTCAACCCCGCAGCCTAGCGTGTGCCGCGGAGACATCGTGCGCACGGTGCAACCCACGATCTTTGTGAATACGGGCAGCTGCGGGCTCGGGGACTTCATACCCTATGAGCGCAAGAAGTAAGATGATTGGCCGCGCGGCCTTGGCCATTATGGGGATTGGGCTGGCGGCGACTCCGGCAGGCTCGATTGCGCAGCCCGATGACGCAACACTGGAACTGGGAAAAGCCCTTGCCGGCCGCGTTGCGGGCAAGCCGCAATCCTGCATTGATCCGCAAGCTGTCGGCGGCCCTCAGATCGTCGGCAACCGAACCTTGATCTATCGCCAGAGCGGGCAACGGCTGTGGGTCACAACCTTGCCGGATGCCTGTCCGTTCCTCAGGACAAATGTCATCGTGGTGACCGAGCTTTATGGGGGGCAGCTGTGCCGCAGCAACCGCTTCCGCACGATCACGCCCAATACGTCGATCCCCTCGGGTATCTGCCGGTTTGGCGCGTTCGTCCCCTATGACAAACTGCCGACAGCCAAGTCTGAGCGCTAGAGCACAAACCGGCTGAGGTCAGTGTTGCGCGCAATGTCGGCGAGTTGCAGCTCGACATAGGCCTTGTCGACGATAAGCGTCTCGCCCTGCCGGTCCTCCGCCTCAAAGCTCACTTGCTCGAGCAGCTTTTCCATCACCGTTTGCAACCGGCGTGCGCCGATATTCTCGATCTCGGCATTCACGTCGGCAGCGATCCGCGCCACCGCGCGAATGCCGTCATCGGTGAAGTCGATCGTTACACCCTCGGTGCCGATTAGCGCCTTGTATTGCACCGGCAACGAGGCCTTGGTGTCAGACAGGATGGCGACGAAATCCGCCTCGGTCAGCGCCTTAAGCTCAACGCGGATCGGCAACCGGCCCTGCAATTCGGGCAGCAGGTCGCTCGGCTTGGCAACATGAAACGCGCCGGACGCAATGAACAGGATGTGGTCGGTCTTCATCGGGCCATATTTGGTGGAAACGGTGGTGCCCTCGATCAGCGGCAGCAAATCACGCTGAACGCCCTCGCGGCTGATTGATCCGCCGCGGACATCGCTCACCGCAATCTTGTCGATCTCGTCGAGAAACACGATCCCGTTCGCCTCGGCATCGGCAAGGGCTGCGCGGCTCACTTCGTCCTGGTCGAGGCGCTTGTCGGCCTCTTCCTCCACCAGTTTTTCCCAAGCAGCAGGCACGGAGAGCTTGCGGCGCTTTTGCGGGGTCTGGCCGAATTTGCCTAGCATGTCGCCAAGGTTGATCATGCCCATTTGCGCGCCGCCGGGCAGTTCGAAGGGCATTTGCGGGGGCGCGTTCAGCTCCAGCTCGACTTCCTTGTCGTTCAGCGTGCCGTCGTGGAAATGCTTGCGGAAAGCTTCGCGTGTCGCTTCGCTTGACCCCTTGCCGGTCAGCGCATCAAGCAGGCGAGTCATCGCCGCTTCTTCTGCCTTGTCCTTCACGGCCAACCGGCGGCGTTCCTTTTCCAGCCGCACCGCTTCTTCGACGAGATCGCGGGCAATTTGCTCCACGTCGCGACCGACATAGCCAACTTCAGTGAACTTGGTCGCTTCCACCTTGATGAACGGCGCATCGGCAAGCTTGGCAAGGCGCCGGCTGATCTCGGTCTTGCCGCAGCCGGTGGGGCCAATCATCAGAATATTTTTGGGGCTAACCTCGTCGCGCAAATCAGCGCCCAGCCGCTGCCGCCGCCAGCGATTGCGCAGCGCAACGGCGACGGCGCGCTTGGCGTCCGTTTGGCCGATGATGTGCGAATCGAGCGCAGCCACAATGGCCTTGGGGGTGAGGGCGTCATTCATGTCAGTTGTTCCGGATTAATTTGGTCGATGCCGGGAATTGGTCAGGCAACGCTATCCAGCGTCTCCAGCGTCAGTTCCTCGTTAGTATAAACGCATACATCGGCGGCAATTTTCATGGCCTTTCGCGCCAGCACCTCGGCGTCGGGCTCATACTCGGCCAGCGCCCGCGCGGCGGCCAACGCGTAATTCCCGCCCGATCCGATCGCCGCGATGCCACCGACCGGCTCCATCACGTCGCCATTGCCGGTCAGGATGAGCGTCACATCCTTGTCAGCGACGATCATCATCGCTTCCAGGTTGCGCAGATATTTGTCGGTCCGCCAGTCCTTGGCGAGTTCAACTGCGGCGCGCAGCAGCGCCCCGTGATGCTGTTCCAGCTTACGCTCCAGCCGCTCAAACAGCGTGAAGGCGTCCGCTGTCGCGCCAGCAAAACCGCCGATAACCGCCCCGTCACCCAGTCGCCTCACCTTCTTGGCATTGGGCTTCATGATGGTCTGGCCCATGGAGACCTGGCCGTCGCCAATCACGACGACTTTGCCGCCCCTGCGCACGGAAAGAATGGTGGTACCATGCCACACCGGTGTCTTGTCACTCATAACGCCGGATATGGGGCTGCGCGGGCGCTCTGCAATATGCGTGATATCGCAGGAGCAGCGTCACTGGCTGTGGAGTTTCAGAAAGACGACGCTGTCGGCAAGGCTCGGCGCGTTGGCGCGGAACGGCTTGGACAGGCCCATCACCAGATCATTATGCGACTTGCCCGGATAGAGCTTGAGCGAAACCAGCGCGCCAATTGCCGTCAGCTTGGCCGCAAGGTCGCTGGCATTGTGGGGCTTGACCGTGTCGTCGCCGGTACCCTGCATCAGCAGCAGCGGCGGCGCGTCGGCTCGGACAAAGCTGATCGGCTGGGTTTGTGCGACATTGGGCCA
>JBJXEC010000081.1:0-3952 GCA_046155125.1 Sphingomonas sp. | reverse complement strand
GCGTGGTACACCATCGCCATGACGGCGTCATTTCCCTTCTCCGCCATCGTCGGCCAGGACGAGATGAAGCTTGCGCTGCTCCTTGCAGCCGTCGACGCGCGGATCGGCGGGGTGATGGTATTCGGCGATCGCGGCACCGGCAAATCGACCGCGGTTCGCGCGCTGGCCGCCTTGCTGCCGCCGATGCCTGTGGTTGCCGGGTGTCGGTATAACTGCCCGCCCGGTAATGAGGCGCGGTGCCCGGCGCCCGAGCATCACCGGCCCGGCAAGGCGATGGCGCCAGTGCCGTTTGTCGACTTGCCGCTTGGTGCCACCGAAGACCGTGTGGTTGGCGCGCTTGATTTGGAGCGGGCGCTGGCGGCGGGCGAAAAGGCGTTCGAGCCGGGGTTGCTCGCCCGCGCCAACCGGGGCTTTCTGTATATCGACGAGATCAACCTGCTGGAGGATCATATCGTCGATCTGCTGCTCGATGTCGCAGCATCGGGCGAGAATGTGGTCGAGCGTGAAGGGCTTAGCATTCGCCACGCCGCGCGGTTCGTGCTGGTCGGCAGCGGCAACCCGGAAGAGGGCGAGCTGCGGCCGCAATTGCTTGACCGGTTCGGTCTTTCGGTCGAAGTGCGCACGCCGCAGGACATTGCCGCGCGTGTCGAGATCATGAAGCGGTGCGACGCCTTTGAGCGCACGCCACTCGAGTTTGCCCTGCACTGGGCCAAGGCCGAGCGCAAGACGCTCCGGCAACTGGCCAAAGCGCGCGATCTCATCGCTCGCGTCGTCGTTCCCGAAGCGGTGATGACCATCGCCTCGGGGCTGTGCGTCGCGGTCGGTGCAGACGGGTTGCGCGGCGAGCTGACATTGATGCGCGCGGCACGGGCGCTGGCGGCGCTTGGCGGCGATACCGAGGTGACGGCGGCGCATGTCAAGCGTGTCGCCCCGCTCGCGCTGCGCCACCGGCTGCGGCGCAATGTCCTCGACGATACCGGCTCCACCGCGCGAATCGAGCGGGCGCTTGAGGATATGGTGGCCGCATGACGGCGCTGGGCGCGGCGTCGCCCGGTGCAGCCACGGCACTGGCGCCAACGAATTTCCCGGCCGATGATTTGGCGGGTCCGCCGGACCCGCTGGCCGACGCGGTGCTGGCCATCAGGCTGGCGGCGCTTGACCCCGCCGGACTTGGCGGGTTGGTCGCGCGCGGGGTCGGTCTGGCGGAAGAGGCGCTGCTGGCGGCGCTCGCATCGGCATTGCCGGCCGGTGCGCCAGTGCGGCGTATGCCAGCGGCCATCGATGACGAGCAGCTGGTCGGCGGGCTGGACCTTGGGGCGACGCTGTCGCGGGGCACGCGCATACTGCGCACCGGGCTGCTGGCGGCAGCACATGGTGGCGCGGTCGTGATCCCCATGGCCGAGCGCCTCGACGAGCGCCGCGCAGCACCAATATGTGCGGCTCTGGATTGTGGCGAAATCGGCGCGGAGCGCGCGTCAGAGCAGGTCGGGGATGCCGCCCGTTTCATCGTGCTCGCGCTGGACGAAGGGCGCGATGCCGATGATCGCGTGCCGGACGCGCTGACCGAGCGCTTGGCCTTCGCCGCTGATCTATCGGCGGTACGCCTGCTTGCCCTGAATGGGGACGACCTGCCGGCCCGCCGCCCGATACCCGTCGCCCATGTCGCGCCGCCGACCGTGGCTGTGCTGGAAGCGCTTGCGGCTGTTGCGCACGCGCTTGGGGTCGAGTCGGCGCGTGCGCTGCTGTTCGCGATGCGGGCGGCCCGCGCGTCGGCAGCACTCGCCGGACGCGCCGTTATCGAGGAAGCAGACGTCGCACTAGCCGCGCGGCTGGTGCTGGGGCCCCGCGCTACCCGGCTGCCAGCGCCGCCTGCGCTCGAGCAAGCCGATCCGCCACCCGACCAGCACGACGCGCCGCCGCCTGATGATCCGCAGGCCAGCGACCAGAATAGCGAAGCAACCCCGCCGGCGCTCGATGACATCGTGCTCGAAGCGGTGCTCGCCAGCTTGCCGCGCGATGTGCTGGCGCAGATTGCTGCCGGGCACGGCAGGCCCAAAACGATCCGCGGGGCGAGCGGCCGGGGCGAGCGGCGCAAGGCCCTGGCGCGCGGAAAGCCGGTTGGTGTGCGGGCAGGCCCGCCGCGCGGTGGTTTGCGGTTGAGCCTGGTTGATACGCTGCGCGCTGCGGCACCCTGGCAAAAGCTGCGGCCGGACAACGGATCGGCACGGGTCAAGATCCGGCGCGATGATTTGCGGGTCTATCGGTTTGAAACACGCGCGCAGGCGCTCACCATTTTTGCGGTTGATGCGTCCGGATCAGCAGCGTTTGCGCGGCTTGCCGAGGCCAAGGGCGCGGTCGAGCTGCTGCTGGCCGAAGCCTATGTGCACCGCGCGCAGGTGGCGCTGATAATTTTTCGCGGGCCGGGCGCGCAGCTGGTGCTGCCGCCGACGCGTTCGCTGGCCCGGGCCAAGCGCGCGCTTGCCGATGTGCCGGGTGGCGGTGCGACCCCGCTCGCGGACGGGCTCGTGGCTGCCGGTGAGCTCGCCGCATCGGCCAGAACACGCGGGATGACGCCGTTCATCGTGGTGCTGACGGACGGCCGCGCCAACATGACCCATGCCGGGGTGCCCGACCGCGCGACCGCCTATGCCGAGGCACAGGCGGCGGCAACGCTGATTGCGGTGGACAACACTGCCAGCGCCTTTATCGACATTTCAGCGCGTCCACGGGCTGAGGGTGCCGACATCGCCAGCGCCATGGGCGCTCGTTATGTGGCGCTCCCGCGCGCCGATTCGCACGCGCTTCATTCCGCCATCAAGGGTGCTCGCTAATGCTCTCTGACAGTCCGCAATGGGAGCGCGAGGGACGCGATTGGCCCAACCGCGCGCTTAGCCACTTTGTCGAGGTCGACCGGTTACGCTGGCATGTTCAGATTGCCGGGCCAGCAAGCGACGATGTGCCGGTCGTGCTGCTGCTGCACGGCACGGGTGCAGCGACCCATAGCTGGCGCACGCTGCTGCCCCTGGTGAGCAAGCATTGCCGCGTGATCGCGCCTGATCTGCCGGGCCATGGTTTTACGCGCGGCCGACCGGCCGGTGGCATGTCAATGGCCGCGATGGCGGCGGCGGTTGCGGCGCTGCTGGCGGAGCTTGGCGAAAAACCGGGCATCATTGTCGGGCATTCAGCGGGCGCCGCCGTCGCTGCGCGGATGGTGCTCGATGGTTCGGTCAGCCCCCAGCGGCTGATTGGCCTGAACGCGGCGCTGCTGCCGTTTCCCGGCCTTGCCGCGAAGGTGTTTCCAACGCTTGCCAAGATGTTGTTCGTCAACCCCTTCATGCCGCACGTGTTCGCCGCCATCGCGCGGCAGAGCGGCGAGCCAAAGCGGTTTCTGGAGCGCAGCACGGGCTCGGCCGTGGACGCGCAGGGAGCTGATTATTACGGTCGGTTGTTTGCGACTGCGGGGCACTGCGCGGGCGCGATATCGATGATGGCCGAGTGGGACCTTGAGGCTCTGGCGCGCGATTTGCCTCGGTTGCCAGTACCGCTTGAGCTGCTGCACGGCGCGGGCGATGCCGCCATACCCGTATCCGCAGCGCATGGCGCCGCAGCGTTGGTGCCGGGCAGCACGGTGCTGGTCCTGCCCGGTCTTGGCCATTTGGCGCATGAAGAAGCACCGGGCGACGTTGCGGCAATTGTCAGCGGCGTCAGGGTGGCGCCCGCCTGAGGCCCGAGCCGTGCCGCGTTACGTCGCTCGCCGCGGCATCCGGAAAGGCAGCATCATCTGCACGATCGGTGAGCGGAAGCGATTGAGCGACAGGCTCTCGTGCACGGCCCCGACCCGCTCGCCAAACAACGTCGTGTCAAGCGCGGAGCGCGCGTAAAAGGGCGCGTCGATCCAGGTTCGCGTCACGTGGGGTCGCGCGCCGGCATCGGCCCTGGTGACGCGCGAAAT
>JBJXEC010000080.1:0-2674 GCA_046155125.1 Sphingomonas sp. | reverse complement strand
GGGGATCACCCTCGGGATAAAGGTTGTGACCAAAGCCTGGCAACGTTCGATCGCGCGACAACCACAGCCTGACGGCCTGCGCTGCGCCCAGTCGACCAGCATCCGCCACCATGGTGCCCAGCGCTTCCGCCGCTCCACCGTGTCGCGGGCCCGACAAGGTGCACAGGCCTGCCAGGATGCAGGCGGGCAGCGATGCGCCGGTCGACGCCGCGACACGTGCGGCGAAGGTTGACGCATTGAGATCGTGATCCGCCATCAGGACCATAGCCTGACGCAGCCGGTCGCCGATGCCGGCGGCACAACCCCACCCTCGTGCCAGCCGCTCATGAAGCGGCGCGTTATCAGGCACCGCGCCGCAGACCTGTGCAAGGTTTCCGACGATCGTCGCGGCTTCTCGGGCTAGACTGCCGTTACTTCGCCCCAAAATCGGCGGGCTATAGGGTACCATTGCGGCAAGTGCTGCAAAGGGATCGGCCGGGCCGGTTTCACTGCTGGCAAACATCGGCATGTCTTGCACGTCCCATAGAAGCGCGGCGACCGCTTCCAGATTTGTGTCGCGTGCCAGCGCGACGGCATCGACGCCGCGATAATATAACCTGCCGTGATGAACGGTCGAAATGCCCGTCGTGATAGACGGCTCGCCCCATGCCATCGAGCTTGCGGCAATCACTGCTGGCTTTTTGCCGCGCGCCTTGCGGGTCGCGACACCATCGACATCTTCCGCGCTGTAGAGGCTTCGGCGCGCATCGTCTGAATCCGGCACCATCCGAATCTGGCCCCGGCTGACATAGGCGTACAGCGTCTGCGGTTTGACCTTCAACCGCGCCAGCGCCGCGTCACGTGTGATCCACGCAGTCATGTTGATTGACTCTATCAAGATTGATTGGTCGGGCAAAGAGGGCTGGAACGTGCTATCCAAATGATGGGAGGCACCATGGCCGGAACAATCGCTTACAAGATGCTTGGGGAGATAATCGCTGCGCTCGATCTCCCGGCAACAGTGGCGGACCGCGTCCGCTTTGACGGCAGCGACCGGTTGCCATCATGCTTCCCCGTCTCCGACCTCGCCGTCGCTTCAATCGGGGCGGCCTGCGCTGCCATTGCTGAACTGGCCGCTGCAGGCAGAGAGGCGGCCGACGTTGCGGTCGATTATCGGCTGGCTGCCCTGTGGTTCGGCTGGTCGATCCGTCCCGAAGGCTGGGAAATGCCGTCGCCCTGGGATGCAATCGCCGGGGATTACCGGGCACGTGACGGTTGGATCAAGCTCCACACCAATGCGCCGCATCACCGTGCGGCAGCACTTTTGGTGCTGGAGTGCGCGCCATTGCGTGAGACGGTTGCAGCAGTAGTGGCGGATCGCGATGCGGAGGCACTTGAAGCAGCGGTGGTTGCGGCTGGCGGCTGTGCGGCCAGATTAAGGACACGGGACGAGTGGTCGACGCATCCACAAGGCATGGCGGTCGCAAATGAACCGATCGTGTTGTGGGGTGATGCGGTATCTGGCCGACGGCTGGACTGGCAGCCCACCCCGGGTCGACCGCTGGCCGGCATCAAGGTGCTCGACTTGACTCGAGTCCTGGCAGGGCCAGTCGCGACGCGTTTCCTGGCCGGTTATGGCGCACAGGTGCTCCGGATTGATCCACCGGGTTGGGACGAGCCGGGCGTCATTCCCGAAGTGACGCTCGGCAAACGCTGCGCGCGGCTTGATCTGCGCGTCGATGCTGATCGCGACGTATTCGCCAGCTTGCTCGCAGACGCCGATATTCTCGTGCACGGCTACCGGGCGGATGCGCTCGATCGGCTCGGCCTTGACGCGGAAGCGCGGCACAGGATCAACCCAGGCCTCATCGATGTGGCATTGAACGCCTATGGCCATGGCGGCCGCTGGCACCGCCGGCGCGGCTTTGACAGTCTGGTGCAATTCTCGTCCGGCATTGCTGCCGACGGGATGGCGTGGCGTGGTGCCGATGTCCCGGTGTCGCTGCCCGTTCAGGCGCTCGACCAAGCGACCGGCTATCTGATTGCCGCCGCCGCCGTCCGCGGCCTGATCGCCCGGCGCACTGGGCAGGGCTCGGCGCGCGCCCGCCTGTCGCTCGCGCGAACCGCAAAGCTGCTTAGCGACCACAAGGTGCAACCAAACGAAAAACCGGTAGTGTCGGCGAGCGGGCCTGACTTTTCCAGCGTCATCGAGCCAACCGATTGGGGGCCGGCGCACCGTTTGCGACCGCCTGTCGCGATTACTGGCATCCCGATGCGGTGGGAAAAACCCGCAAGCAAGCTCGGTTCCGCCGCTGCGATTTGGATTTAGTCTGAAGCGGCGCCTAAATGATGAGCGAGCGGGGAGGCTGATCGCTGTGAGCAGTCGGGGGGGAATGCATGCAAGCTGACGTTCGGGCGACCCTGCGCTTCGTCGCTTTCATGGTCTTCATCGATATGGCGGGGGTCGGGCTGATCACGCCGGTGCTGCCGCAACTCATTACCGAAATCGCGTCGACCGGGATTGGCCGGGCGGCGGAAATTGGCGGCTATCTGTTTCTCGCCTTTGCGGCGATGCAATTTCTTTTCTCGCCGTTGATCGGCAGCCTGAGCGACCGGTTCGGGCGGCGTCCCGTGTTGTTGATCACCCTCGCTGCCTTCGCGCTGGATTACGGGGTGATGGCGGTTGCGCCGACGC
>JBJXEC010000079.1:0-18209 GCA_046155125.1 Sphingomonas sp. | reverse complement strand
AGTGCCCATTGAAATGGCCGGTGAGAGCGGCATTGGCGATGCGCCGCTGGTGCGCGTATCGATTTTTATGAGCGTGTTCGATGTGCACATCAACCGCACGCCGATTGCCGGGGCGATTCGGCAAGTCATCTATATTTCCGGCAAGTTCCTCAATGCCGACCTCGACAAGGCAAGCGACGAGAATGAGCGCCAGCATATCGTGGTAGAAAGTCGCCATGGGCAGCGGATCGGGTTTACCCAGATTGCAGGGCTGGTCGCGCGCCGCATCCTCAGTTTCGTGAAGCCCGGCGACATGGTGGCGGCGGGGCAGCGGATTGGGTTGATCCGCTTTGGCAGCAGGGTCGACATCTATTTGCCGGATAATTTCGGATGCCAGGTGGCGCTCGGCCAGCGCTGTGTGGCGGGCGAAACGATCGTGGGGCGGCTGGGTGCCGAGCGTCCTCTGGGAGTCGCACAATGAGGCGGCCACGCTGACATGGGCATGGTGAGTGCCATTGGAGATATCCAGTGGCCGTGAGGCAAAGGCGCCGCCATCGTGCCGGAGGGTTGCCGCTTCGCGCCGTTGCGCCCAATGCCGTGACCGCGCTGGCCTTGTGTGCGGGGCTCACTGGCGTGCGGTTCGCGATTGGCGAGCAATGGGAAAGTGCGATCATCATGGTCATGATCGCCGCGGTGCTCGACGGGCTCGACGGCACCATTGCCCGCATGGTGCGGGGCGAAAGCCGGTTTGGCGCCGAGCTTGATTCGCTGGCGGATGCGATTTCGTTCGGCGTGTCGCCCGCGCTCATTCTGTTCCTGTGGTCGCTCCACGACTTGCCGCGAATTGGGTGGTTGTGCGCTCTGGTATTTGCGGTTTTCTGCGCGCTGCGGCTCGCCCGCTTTAACGCCGCTATCGACACGAGCGAACAGCCGCATAAACTTGCCGGATTTTTGACAGGCGTGCCGGCACCTGCAGGGGCCGGGCTGGTCATGCTGCCGATTTACTGCTGGCTGTGGAGCGGGGCGCCGATGTTCCGTTCAGTCTGGATTGTGGCGCCATGGACAGCGGCAATCGCTTTGCTGATGGTATCGAGCGTTGCAACCTATAGCTGGCGATCGCTCCGGCTGCGCCGATCTATCCGGTTTGAGGCAATTGCCGGGGTCGTTCTCGTCGGTGCTGCGCTGGTCTCGGCGCCATGGCATATGCTGAGCGCGCTGTGCCTGTTCTATATCATATCCATCGGATTGAGCATGCGCGGCTATGCGCGCATCAGGCGGCAGCGCGATGCGTTGGCCGATGAACGGGTACCGCCCCGGGCCGCTCAAAACGAACAGAATGCCGGACAACCCGAACAGGCAACGGATTAACCGGGTCAGCGTTTAGCAACAGGTCAGCGATGCGCGGCAGCGCAGGCGCCAACGTCTGCCAACATACCATGCCGACTAACGCTGACCCCGAGGTGAAAATCAACGCTGCGAGAATCGATACCATCGTCTACTATCCCTTCGCATGGTGGCAGAGGCCACGCTCACTAACGCGCAAATGCCAAAAAAGGTTACACGTTCTATTAACGACCGCTATATGTTCTGATAATGTTCTTTATGTCAAGCATTGATTTGCGCGGGCAGCTCAGCTAAGCGGCGCACCTCAACCCCGCATGGGAAGCGCTCATAACCGGTGTCGCGCCGGGTCTTTCAGGCCAGATGCGATATTTGCTTCCCAGAGGATCAACCGGAAAGGAACTATCTTATGGCGGCACCTGTCGTCACCATGCAGCAATTGCTTGAGACCGGCGCGCACTTCGGCCACCAGACCCACCGCTGGAACCCGAAGATGAAGCCTTATATTTTTGGCGACCGTAACGGTATCCACATCCTCGATCTCAGCCAGACCGTGCCCCTGTTTGCGCGCGCGCTTGAATTTGTGGCGGCGTCTACCGCTTCGGGCGGCAAGGTGCTGTTCGTTGGCACTAAGCGCCAGGCACAGGATGCGGTGGCCGACGCGGCGCGCCGTTCTGGCCAGCATTTCGTGAACCACCGCTGGCTAGGCGGGATGCTTACCAACTGGAAGACCATTTCCGGTTCGATCAAGCGGCTTAAGACGCTCGAAGAGCAGTTGTCGGGTGACACAGCCGGCCTTACCAAGAAGGAAGTGCTCCAGCTCACGCGCGAGAAGGACAAGCTCGAGCTGTCGCTCGGCGGCATTCGCGACATGGGCGGGATTCCCGATGTTATGTTTGTGATCGACGCAAACAAGGAAGAGCTGGCGATCAAGGAGGCCAACACGCTGGGTATTCCGGTCGTGGCAATCCTCGATTCGAACGTGTCGCCAGATGGCATCGCGTTCCCGGTGCCGGCAAATGACGATGCCAGCCGGGCCATCCGTCTGTATTGCGAAGCGATTGCGATTGCGGCGACTCGTGGCGGCCATCAGCAGCAGGCAGCAAGCGGCCGGGACATTGGCGCCATGGACGCGCCGCCGGTTGAAGAAGCGCTGACGGCGCCGTTGGCGGATGACGTTCAGGCAGCGGTTGCCGTCGAGGACGTGGCGGCGGCGACCACCCCGGAAACCGCGGTTGAAGGCGAGCACCAGCTCGACGCGTAACATCGTCGCTGAACTGAAATATGGGCGGGGTAGGGCGTTGGACTTTCCCCGCCTGCATCCATGAATGCTGAACAAGAGGACAGATGATATGGCCGAGATCACAGCCGCTGCCGTGAAGGACCTGCGCGAAAAAAGCGGCGCGGGCATGATGGATTGCAAAAAGGCGCTGACCGAGGCGAATGGCGAAATTGACGCCGCCATGGACTGGCTGCGCGCCAAGGGGCTGTCAGCCGCTGCCAAAAAATCGAGCCGTACCGCGGCTGAAGGTCTGGTCGGCATCGAAGTGTCGGGCACAAGGGGCGCGGCTGTCGAGGTGAACTCCGAGACGGATTTCGTTGCCAAGAACGATCAGTTCCAGACTTTTGTCCGCGACGTGACTTCAGTCGTGATGGCCCTTGGCGATGATCTGGCGACCGTGAAAGCGGCCCCGCTTGGCGACAAGACGGTTGAGGAAATCCTGACCCACAATATCGCAACGATCGGCGAGAACCAGAATCTGCGCCGTGCGCGCCGACTTCAGGTGTCGTCCGGCGCGGTCGTCCCCTATGTTCATAATGCGGCGGCCCCTGGGCTCGGCAAGATCGGTGTGCTCGTCGCGCTCGAAAGTGACGCAGGCGCCGACGTGCTTGAGCCGCTTGGCAAACAAATCGCGATGCACATAGCAGCCGCTTTCCCGCTCGCCCTGAACGAGGAAGATCTTGACCCCGAAATCGTCGCGCGTGAGCGGGCGATTGCCACCGAAAAGGCAGCAGAAAGCGGTAAGCCCGCCGACATTGTTGCCAAGATGGTCGACGGCGCGATTGCGAAATACCGCAAGGAAAACGCGCTAGTGAGCCAGCTTCTGGTTATGGATGGCAAGACCAAGATTTCCGACGTGGTGGCCAATGCCGCCAAGGCGGCGGGCAAGACCATCGTCCTAAAGGATTATGTCCGCTTCCAGCTTGGCGAGGGCATTGAACGCGAGGAAAGCGATTTCGCAGCAGAAGTCGCCGCAGCAGCCGGCGTTAGCTGACCATCGCTGGCGCACTCGCCAAAAGGCGCCCGTGCGCCACGGCGGGTGCAAGGCTAGCGTTGCCGGATTGAACGCTTGGCAGGGTGGCGAGGTGCCTCTAAGCTCCGCGCCGCCCCGCCGCTCGTTGCACAAGTTGGATTCATGACCACGCCTCATTTCAAGCGCATTCTGCTCAAGCTCTCGGGGGAAGTCCTGATGGGCCAGGGCCAGTTCGGCATCGACCCGGCAACAGTGGGCCGGGTGGCGCGGGAAATTGCGGCTGCCAAGGCTGCCGGGCATGAATTGTGCCTCGTCGTCGGCGGCGGCAATATTTTTCGCGGGCTGGCGGCTGCTGCCGAGGGTTTTGATCGCACGAGTGCCGACTATATGGGCATGCTAGCGACGGTGATGAACGCCATCGCTGTTCAAAACGCGCTGGAGCGTATCGGCATCGAGACGCGGGTCCAGTCGGCAATCCCCATGGCCAGTGTTTGCGAGCCGTACATTCGCCGGCGAGCGATACGGCACATGGAAAAGGGCCGGATCGTCATTTTTGCCGCGGGCACTGGCAACCCGTTTTTCACGACAGACACCGCCGCCGCGTTGCGGGCTGCCGAAATGAATTGTGACGCGCTGTTCAAGGGTACGAGCGTTGACGGGGTATATGATGCCGACCCCAAAAAGGTCGCCTCGGCCAAGCGCTATGAGGCGCTTACCTTTGGCCAGGTATTAGTCGACAATCTCAAAGTGATGGACGCAGCCGCGGTCGCGCTGTGCCGCGAGAATGACATTCCGATCATTGTGTTCAACATCCGCGGCGAGGGCAACCTTGCCTCGGTGCTGCGCGGCGAAGGCACGTCGACGATTGTGCATAATGGTCCTGAAAATGGGGAGAATTGATGATGGCCGCTTATGACAAGGCCGATCTGGAGCGCCGCATGCACGGCGCGGTTGAAGCGCTGAAAGGGGATTTGTCGGGCCTGCGCACCGGCCGCGCAAGCGTGAGCTTGCTCGACCCGGTAACCGTTGAAGTGTACGGCGCGCACATGCCGCTCAACCAGGTCGCCACCGTATCGGCGCCTGAGTCCCGCATGCTGTCGGTTCAGGTTTGGGACAAGTCGAATGTCGGACCCGCCGACAAGGCAATCCGCTCGGCCGGGCTTGGCTTGAACCCGATCGTCGACGGGCAGACGCTGCGTATCCCGATACCCGATCTTACCGAGGAACGGCGCAAGGAACTTGCCAAACTTGCTGGGCAATATGCCGAAAAAGCGCGGATCGCCGCGCGCAACGTGCGTCGTGACGGGATGGAAAGCCTGAAGCTCGACGAGAAGAAGAATGTGTTCGGCGAAGATGACCGCAAGCGGCATGAGACCGAGGTGCAAAAGCTTACTGACGCAACGATTGGCGATATTGATGCTGCTGCCAGCGCCAAGGAAAAGGAAATTTTGGGCAAGTGACCGCATGGCCTGCCACGGCGCCTGACGCGACCCTGGCCGGGAGTGCGCTGCCGCGCCACGTGGCAATCATCATGGATGGCAACGGTCGCTGGGCCAAGAAGCGCTTTCTGCCGCGGCTCGCTGGCCACAAGGCGGGCGTGGAGGCGGTCCGCAAGGTAACGCGTGCGGCGCGCTCGCTCGGCATTGAGGCGCTCACACTTTACGCATTTTCCTCCGAGAACTGGCGGCGCCCGGAAGACGAAATTAGCGACCTGATGGGGCTGTTGCGTTATTTCATCCGGCATGATCTGGATGAACTGGTCCGCGAAAATGTGCGCCTCAGGGTGATTGGCGATTATCGCCGTTTCGGGACCGATATTGTTGCTCTCGTAGATGGCGCGCTGGCGCAAACCCAGGGGAATAGCGGGCCTATCCTCGTTATTGCGCTGAATTATGGCGCCCAGGCAGAGCTTGTGACCGCCGCGCGTACGCTTGCCCAGCGCGCCGTAAATGGCGATATTTCAGCAGACCAGATTGACGAAACCGCCATCGAGAATTTGCTGGAGACGCGCGACTTGCCGCCGCTCGACTTGCTGATCCGCACGTCGGGGGAGCAGCGCCTTTCCAATTTCCTGCTGTGGCAGGCGGCGTATGCCGAGCTGTTGTTTGTGGACACGCTTTGGCCAGATTTTGACGAAGCCGCGCTGACTACCGCAGTGTCGCAGTTCGGCAGCAGGCAACGGCGTTTTGGCGGCTTGTGATCGGCATCGGGAACACCGGGCGACGTTCTGAGCTGGCGACACGCAGCGCGGTCGGCATCGTGCTCGTCGTCGGCGCGCTGACGGCGTTGTGGTTTGGCGGCGTGATCTTCTGGATAGTGCTTGCCGCCGTTGCCCTGGGCGTGTTTTCGGAATGGGCGGCGCTGGTGGGCGCTTCCCTTGGGCACAAACGGATGTTGATGTTTGCGCTGTCGGTGCCGCTCGCGATTATGGGCCCATTGGCAGCCGGGCCGAATTTCTTCGCGCTTGGGCTGCTCGCCGGGGCCGCCGGGTTTGCGATGGCGGCGACCCGGCGCAGTGATCTGGCAGGCGGCATCCTTTATGCCGGGCTGCCAGTACTGGCGATGATCTTGATGCGTGATCAACCGCGCGGCATGCTGTACAGCTTTTGGACATTTGGCGCGGTCTGGCTGTGCGATATTGGCGCCTATTTCGCGGGCCGCGCAATTGGCGGGCCAAAGCTTGCCCCTGCGATCAGCCCCAACAAGACCTGGGCGGGCCTTGCCGGTGGCATCGCGGCGGCAAGCCTGTTCGCGGCGGCCCTGCACGTCTATCAAGGCCTGCCTTGGCGGCTGACGCTGGCCACGCCGCTGATCGCGGGGATAGCGCAGGCTGGCGATCTGTATGAAAGCTGGCTGAAACGGCGTGCAGGCGTAAAAGACAGCGGCACGCTTTTGCCCGGCCATGGCGGGTTGCTCGACCGGCTCGATGGGATGATAGCAGCAGCGCCGGTTGCGGCGTTTTTGGTAATGTTGCCGCAAGTGCGGAGATTGATTGGATGAAGACTGTTACCATCCTTGGCGCGACCGGATCGGTCGGGACGTCAACGCTGGATTTGGTTGAGCGCACGCCAGATGCCTTTAGCGTTGTCGCGCTGACGGCCAATTGCGACGTCGCTAAACTGGCGGCGGCCGCCATACGCACGAACGCGCGCCATGCGGTGGTCGCTGACGCGGCTTGCCTGGATGACTTGCGGGCAGCGCTTGCGGGTACCGGGATCACTGCGGGAGGCGGCGCAAGCGCGGTATGCGAGGCGGCCGCGATGGGCGCTGACGTCACCATGGCGGCCATTGTCGGCTGTGCGGGGCTGCCGCCGGTCATGGCCGCGATTGCCGCTGCAAGCACCGTCATCCTCGCGAACAAGGAGCCGCTGGTGTCGGCCGGCGATGTGATCCTGGCGGCCGCCAAGACGCATGGTGCCACCCTTTTGCCCGCAGACTCGGAGCATAATGCAATCTTTCAATGCTTTGATTTCGACAGGCCGGCGCGGGTCCGTCGAATTATCCTGACGGCAAGCGGCGGCCCGTTCCGCGACTGGACGGCGGAACAGATGCGCACGGTCACCCCGGCGCAGGCCGTGACCCATCCCAACTGGTCGATGGGGGCCAAGATTTCGGTCGATTCCGCCACGATGATGAACAAGGGGCTGGAGCTGATTGAAGCCGCCCGGCTATTCCCGATCGACCCCGCGCGGATCGAAATAATTCTGCACCGTCAGTCGGTTATCCATTCGATGGTGGACTATGTCGATGGTTCGGTGCTCGCGCAGCTCGGGCCGCCTGACATGCGCACGCCAATTGCCTATTGCCTTGCCTGGCCGGACCGGATGGAAGTGCCCATGGCGCCGCTCGATCTGGTGAGCATCGGCCGCCTCGATTTCGAAGCGCCGGACGACGAGCGATTCCCCGCGCTGCGGCTGGCGCGAGAGGCGCTGGAGGCGGGCGGTGCGCGTCCTGCCATTTTGAACGCGGCAAACGAAATCGCGGTCGCGGCCTTTCTGGCAGGGCGGGTCGGCTTCCTCGAAATTGCCGCAATCGTCGCCGATACACTGGCTAACTACGATCCCCCAGCGCCGCAAACGCTGGACGCGGTGCTTGCGGTGGATGCCGAAGCGCGAAGGGTTGCGGACGAGCGTGTGAAGGATTGTGTACTTTGATCCAGTCTCCCGGCCTGTTTCTGACAGTTATTGCCTTTGTTCTGGTGATTGGCCCGCTCGTGTTTGTGCATGAGCTGGGCCATTATCTGGCCGGGCGCCTGTTTGGTGTGAAGGCCGAGGAATTCTCCATTGGCTTTGGCCCGGAGCTTGGCGGGGTGAACGACAAGCGCGGCACGCGGTGGAAACTATGCGCGTTGCCGCTTGGCGGGTATGTCAAGTTCGCGGGTGATATGGGGCCGTCGAGCGCTACAGATCCCAATTGGCTCGCGCTTCCGGCTGAAGAACGCGCTTTAACATTCCAGTCCAAAGCCTTGTGGCAGCGCGCGATTATTGTTGCGGCCGGGCCAATCACAAATTTTGCCGTGGCGATTTTTATCCTTGCCGGGTTCGCTGTTGCCTATGGCGATGTGCGGACGCCTCCGGTCGTCGGCCAAATCGAGGCGAATAGCCCGGCGGCGGCAGCGGGGCTGTTGCCGGGGGACAGGATCACTGCGCTTGGCGGTCGGCACGTTGAGACGTTCCAGGACATGGTGATGTTCGTTCAGAACCGCGCGGGCCAGGCGGTTCGTGTCGACTATGTCCGTGCCGGCGCGCGCCGATCAGTGGCGCTGACAATTGGTACGCGGATTGAACGGGACCGGTTTGGCAACATGCCCAAGATCGGCCGCCTCGGTGTTGCGCGCACCGGTGTGGAGGTCGTGCCGGTGAGCATCTTTGAGGCGCCTGGCGTGGCTGTCAGGAAAACCGGCGATATCCTGCGGATGATGACCGAAGTGATCGGCCAGATCATTTCCGGCAGGCGCCCGGTGAGCGAGCTGGGCGGGCCGCTCAGCATCGCCAAGGTCTCGGGCGAGCAGTTATCGCTGGGGTTCTCGTCGTTCGTTTTTCTGGTCGCGCTGGTGTCGATTAATCTGGGATTCATCAACCTGTTGCCAGTTCCTATGCTGGATGGCGGCCATTTGCTGTTCTACGCCGTCGAGGCGGTGCGCCGAAAGCCGCTTGAGCCACAGGTGCAGGATTGGGCCTTTAGAGGAGGCTTGCTGGCGGTGCTGGCGTTGATGGCGCTGGCGACAACCAATGATTTGGGGTCGTTTGGCGTGTGGAAGGGACTGGCCGGGTTGATCGGTTGACGCGCTTCGGGCAGGGCGATGGCGCCTTGCCGGGCAAATTTTTTCCGTTTGGGGTGACGTAGTGACAGCAAGCAAGGTTTCGAAATTCGGCGCGCGTGAAACGGCGCTGTTGCTGGCAGGCACGTTTCTCACGGGCACCGGCACCTCGGCGTTCGCCCAAACCGCGCCGAGCACCCTGCCACCGGTGCCGCCGGCCGCTGCCGCCGCGGCTGCTGCCCCGGCGAGCAAAGTCATCAAGTCGATGCGCGTGGAAGGGTCGCAGCGCATTGAGCCCGACACCGTGATTTCCTACACCAAGTTGCGGGTTGGCCAGGCCTTCAACAATGAAAGCCTTGACCAGGCGGTGAAGGATCTCTTCGCCAGCGAACTATTCGCCGATGTATCCATTGATGGCGCGCTGACGGGGGACGTCGTGCTGCGCGTGCGCGAAAACCCGATCATCAACCGGGTGCTGTTTGAAGGCAACAAGCAGCTCAAAGCCGATAAAATTACTAAAGAGGTAAAGCTCGCCCCGCGCCAGATTTTCACGCGGACCGCGGTGCGTCAGGATGTTGAACGCATCATTGAGCTATATCGTCGCCAGGGGCGGTTTGCGGCGACGATTTCACCGAAAATGGTATCGCTCGACCAGAACCGTGTCGACATCATTTTCGAGATTGAGGAAGGGCCAAAGTCCAAGGTTCGCCAGATCAATATTCTTGGCAACGAAGTGTTCTCTGACAAGAAGCTGCGCGGCGAGATGGCGACCAAGCAAGCGCGGTTGACGACGTTCCTCAGTTCCAACACCAGCTATGATCAGGATCGCCTAAATTTTGATCAGCAAAAGCTTCGTCAGTTCTATCTGACGGAAGGCTACGCCGACTTCAAGGTGATCTCTGCGATTGCCGAGTTGACGCCTGACAAGCGTGATTTCATCATCACTTATGTGGTGCAGGAAGGTAAGCGCTATCACTTTGGTGATATCACCGTTGATAGTGAAATTCGCGACTTTGATAACAAGAAACTTGCCACATCACTCGTTGCCAAAAAAGGCGACTGGTACAATGCGAAAAAGGTGGAAGATTCGATTGAAGCGATCAACCAGACCGCAGGGCTTTTCGGTTATGCCTTTGCGGATGTAAACGCGGAGTTTCAGCCTGACCGTGAAAATCTGATGATGAACATCAATTTTCACATCGCTGAGGCCAAGCGCACGTATGTTGAGCGTATTGATATCAACGGCAATACGCTGACCCAGGATAAGGTTATCCGGCGCGAAATTCGCGTGGCAGAGGGTGATCCATTCAACACCTTTCAGGTCAAGCGCTCACAGGACCGGATCAACTCGCTGGGATATTTCCAGGAGAAGCTGGAAATTCAGCAAAAGCCTGGCTCGGCGCCAGACCGCGTCATTCTGGAGACCAACGTCGAAGAGAAATCGACCGGCGAGCTCAATCTTTCGCTTGGTTTTTCGAGCCTTGAGCGGTTTCTGGTGCAGGGCTCGGTCCGCCAGCGCAATTTCCGTGGCAAGGGCCAGGAGCTCAGCCTAAGCGTTAATTATTCGCAGTTCTCCAAGTCCGTCGAAGTTGGCTTTACCGAGCCATATTTGTTTGACCGCAATATCGCGCTTGGTTTCAGTGTGTTCCGGCGCGATTTTAACCAGTTCAACTTCCTGAACAACTCGCGTCAAACGACATTCAACCAGATCTCGACCGGCTTTTCAGTCCGTACGGGGACCGCGCTGACGGAATTTTTGTCGCTGCAGCTTCGGTATCAGCTCAGCCAGGATAATGTGACCCTCGATCAGGGCACGTTCTTCACCAACGGTGTTTGCGATCCGTTGCGCGCCGGGCGGTTCCTGTGCGAGCAGATCGGTAATCGGCTGACCTCCTCGATCGGCTATGTGCTCAGCTTCGACAATCTCAACAACCGGCTGCGGCCCTCGGCTGGCCAGCGGCTGGCGATAACCCAGGACTTTGCAGGGCTAGGCGGCAATGTGCGCTATGCGCGGACGGTGATTGAGGGCGCCAAATACTGGAACGTCGGCAGCGGGTTTATTGCCTCCTTTGCCCTGCAGGGTTCTTATATCTTCCCGCTGCAAAAATCGCCGGGTCCTGGTATCGATGCGGTGCGGATTGTTGACCGCTTTTACCTCGGTGAACCACAGTTCCGTGGTTTCCAGATCCGCGGGGTCGGGCCACGTATTCAGAGAATTGCGTTCAGCGATGGCACCGTCAACCAGACGTTGCTGGATGCCCGCAACCAGATCAGCGACGATCCGCTTGGCGGCAGGGCCTTGTATCTCGGGCGGGCCGAGCTTGAAATCCCACTGGGGGCGGGTGCGCGGGAGCTTGGGCTGCGCCCCTCGATCTTCCTCGATTTCGGCGCGCTTTTCGGTGTAACTCGGCCGCTGCCGACCGCGAACTTCCCGACGCTGACCGACCCCACGACGGGCCGGACCTTTGTCGGGTCGATCTTCACGCCGGTTCTCGATGCCAATGGCAACTTACAATATACGTTCAACTCTGGGACCGTCGATGCACCGGTTGCCTCGCTTACGACCTGTATGACAGGTGTTCCGGACGCAGCCGGAAATTGCGTAGGCACCACGCCGAACACACTGTTTTCGACGGAGCAGACGCCATTTCTTGAGCGTTTCGTGGGCAATTCGGCACGGCCGCGAATTTCGGTCGGTTTTGGTGTAAACTGGAATTCGCCCTTTGGGCCGCTGCGCATCGACATCGCCAAGACGCTGCTAACCAGCCCTGGCGACCAAACCAAGCTTATTACCTTCAACGTAGGAACGGGATTCTAGATGACCAAATTTATTAAATCCGCAGCACTCGGCGTGGCCATTGCCTTCGGCGCGGCAGCCGGTGCACCACCTGCCGCTGCGCAGACGACGACGCTGACTGTGGACGTCGAGCAGATGTACAAGGATTCGACCGCGGCCAAAAGCGGCAACACCCAGTTGAATGGCAAATACGGCGCACAGCTCAAAGCCACCCAGTCGGCGCTCGAATCAGCTGCAGCCAATTGGAATACGCAGGTTGAAGCAGCAAAAAAAGTGCTGAAGCCCGATGGTACGCTGCCGCCCGCTAACCAAACAGCGGTCGATCAGGCGCGCCAGACACTGACAGAGGCGCAGAATAATTTCGAGCAGCTGAAGCAGGAAATCCAGTATGTCGACCAATATGTGAAGTTCCAGATTCTCGAAAAGCTGGTGCCGATCGCCGAAAAAATCCGCAAGGATCGCAAGGGCGATGCCGTTCTGCCGCGCAATGCAGTCCTCGCCGTCGATCCGGTAAACGACATCACCGCAATTGCCATGCAGCAGCTGAATGCGACGCTGACCAGCGTGTCGATCACGCCGCCCCAGCAGCAGCAGGGGGGAGCCCCAGCCGCCGGTGCCGCTCCTGCAACGACCACGCCGCCTGCCAAGCAGCCACAGAGCCGGTGAGCGACATCATGACGTCAGCGCCGCTGTCGCTCGATATCACTCGAGTGATGGCAGCACTGCCGCATCGCTACCCGATGTTGCTGGTTGACCGGGTGGAGGCGTTACACCTCGACCGGTCAATCACCGCGATCAAAGCGGTGACAATCAACGAGGGCTTCTTTCAGGGCCATTTCCCTGGTCGGCCGATCATGCCAGGGGTGCTTATCGTCGAGGCGATGGCGCAGGCAGCGGGCATATTGGCGGTGGAATCTCTTGGTCTCGCTGGCTCGGGCAAGCTTGTGTATTTCATGGCGATAGACGGCGCTAAGTTCCGCAAGCCGGTGGAGCCAGGATGCCTGCTGACGCTTGAAGTGGAATTTGTGCAAAAGCGCTCAAGCGTCTGTAAGTTCGCGGGCCGCGCGCTGGTTGACGGCGCGCTCGCAGCGGAGGCGACCTTCACCGCAATGATCGCGGATCCGCCAAAGGGGTGAGATGCTGATCAGATCGTTTCAGCCATCGGACGCTCCGGCGCTGGCCGCCCTGTTCCATGCGTCTGTTCGCCATGGCGCCCAAAGCTTCTATTCGCCGCAGCAACTGGCTGCATGGAGCCCGGCTCCACCTGACCCGGCAACCTATGTTCAGCGCGGGGTGGAGGACCGCGTGTTCCTTGTCGCTATCGACGAGCAGGGCGCACCGATCGCTTATGGCGACGTTGCTGCCAATGGCTATGTCGATCACCTTTACTGTCGGCCCGACCGGATCGGCACAGGTGTCGCCTCGGCGCTGTACGATAGCCTCGAACGAGCCGCCATAGAGCGGGGGATCGGGGTGCTATCAACGGATGCAAGCGAAGCGGCGCGGCCATTGTTCGCGCGAAAAGGGTTTGTCGTAGAAGTGCGACAAGAGGTCGTCCTTGGTGCTGTCGCCATCCACAATTACCGCATGACGAAGTGCCTGGTATAGCCTTCGACCGAACGATGCCCCTACCGGAACGGCGGCTCGTTAAACGCCCGTAACTTGCGCGAATGCAGCTTGGTGCCTTCGCGGCGGAGTTGCTCGCATGCCTCGATGCCAATCTTCATATGTTCCGCAATCGCGCGCTCGTAAAAGCGGTTGGCTTGCCCCGGCAGCTTCAGTTCGCCGTGCAGCGGTTTGTCGGACACGCACAATAGTGTTCCATAGGGCACGCGGAACCTATATCCCTGCGCCGCAATCGTCGCCGATTCCATGTCGATGCCGACCGCGCGACTAAGCGAAAAGCGCAGCGCCGATTTGGAGTAGCTCAGTTCCCAGTTGCGATCATCGGTGGTAACAATCGTGCCGGTGCGCAGCCGCCGCTTCAATTCGTCGCCCGACTGGCCGGAGACTGTTTCGGCCGCGCGGGCGAGCGCTTGCTGCACTTCGGCGATGGCAGGCACGGGAATTTCGGGCGGCAGCACATCGTCGAGCACATGGTCGTCGCGCAGATAGGCATGCGCGAGCACATAGTCGCCAATCCGCTGGCTTGGGCGCAGGCCCCCGCAATGGCCGATCATCAGCCACGCTTCTGGCCGAACAACCGCGAGATGGTCCGTAATCGTCTTGGCGTTGGATGGCCCGACGCCAATGTTAACAAGGCTGATGCCCGTGCCGCCCGGTGCAATCAGGTGATAGGCCGGCATCTGGTGGCGCCGCCACGCGCTGTCGGTGACGAGCTTTTCCGGGTCATCGCCGGGGCCGATCATCACTCCGCCGGCGCCGGAAACAGCGGTATAGCGGCTGCCTGGCCCCAACTGCCCGCACGCCCATTGAACAAACTCGTCGACATAGCGATGATAGTTGGTGAACAGCACGAAACGCTGCACATGCTCGGGCGGGGTGCCCGTATAATGCCGCAGCCGCGCCAGCGAGAAGTCCGTCCGCAGCCCGTCGAACAGGGCGAGCGGGCGCACATCGTCGGGGTTTTCCCACAGGCCGTCTGCAATTTCGTCGCCGATATGGGCAAGTTCAGTTGCCGGAAAGAAGCGGGCAAGGTCTGTCGCGGAGACCTCGTCAAGGCTGAGCGCATGCCCGGGATCAAGCACATAGGGAAAGGGAATTTCCTGCCTGCCGCAAACGGCCTCCACCTCGACGTCATAGTCCTCAAGCAGAAACGTCAGCTGCTCTATCAGGTAATCGGCAAACAACGCGGGTTTGGTGACGCTGATCTTGTAGCGGCCCGGCGTGATCAGTCGACCGAACGAGCGGGTCGGCGCCGGACGGTCAGGGCCGCCGCGAAACAGCAATTGTATTTCGGGATAGGCAAACGAGCCGTCCGTGCGCCGTGCCGCGTCGGGCACGGTGCCGTTACTCAGATAGGCGTCAAGCGCGCCCTGAAGGCGCTCGACCGAGGCGCGATAGAGCCGCTCCAGCTCGGCAACAATTTCGGTGGCTGTCGTCATGCTCTATGCGCTAATCGACTAGCGCGACACTAGCAAGACAGCCATCAGCGGTGCGGTGGCTCCGGCGCATGACCCGCACCGCCGCGCGCGCCTCACATCGTTTCGAGCATGTGCTCGGCCGAGCTCACCTTGAACTCGCCTGGCCCCTCAATGTTGAGCTGGGTCACGACGCCATCCTCGACCAGCATCGAATAGCGCTGGCCGCGCTTGCCCATGCCGAATTTGGAGCCATCCATGGTCAAGCCGATGGCTTCGGCAAAATCGCCATTGCCATCGCCCAGCATGGTGACGGCGGCGCCAGCGTCGTTGCTCTTGCTCCAGGCGCCCAGCACAAAGGCATCGTTGACGGCGGTACAGGCGATTTCATCGACGCCCCTGGACTTGAATTCAGCGGCGTTCTGAACAAAACCCGGCAAATGCTTGGCCGAGCACGTGGGCGTGAACGCGCCGGGAACCGAAAACAAGACCACCTTGCGGCCAGCGAAGAAGGTTTCGGTGTCCACCGCCTCGGGCCCGGAGTCGGTTGCCTTGGTGAAGGTCGTCGTAGGGAGTTTGTCACCGACATTGATCGTCATCGCGCTATCCTTGGTTGCTTGGGGCGGGTCGCCCGCTCCTTCTAGGCGAGCAGCGCCACGCATTGAAGAACCATTTGCGGAATAATTTGCGGGGGCGCTGTTGAATTCGAGGTCACAGAGCCGGGACGTAGCGATTTACCTGCAACCCAGCCGTTCCGGTGCTGCATGCCGCTGCAGCGGGGCACCTTTCCCGTCAAATCCGTGCCCTATGGCGTGTCAGGGCGTGATGCCATACCGCTTATAGGTGCGTTCGGTGCTGGGATCGATACGACGGGCGATAGCGAGATCACGCGCTGCGTCCTTGTCGCGCTTGAGCCGCTGGAGCACGATCGAGCGAAGGAAATAGCCGTCGCTAAGGCTCGGATCGCCTGCCAGCGCTGCATCAAGATCGCCAAGCGCGTCGTCATATTTGCCCAGCCGGTACCAAACGAGCGCCCGGCTATGGAGGATTGACGAGGTATCTGAGCTTAGTTCAATCGCTCGGGTGCAGTCCTTCAGCGCGCTGTCGAGCAGCAAACTGCGAGTGGCTTTGGTCCAGCACTGGCTGTTCAGCAAGCTGGGCGACCCCGGTTTCTCCGCGATAAGGTCTTTCAGCAAGCCCAGTGCGTCCATAGGGTCTCCGAATTCGGCCAAAAGAGTGGCCTTCTCTTCACGAAAGCTGGCTTTAGTGTCACCGCCAAGCGCGATGCGCTCGTCGATCAGTGCCAGCGCAGCGGGCAGGTTGCCGCGCTCGGCCTTGTACGTCGCCAGCCGGTTTATGGCCTCAGAGGAAGACGGGTCGAGCGCACGGGCCGCTTCAGCGTCGGCTTCGGCTGCGGTAAGGTCACCGAGCGTGTAAGCCAGCTCGGCGCGGCGTAGATAGATGTCCTCCTTGGGCTCTATGCCGATCGCCGCCGTAAGGTCAGCTAGTGCGCCTCGGTAGTCGCCGATGTCAGCCCGAAAGGACGCGCGACTATCGAGCGCGGCCGCACTTTCCTTGTCCGCTGCCTCATTGGCAATGGCTTTGGCGAAAATCGCCTCTGCCGCCTTGATCTGGCTAGCACCTGGCGGATCCTTGCCATCCAGGTTCCAGCGGCGGGTGGCGCTGTCGGGCGCAACCACACGTGGCGCCTGCGCTTTAGCCGTCGCGACGATATCGCGTTCGCGAGCAATATTTTCCGGCGCAATCTCTTCGCCGGTTGGCGCAATACCTTCTTCGAGGATCAGCGTGCCATCGACGATTCTGGTCGTGCGCATCATGTCGTAGCCGGCAAGATGTGTCGTTGCGTCTGGAACGCCCTCGATCACATAGCCCCGCCCGCCATCGGGCAGTTTCACGCGCCAATGATAGCGGAGCCGCCCCGGCGCTTCGGTCGCGACGGGGATTGATTTCCAGGCCAGCCGACCGCGATCCGGGGTGAATTTAAGGCCATCAAGCACGCGCGAAATGTTGCGCTTTTGCTTGCGGTCATCCGTAAACCAAGGCGTTGTTGCGGCGCCCGTGGCCGTGAGTGAGACCGTGCCGGTCTTAGGGTCGATGACAATGGCGCCGTCGCTATATTGGGCTTCACCGACCAGCGAGGCGAACACTTTGGCGACGCCATCACGCTCTTGCTGGGCGGAAAACCGACCTTTTGCGCTTGCCATGAGCGACGCAAACGGCCCGTGCAGCACTGCCCTGGCTTCGAACACGCTGGGCACGTCCGTGCTTGCGCTTTCGTCCGCGACAACCGTTAAATCCAAGATTGGAACTGCGTTGGCCCGCGTCACAATGCGCACAACATCGGCACCGCCCGCGCGCACCGGCAGGACATAGCCAAGAGCGGGTGTGTCATGAATGTCAGCAAGCTGGTCGCCGTTGCGGGTGCCATCAAGCCACAGGCTATCTCCGTCAATTGTTGCGCGGACCAGCACATGGTTGAACGCTGCAACGCTTGGCAACCGCGTCGCCACAAGATCACCCAGGCCGATATGTGCCAGCACCGGCTCGGCGTCGATATTCATCGCGCGCAGCAGCGCAAGCAGCAGCAGCGTTTTTGCCTTGCAGTCGCCGTATCGCACTTCCCATGTCTTGGTCGGTGTTTGCGGAACATAGTTTCCGCCGTCCATCCCTACTGCGAGATACCGGATCTTGTCCTGAACCAGGGAGAGGGCGCGCTGGGCCCGGCCAATTGCGGTCGGCTCGGACTGCATGATCGCGGCCACTTCAGCCGCGAGCGCGGTGCCAGGTGCAATTGCGCCATCCGTTACATAAAGTGGCGCCATCACCTTTGAGACATGGCTCCAATCGGTGAAGGTCGAAAATTCCACCAGTGGCGGGGCACGAAAGCGCACAGGGCTGTCCGCGGGCATTTCGGATTGTTTGGGCGCTGGCAGCGTTATATTCAGTTCGGTGTAAGCGCCTGTCGTCGTCGCAAGCGGCGTCACACCCGTTGCGAGCGCTTTCCACTGCACTTTGGTGCTGCGAGGCCAGGAATACCTCAGGTGCGCATAGCCAACCGGCGTGGGCGCCGTCAGTAATCCGTTGAAACTTTGCACGTTGCCAGCAAGTGCTGCGTCCTTCGACGTCGTGGACATCCGCAAATGCAAGACATCACCCACCCGCAGCCCTTCAACGGCAAGCGTTGCGGTTAATACACCTGTCAGCTCACGCCGCTCGAGCGCTTCCTCGCGACGCAGCACCGTGAATTTCGGGCCCTTTGCGAGCAAATCAATTCGCTCATCGCCGCGCTCGATGGTTAGTTCATGAACGATAAGATCGCCCTTGTCCGGCGCCCAGGGTATCGCAAGCGTCGCCAGCTGCGACAGTAGCTCGGGGGAGTTGGCGCGCGTCGCGGTATCGACATAGGCCCAGAGTTGGCCATTTTCGATGCGCTGTTGAATGTCGAACCGTTCCAGTGGCGGCGAGTCCGCGTTCGAGGCGGCTTTGCTTAGCGGTGGCGGCGCCACAATCCAGGC
>JBJXEC010000078.1:0-37400 GCA_046155125.1 Sphingomonas sp. | reverse complement strand
CGTGCCATATAATGTGTTCGACGGCTGGCATTATGGCCAGATCAACGTGCCGATTTCCCGCCTGAAAAACGGCACGCTGTGGAACAACAGCATGAATTTGGCCATTGGCGCCAATGGTGCGGATCGCACTATCAACTGGGATGGCTGCATCGAAGAGCGGCAAACCGTGTCTCAATCGAGCTACTCCCCGATCCCGTCGGGCGCCAAGGATCTTAATATTGATCTTGTGCCGAGCACAGGAGATGCCACCACGCAGTGGAAGCCCGCGCTGCCGGACGCGATCTACTTGCGCAAGATTTTTACGTCCTACTCTGAGCTTGATACTGCAGATGTGGCGAAAACCAATGATGAGTATTACAATAGTGTGCCTTATTATTGCCCTACAGAGGCCAAGAAGCTTCAAGCATGGCCCGTGGCAACGGACTTTGACGACTATGTCGACAGCCTAACACCTAGCGGCAATACCTATCACGATATCGGGATGATCTGGGGTGCACGCTTGGCATCGCCAACTGGCATCTTTGCGTCCGAGAACGCGCTTACGCCGCTTGGTGGCGAGATTGATCGTCACATCATCTTCATGACCGATGGTGATGCTCAGGGCGCCTCATGCGATTATTCCGCCTATGGCGTCGCGTTTTTTGACCGGCGAACAACCACGAGCGTCGGCAGCGCCTCCAACTGCGGCAATTCCAACTCTGCCGTAATCGACCAGATCAATGCCCGCCTCGACGGCCTGTGCACCGCCGTCAAGAACATGCGCAACACGACCTTGTGGGTGATTTCGTTCGGTAGCGGCTCGAACACCGCGACCGAAACCCGGCTGTCCAACTGTGCCACGCCGGGTCGGTATTTCACGGCCCGCAGCTCATCATCGCTGCAATCGACCTTTGCCAGCATTGCCAACCAAATCTCGCAATTGAGGCTCACACGATGACGCGCCGTTTGTTCAAACGCCTGGCGACGGACGAGCACGCGTCTACGCTGCTTGAGTTCGCCTTTGTGGCGCCGATCTTGACGTTGCTGCTCGTCGGCGGATTCGAAATCGGCCACACGCTCTACATGCGCGCCGTGCTTCAGGGCATCGTGCAGAAGATTGCGCGCGACGGCACGCTGGAAACCAACGGAACGACAACGGCAAGCACCACGCTTGACGCGCGGGTGCGCGATCAGGTCCGCTTTCTTTATTCCGGCGTAAACACCCAAAACCTCACATTTTCGCGTCGCTTTTACCGGACGTTTTCACAGGCGGCAGCGGCGCAGGAGGAGCGTTATACGGATACGAATGGCAACGGTACCTGCGACAACAACGAGCCGTATCAGGACGACAACAACAACAACACGTGGGACCGTGACGGCGGTGATTCCGGACAGGGCGGCGCAAAGGACAAGACGCTCTACACCGTTAGCCTCACCTATCCCCGGTTGACGCCAATTGCCGGATTCATCGGTGTCGATCGCAACGCCACGGTGCGCGCATCAACCGTGCTCGCAAACCAGCCCTACAATGATCAAAACAGCTACGGCGCTCCAACCGCGAGAAACTGCCCATGACCGCGCTCCCATCCCGCGTGCCGACAATTGCCAGCATCTTGCGTGCCGTGCGCTCGCTGCGGGATGATCGCAGCGGTGCAGCTCTCATGGAGTTTGCTTTCACCTTACCGGTGCTGCTCATCATGATCGCGACCGGGGCCGAGATGACCAACTATATCACCACGCGCATGCGGGTTAGCCAGCTTGCCACGCGCCTGGCCGACGACGCTGCGCGCATGGGCAATGGATCATTGCTCGCGGCAAAGACCATTACGGAAGCGGACATCAACGACCTGTTCATTGGCGCCAATCTGCAATCGGGCGAGCTTGCGCTCACCACGCAAGGCCGTGTCATCCTGTCGGACCTGGAGCCGGTAGCTAACCCAAACACCACGAACCGCTACAAAATCGTCTGGCAACGCTGCTATGGTGGCAAGACAAGCTACACGCCCAGCTATGGTCGCTCGGGCGACACCAACCTTGTTGGCATGGGGCCGACGGGACGGCAAATTACCGCGCAAAGCGACAACGCCACCATGTTTGTTGAAGTCTATTATGAGTACCGTCCCCTGATCGCGATTGGCAATCTGGCGTCGATTACGAACTTTACCGAAATCTCCTCAATGGCCGTTCGCGACCGACGTGATCTTAGCGATGACAGCGCTTTGGGTGCCGCGGCGACTCACCCGAACGGCATTTACAAGGTGCCAGGCGTAACCGCATCAACGTGCAGCTAAGGCGTCTGGACGAGCCGCGGAAACGGGCTCACGTGCCGGCTTGAGCCAGCCTGAAGCGCGCTAGCGATACAGGACCTTGCGCGCTGCCGCCACGACGCGAGCGGCATCAATCAGCGCCAGTTTTTCGAGGTTGGCTGCATAGGGCAGCGGCACATCCTCATTGGTGACCCGCAGCACCGGGGCGTCGAGATCGTCAAACCCCTGTTCCATGGCGATGGTGATGATTTCGCTCGCAATGGAGCATACTGGCCAGCCTTCTTCGACAACCACCATCCGGTTGGTCTTCTTCAGGCTCTCCAGCACGGTTTGCGTGTCAAGCGGGCGCAGCGTGCGCAGATCGATGACTTCGGCCGCAATCCCCTCACCCGCCAGCGCTTCAGCCGCCTCCAGTGCCAGCCCGACACCAATCGAATAGCTGACCAGCGTCACGTCGGACCCGGTGCGCATAACCCGTGCCTTGCCGATCGGCAGCACATAATCGTCGAGCTTCGGAACCTCGAAGCTGCGCCCGTAGAGCAGCTCGTTTTCGAGGAACACGACCGGGTCGTCGCTGCGGATAGCGGCCTTCAGCAATCCCTTGGCATCGGCGGCGTCATAAGGGGAAATGACGATCAGGCCGGGCACGCTGGCATACCATGGTCCATAATTCTGGCTGTGCTGCGCGCCGACCCGACTAGCGGCGCCATTGGGGCCGCGGAACACCATCGGGCACCGCATCTGGCCGCCAGACATGTAATTGGTCTTGGCGGCCGAATTGATGATGTGGTCAATTGCCTGCATCGCAAAGTTGAAGGTCATGAACTCGACGATCGGGCGCAGCCCGCCCATCGCAGCGCCCGTGCCGACGCCAGCAAAGCCATATTCGGTGATCGGGGTATCGATGACGCGCTTGTCGCCAAACTCATCCAGCAAGCCCTGCGTCACCTTGTAGGCGCCCTGATATTGCGCAACCTCCTCGCCCATTACGAAGACGCGGTCGTCGCGGCGCATTTCCTCCGCCATCGCATCGCGCAACGCCTCGCGCACCGTTAGTTTCACCATTTCGGTGCCCGCCGGAAGCGCCGGATCGGCCGGGCGCGACACGACCGGCGCCAATAAAGCTGCAGGTGTCGGTGCCGGAGCAGGCGAGACAACCGGGGCTGGCGATGATGATGCAGCGGGCGCGGGCGGGGCATCCTCGCCCTCGCCAGCCAGCGTTGCAATCACGGTACCGACCTTCACATTATCAGTCCCTTCCGCGATCAGAATAGCGGTGATGGTCCCTTCGTCGACGGCCTCGAACTCCATCGTCGCTTTGTCGGTCTCAATCTCGGCCATGATGTCGCCGGACTTCACTGTGTCCCCGGCCTTGACCAGCCATTTGGCGAGCGTGCCCTCTTCCATGGTGGGCGACAGTGCCGGCATTTTGATATCGATGGCCATTAATAAGACTCCACCAGCACGTCGGTATAGAGTTCATGCGCCTCGGGCTCGGGCGCGCTTTCCGCAAAGTCAGCCGCTTCGGCGACGATCTTGCGAATATCCTGCTCCAGCAGCTTCAAATCCGCCTCGGTCACCCCCAAGGCTTCCAACTCGCGCTTTGCATGTTCAATCGGGTCGGATTTGTCGCGCACCGCCTGAACTTCGTCCCGGCTGCGATATTTTGCGGGGTCGGACATCGAGTGGCCACGGTAACGATAGGTCTTCATCTCCAGGATGATTGGCCCCTTGCCGCCCCTTACCCACGCCAGCGCCTCCTCGGCCGCGCCGCGACACGCAAGCACATCCATACCGTCGACCTGGAGCCCGGGGATGCGGAAAGACTCCCCGCGCCGATACAGCTGGTCTTCCGATGACGCGCGGTTAACGCTGGTCCCCATCGCGTATTGGTTGTTCTCAATCACATAAATGACCGGCAGCTTCCACAACTCGGCCATATTGAAGCTCTCATACACCTGGCCCTGGTTCGACGCGCCATCGCCGAAATAGGCCAGACACACCCCGCCATCACCCGAGTATTTATGGGCAAAACCAAGTCCGGTGCCAAGCGACACCTGCGCGCCGACAATGCCGTGACCGCCGTAGAACTTATGCTCGACGCTGAACATGTGCATCGAGCCGCCCTTGCCTTTTGAGATGCCCGCCTGCCGACCGGTCAACTCCGCCATCACGTCTTTGGGGGGGATGCCGCACAACAACATATGGCCATGGTCGCGGTAACCCGTGATAACGCTGTCCTTGGGCGTCAGCGCCGATTGCAACCCAACGGCAACCGCTTCCTGCCCAATGTACAGGTGGCAAAACCCGCCAATCAGGCCCAGTCCATAAAGCTGCCCCGCCTTTTCCTCAAACCGCCGGATGAGCAGCATTTGCTTGTAAAATTCGAGCAGTTCATCCTTCGACGCTGCGTACCGGGATGGTTCGGCGGGGCGCTCGCGGTTGGAGGGCGCCGGCTGGCTCTTGGGGCTGCGCGCGGGTGCTTTTGCCACTGGTACCGGAACCTCTTGTTCGCTGGAGAGAATAAGCCGACGAGGCTATAAGCCGAGATTGCCGCGCCGTGCAATCGTCTGCCGGGCAGGCGGCCATGACAAGATCAGTCTAGCGGGATGCTTACCTCGTCAGGGTGCATGACATTCAGCTGCTTGCGCACAAGTTCGTCGGCCATGTCGGGATCGGCATGGCGCGGATCGACCAGCGCCACATGGTTGCGCAACACTGCCCGGCGCGTGTTCAGGGCAGCAAATTCAACCTGTTTGCGGGCGAGCTGTCGGGTATAGTCGCCATACGCCAAAATACCGTTTGGCCCCAGCACCGCATAGCCCCCAAAAAACGCCATCACGCAAAATGCCAGTGTGGGCGGACCGGCCCGACGCAGCGTTGACGAAAGGAGTGTCGTGCGTGTCATGAAAGTGTTTTGAACGAGTGCGACTCGTGGATCAAGGCCTATTTTTTGCGAAGTACCGATCGCCCGGCATATCGCGCCACGTCGCCAAGTTCCTCCTCGATGCGGATCAGCTGGTTATATTTCGCCAGCCGGTCCGAGCGAGCGAGCGACCCGGTCTTGATCTGCCCGCAATTGGTCGCAACGGCCAAGTCCGCGATCGTCGAATCCTCGGTTTCACCGGATCGGTGCGACATGACCGCCGTATACCCCGCCCGGTTCGCCATCGACACAGCGGCAAGCGTTTCGGTCAGCGTGCCAATCTGGTTGACCTTCACCAGCAGCGAATTGGCGAGGCCACGTTCGATTCCGTCAGCAAGCCGCACCGGGTTGGTGACGAACAAGTCATCACCAACCAGCTGCACCTTGTCGCCGATCATGTCGGTCAACGCTTTCCACCCATCGAAATCATCTTCCGACATGCCATCTTCAATAGAAAAAATCGGGTAGCGCGCCGCGAGATCGGCCAAATAGCCGGCCATCTCGTGCGGGTTCAACACCTTGCCCTCACCATCGATATGATAGTGGCCGTCCCTGAAAAATTCCGTCGCCGCGCAATCCAGCGCAAGCATCACGTCATCGCCCGGCGTGTAGCCTGCCGTCTCGATCGACTTCATGATAAAATCGAGGGCCTCGGTCGTCGATGCCAGGTTGGGCGCAAAGCCGCCTTCGTCACCAACTGCGGTTGCCAGCCCCTGGTCGTGCAGCGCCTTTTTCAATGTATGAAAAATCTCCGAGCCGCAACGGACAGCGTCATAGATCGAGTCCGCGCCGACCGGTACGATCATGAATTCCTGAAAATCGATGGGATTGTCGGCATGCTGCCCGCCATTGATGATGTTCATCATCGGCACCGGCAGCAGATGCGCGGACACGCCGCCAACATATCGGTACAGCGGCAGGCCCCGCGCATCGGCTGCGGCCTTGGCCACCGCCAGGCTCACGCCCAGAATGGCGTTGGCGCCCAGCCGACTCTTGTTCGCGGTGCCATCCAGCTCGATCATCGCCTGGTCAATGTCGCCCTGATCCTCAGCGTCCATCCCGATAATTGCTTCGGAAATGTCCGCGTTTACGGCATCGACCGCACCCTCCACGCCCTTGCCCAGCCAAAGTGTCTTGTCGCCGTCGCGCCGTTCGACCGCCTCATGCGCGCCAGTGGAGGCCCCGGAAGGCACTGCGGCGCGCCCAAAGCTGCCATCCTCGAGCAATATATCAACCTCAACCGTGGGGTTGCCCCGGCTATCGACGATTGTGCGCGCGTGAATGTCGATGATTGCGGTCATGGGGTGGAGCTCCTAAGTCTATAGCCTGAACCGAATGGCCGGGGCCGGGCGCGCCTGCCATTCGGCTGCGCTCTATCCATTTCAGGTGGATCGGGCAATTCGTTGTCGGCACTCGAGTGGAACCCCGGCACGCGCAAGGCCGTTTTGCGGTTACATTATTATTCTGGAGGGAAGACCATGGCGAAAACAAAGACACCATCGTCCGCTGATACACCGCCTGCGACGGACACTGGCACCCCGGACGCGACGACTTCGTCAGCAGCAGCGACTGTGGTCAAGGACAAAGCGACAGCCACTGCCAACGAGGCAGCGAGCACGGCGCAAACGGTAAAGGATGCCGCTACCAAGGCAACAAAGCAGGCTGGCGACAAGGCCCGCGAGTTGGTTTCCGAAAGCACGACGCGCGCAGCCGGAGCGCTCAGCGAAGTCTCCCGCATGGTGCACGACGCTGCTGAAACGGTGGATGAAAAGATCGGCCCCCAATATGGCCGCTATGCCCGAAGCGCGGCAGAAGCGCTGTCCAACTTTTCCGATACGCTGAAAGAAAAAAACGCCGACGACCTGATCGAAGATGCGCGCGGCTTTGTTCGAAAAAGCCCGGCAGTCGCGATTGGTATCGCAGCGGCGCTGGGGTTCGTTGTCGCTCGGGTGGTAAAGGCCGGTTTCAACACTGCTGACAATGATGACGAGAAAAACGCCTGACCGCGCGCAAACGGGGGAAGTTCAATGGAGCGCGAAGAGCCCCTCATGGGCGCGCCTAACCCGGATGCTGGCGCGCCATCGGCGGCCGACGACTCGATTATTGCGCTCTTCTCTCGGGTCATCGACGATGGCGAGCGGTTCGTACTCGCCGAGATCAGGCTTTATCGAGCGCGCTTGCTCAACAGACTGTCGACCGCACGCTGGGCCATCGTCATCGCGCTTGGCGCGCTGTTCCTCGCCCAATCGACCGTCGTCGCGCTGTTGGTTGGATTGATCTTGGCGCTGCAGCACCCGCTTGGCATCATGGGGGCCACGATTGCGGTGACCGGAGGGGCGCTGGTGATTGCGGGAACGCTCCTGTTGATTGCGATTGTGCAGTTTCGCCGGGCCACCGCGGTTGACCCGGAAAGGCCGGCGCGATGACCCACAGGGAGCAGGAGCTTGCGCGCGCAGAACAACAGGCAACAGATGCCCGGCGCGCGCTCACTGAGACGCTGGTCGATATTCAGCGACGACTGAACCCGCGCACGCTGGCCAGAGATGCGGTAGAGGAAATTCGCGATACTGCGATCGACATTGCGCGCAGCGCGCTTGATGCCGCCAAAAGGAACCCCGGCCCTTTGCTGGGCATTGGTGCCGCGCTGAGCTTTGCGATCGGCCAACGCTGGTTTGGTCAAACGGCCGCGCCCGTTATGCCCGAACCAGATGTGCACCACCATCCCGACGAGACCCCGCCACCGGATCAACCACAGCCAGGAATGACCAATGACTGACCCAATCCCCTCCCTAGAGAATGTGACGACCGATAAGGCGGCAACACGCCTGGTGGAAACAGCAACGCAGACGGCCGCCAAGGCCCGGGAGCAGGCAGCCCTGGCTGCGCGCCGAACAGCGGACAGTATTGAGGGCAACCCGCTCTCCGTACTCGTCGGCGGGATGGCGATTGGCGTGATCGCAGGATCGCTCCTGCCGCGCACCGTCCGCGAAGCAAATGTGCTCGGCGGCGTCGGTAAACAATTGAGCAAGGGCGCGTCGACCGCCTTCAAGGCCGCGCGCGATGCCGGCAAAGCGGAGCTGATTTCAGCCGGGCTCGACAAGTCGGGCATCCGCGACCAGATCAGCAAAATAGTGCAAACCATTGGCGATGCCGCGACCAAGGCCACGGATGCCGCCAAGGCTACGACAAAAAAGGGTGAGTGACGGGTTCAACCAGATTCCGTTCCGCGTTACGGAACGGCTCACTTGATTTATCTCTTTTGGAAATGACAGGCAATGAGCAAGCTCCACCTCGTGTTCGGCGGCCGCGTATCCGACCCGCAGACCCTGGACTTTGACGATCTGGACTCGATCGAGATCGTTGGCATGTTCCCGGATTATGCGAGCGCCGAAAAAGCATGGCGCGCCTCAGCGCAGCGCACGGTTGATGATGCCGCGATGAAGTTTGTGGTCGTCCACCTCCACCGGCTGGTTCAGCCAGATCTTGTCGCGCCCGCAAGCAAGGCCGATTAGCCAAGGCGCTCGCCAAATCAGGCGCCAAATCAGGTGCCGGATCAGGCGCGTCGGTAGCGCCACAACAGTAGCGGGCGCGCCAGCGCCAGGCCCGCGGCAAACCCGCCGATATGTGCCCCGACAGCAATCGCCGGCCCGCCTGTGGCGGTTGACAGGCCGACCAGCGCTTGAATCCCAATCCAGGCCGCCGCCAGCCAGGCGATCCTCACCACACGCGATGGAATTGGGCCGATGGCGGGCACGGGGCGCTCGGCAAACAGCATGGCATAGGCCGCAACAAACGCGGATGCTGCGCCACTCGCGCCGATGGTGGGCACCAAGCTTTGCGGCCCAAGCGCCCATTGGCCAGCAGCGGCGGCATAAGCGCCTGCCACAAACAGCATGCCAAAGCCCGCAGGCCCTATCGCGCGCTCCACCCGCTGCCCGCAATAGACCAGCATCACCATGTTCAACGCCAGGTGAAGGAAACCGCCATGGATCAGGGTCGAGGTAAAAGGGGTCAGCCACGCCGGGAGGAGATAGAGCCCATCAGGCAAGCTCATACCACCAAGATTAGCCAACACCTCGCGCACAGTCGCCGGAATAAACCCCGCCAACAGTGCCGCCGATCCTTGCGCGCCGGTAAGCACGAGCAGCGCCGAAATCGCACTGATCAGCGCAGCGACAAGCAGCGTCGCTGGTGTATCGCCAAGCAGACGGCGGTTCAGATGAATTCGACCTTGGCGACGACATAATAACGATCCCCCGACGGCACGGTGACTTCCACCTCATCGTCGACCTTGCGCCCAATCAGCGCGCGGCCGAGCGGGGAATTATAGGAGATGCGACCGACATTGGCATCGGCCTCGGTCTGGCCAACAATCTGGTACTTGACTGGCTTATCGTCTTCATCAAGTAGCGTAACGGTCGCACCGAACACGACCTTATCGCCGGACATTTCCTTGGGATCGATAATCTGCGCGCGGCTGAGCTTGTCCTCAATGTCGCTGATTGACGCCTCAATCTGACCCTGCCGCTCCTTGGCAGCGTGATATTCCGCGTTTTCGGAGAGGTCGCCATGCGCTCGCGCTTCCTCGATCGCATCAACGATGAGCGGCCGTTCGGCCTTTAGCCGTTTCAGCTCCGTTGACAGCGTGTCATAGCCCTCAGCGAGCATCGGCATCTTCTCAACCGTGGCCATCTCGTTCGTCCCTCATCAAAAGATTCATGTCCCCAAGCAAGCCCTGGCCGAGCTTGCCCGCACCTTAGTCGTGATTGTGGGGGATCAGATGTGCGAAGAAGAATAATAGGATTGCAACGGGCGCACTTCAAGCCTGCGCGTGGCGAGTGCCACAATCGCCTTTGCGGCCTCGAGGCTTGCAGGTGCCGTCGTGAAATAAGGTACCTTGTGGGCAAGCGCCCCTGCGCGGATGGGTTGCGAGTCCTTAAGCGACTGCCACCCCTCGGTCGTATTGAAAATCAGCGCAATATCGCCGTCCTTGATCCGATCGACGATGTGCGGGCGGCCTTGCGCCACTTTGTTGACCCGCTCCACCGGCACGCCGGCGCTTGTCAGAAATTCAGCCGTCCCCCCGGTTGCGACGATCGAGAACTCTTGGTCAACCAGCAGTCTGATCGCCGGCAGGATGACGGGCTTGTCGCTGTCCTTCACGCTCACGAACACCGTGCCGCCCTTCGGCAGGATCGTCCCCGCGCCCAGCTCGGCCTTGGCAAAGGCCAGCACAAAATCGGGGTCGATGCCCATGACTTCGCCCGTGCTCTTCATTTCGGGCGAGAGCACCGGATCAACACCGGCGAACCGCGCAAACGGGAATACGGCCTCTTTCACGGCAAAATAGTCGATGTTCCGGTTGATGGCCGGCAAGTTGGCAAGCATTTCGCCCGCCATGACACGCGCGGCGATCTTGGCGATCGGCGCGCCAATCGCCTTGGCGACAAATGGCACGGTGCGGCTGGCCCGCGGATTCACCTCAATAAGATAAACCAGCCCGTCTTTCACCGCGAACTGAATGTTCATCAGGCCCTTGACCGTGAGCGCCCTGGCAAGGTTCACCGTCTGCCGCTCGATTTCCTCGATGACGTCCTGAGGCAGGTTGTAGGGCGGGATCGAACACGCGCTGTCACCTGAGTGAACCCCCGCCTCTTCGATATGCTGGAGGATTCCGGCAACCGCCACGTCAGCGCCGTCGCATACCGCATCGACATCCACTTCGATCGCATCACGCAGATATTGGTCGATGAGAATAGGTGAATCGCCAGATACTTGCACGGCAGTCTGAATATAATCATCGAGCTGCGCCGGTCCGTCAACGATCTCCATAGCGCGGCCGCCCAGCACATAAGACGGGCGCATGAGCACTGGATATCCAATCCGGCTGGCGACCGCGATTGCTTCGTCCCGGCTGCGCGCGATGCCATTGGCGGGCTGGCGAAGGCCTAGCCGGTTGATGAGTGCCGCAAACCGCTCGCGGTCCTCGGCGAGGTCAATGGCATCAGGGCTGGTCCCGAGAATGGGAATGCCTGCCGCCTCCAGCGCTTTGGCAAGATTTAGCGGTGTCTGCCCGCCAAACTGAACAATCACGCCAACAAGCGTGCCGTTGGCCTGCTCGGCATGGACAATCTCCAGCACGTCTTCTGCCGTCAGCGGCTCAAAATACAGCCGGTCCGACGTGTCATAGTCGGTCGAAACCGTCTCGGGGTTGCAGTTGACCATGATCGTCTCATAGCCTGCATCCGCCAGTGCAAAGCAGGCATGGCAGCAACAATAATCAAACTCGATGCCCTGGCCGATACGGTTCGGCCCACCCCCCAGAATGACGATCTTCTTCCGTGCACTCGGCTGACTTTCGCACTCTGGTTCGCCAAAGGCCGGCGCCTCATAGGTCGAATACATATAGGGCGTTTTCGCATCGAACTCCGCTGCGCACGTGTCGATCCGCTTGAACACCGGGCGCACGCCGAGCCGGTGGCGAAGCGCGCGCACTTCATCCTCGGTAACGCCGCCCGTCATCGCCACAACGGCGTCGCGCACCAGGCCCGATCCACGTGCGATGCTCCGCTCGGTGCCCGCACGCAATCCCGCCGACTTTAGCGCCAGAAAAGCGAGGCGCTTGTCCGAAAACCCCATGGATTTCAGCCGCCGCATCCCGGCGGCATCGCGCGGCAGGCCGTGATTGGTAACTTCGTCCTCGGCCGCGACAATCTCGGCGATCCGATCGAGGAACCACGGATCATATTTCGCGATGGCATGGATTTCCGCAACGCTCATGCCCTCACGCAGAGCTTGGGCGGCCACCAGCAGCCGGTCGGGCGTGGCGCGCGCCAGTGCCGCCTCAATCTCGACCCGCGGCGCGCCGACCAGCGCATCAACATGGTTGAAGCCGGAAAGCCCCGTCTCCAGCCCGCGCAGCGCCTTTTGCAGCGATTCGTGAATGTTGCGGCCAATCGCCATCACTTCACCGACAGATTTCATGGCAGTCGACAATATGGGCTCGGCGCCCTTGAATTTCTCAAAGGCAAAGCGCGGGATTTTGGTCACAACATAGTCGATGGTCGGCTCGAACGCGGCAGGCGTCGCGCCAGTAATGTCGTTCATGATCTCATCGAGCGTATACCCCACCGCCAGCTTCGCCGCGACCTTGGCAATCGGGAATCCAGTCGCCTTGGACGCGAGCGCCGACGACCGCGACACGCGCGGATTCATCTCGATGACGATCAGGCGACCATCTTTGGGATTAACCGCGAACTGGACGTTGGAACCCCCTGTTTCGACGCCAATTTCCCGCAGGCAAGCGATGCTCGCATTGCGCATCACCTGATATTCTTTATCGGTGAGCGTAAGCGCCGGCGCAACCGTGATCGAATCGCCCGTGTGGACGCCCATCGGGTCGATATTTTCGATGGAACACACGATGATGGCGTTGTCGGCGCGGTCGCGCACCACCTCCATCTCATATTCCTTCCAGCCGAGCAGTGATTCCTCGATCAGCACCTCGGTGGTGGGGCTTGCGTCCAGGCCGGAGCGGACGATGTCGATAAATTCCTCGCGGTTATAGGCAATGCCGCCGCCGGTGCCGCCCAGCGTGAAGCTCGGGCGAATGATCGCGGGCAACCCCGTGCGCTCCAGCCCCGCAAGAGCTTCTTCGATGGTGTGCGCGATGGCAGAGCGAGCCGATTCCAGGCCGATCCTGCCCATTGCCACTTTAAACTTCTGGCGATCCTCAGCCATGTCGATGGCTTCAGCGTCGGCCCCAATCATCTCGACACCGTATTTCGCAAGCGTACCGTCATTGAAGAGCGCGAGCGCGGTGTTGAGCGCGGTTTGCCCGCCCATCGTGGGGAGCACCGCATCAGGCCGCTCCTTCTCGATGATTTTCGCAACGATTTCAGGCGTGATCGGCTCGATATAGGTCGCGTCGGCGAGATCAGGATCGGTCATGATCGTCGCCGGGTTCGAATTGACGAGGACGATGCGATACCCCTCCTCGCGCAGCGCCTTGATGGCCTGCACACCCGAATAATCAAACTCGCACGCCTGCCCAATGACGATGGGGCCAGCGCCAATGACGAGGATGGAGGAGATGTCAGTGCGTTTGGGCATTTACAAGTTTTTCCGTGCGTATTCGGCGAGTTGTTCGACGGCTTCCTTGCTGAGGCGCAAAGTTTGAGACACCTTTCCCGGTATCACTCGATCTTCAGAACCAATTGTGTTGATTTGAATGAACTTTTCGCCGTCTTGACCTTGAACGGAAAATCCGCCCAGCGTCTCCGTGTGGCGAACGTTCGCCTTTAGATCGAGTTCGTGAAACTTACGAACTATTGCCATTGCCAGCCCCCATCATCCCCACAAACCGCTCGAAGAGATAGAAGCTGTCCTGCGGCCCCGGCGATGCTTCCGGGTGATATTGCACGCTGAACGCCCTTCCATCCGCCGTCTCAAGCCCGGCGTTGCTGCCGTCGAACAGCGACACATGCGTTTCGCGCACGGCCGCAGGCAGCGAGTCCCGTTCCACCGCGAAGCCGTGGTTCATGCTCGTGATTTCAACCGCGCCGTCACTCAGCCGCTTGACGGGATGGTTGGCGCCGCGGTGGCCCTGGTGCATTTTCACCGTCCGCCCACCAAGCGCGAGGCCAAGCAACTGATGCCCCAGACAAATCCCGAAAATCGGCTTGCCGACATCCAGCAACGCGCTAATCACCGGCACCGCATAAACACCGGTCGCCGCAGGGTCGCCGGGGCCATTGGACAGGAACACGCCATCGGGGGCAAGCGTCATCACGTCATCAACGCTCGCCGTGGCAGGCAGCACCGTAACGCGCGCACCTGCCCTTACCAGATTGCGATAAATGTTGCGTTTCGCGCCATAGTCGATTGCCACGACATGCGGGCGCGTCGCGTCAGCACCCTCCCCGCCATAACCATGGCCAAGCGCCCAAGGCCCGCCGCGCCATTCATGCGGGGCGCCGACGGTCACGTCCTTGGCCAGATCCATTCCGTCCAGCCCCGCCCAGCCGCGCGCCTGCGTAATGAGGGCAGGAATATCGAATTGGCCGCCAGCTGCGTGCGCCACAACTGCATTGGGCGCGCCGTTTGCCCGGATGCGGCGGGTAAGCGCGCGCGTATCGACACCTGAAAGGCCAATCCGCCCAAGCCGCCTCAGCCAATCGTCGAGCCGCCCGGTGCTGCGAAAATTGCTGGGCGCCGTTACATCCTCGCGCACAATCATGCCCAGCGCATGGGGTGCATCCGCCTCGACATCCTCCGCGTTGACGCCGACATTGCCGATATGGGGGAAGGTGAAGGTGATGATTTGCCCGGCAAAGCTCGGGTCGGTCATAATTTCCTGATAGCCCGTCATCGCGGTGTGGAAGCACAGCTCGCCCACAGCTGCGCCTTCAGCACCAAAGCCCCGCCCCCAAATGCACGTGCCGTCTGCCAAAACCAGAACGCCTGTCGCTCCTTCGGGCGCGGGCATGGGTTTGGCGTCGGCCATTGCGGGAGGCACTCCATAAAGCTGTCGATGTCGCTAAGTGGCGGGCGCTAGAGCGCGCGGACGGTGCCGTCAATTGTTAAAACCGCTCACCGGGGTTTAGGAAGAGCTCCAAAAGCAAAAAAGGACATGCCACTATGATTCGTGATACCATCAAGGACGCGCTCATCTCCGCGATGAAAGGTGGCGACAAGGCCACCACCGGCACGCTTCGCATGGTCCAATCCACCATCAAGAACCGCGATATCGAGGCGCGCACCGGCAAGGCCCCCGATGATGACGATGCGCTGGTCGTCGAAGTGCTGCAAAAAATGGTCAAGCAACGCCGCGAATCGATCGAGATGTTCGTAAAAGGCGGTCGGCAGGAGCTGGCCGATGCGGAAAGCGCCGAAGTGGCAGTGATCGAGCGGTTCCTGCCGGTCCAGATGTCGGATATCGAAACTACCGTTGCGATTGACGCGATCAAGGCCGATCTTGGCGCATCGGGCATGAAAGACATGGGCCGCGTAATGGCCGAGCTGAAAGTGCGCCACGCGACGACGCTTGACATGAGCAGGGCAAGCGCTCTCGTCAAAGCCGCGCTCAGCTAGCCCGATGGCCTGGTGGCGCCGTTACCTGAATTGGCGGCTGCGCAACGTTTCGGTCGTGCGAGCGGATGACGACGGAGTGACAGTCATCGCACGGGGTGCCGCCACCAAGATCAACTGGGCCGACATCGACCGGATCGTGGCTTATAAACGCGACATCATGATCACCGACCTGCTGTGCCTCGCCGTTGAGAGCCCTGACACAATGCTTGAAATCCATGAGCAGATGGAGGGATATGCAGCGGCCGAAGCGGCGCTGACAGAACGGCTCGCGCTCGATGTCGAATGGCCGCTGCGGGTCCTGTTCCCGGCGTTCGAAACCAATGCCGAGACAATCTTTCAGCGCGAGGCCAACCCGGGTTAGCGGCATGGTCGCGCAGCCGTAACATCGGCCCGCTAGGCAAGCCCCAGGCAAGGGGGAGTCAATCAATGAAGTTTTACGGCGTGCTAAGCACAGTTTGGGCGTTGGTGCTTGCGAGCCCTGCGGATGCGCGGACACTTCAGTTTACAATCTCGGGCGATTACAGCGCCAAATTCCGGCTCCAGTCATCACCGACGCCGGACTTTGTTGATCACGGGTTCTTGTTCGCGCTGGGCGCCGTGCCGTTCAGCCGTGCCGCGTCAGGCTTTGCCGATATCTCCTTTTTCAACGACAGTGCGACCGGCGGCATCTTGATAAATGACGGCTTCGACTTTCTGTTCGATGCCAACGGTGTTCAGCTTTATGCTGGCACTGAGGCGGCGCCGACCTTCAGGCAAGGCCAGTTCGCGCTGACCGGCTTGTCGACACCCGGCAACTTCACCATCGCCATTTCAGCGGTTCCAGAGCCACAAACCTGGGCGATGATGATTGTGGGCATGGGGTTTGCGGGTGGCGCAATCCGGTATCGCCGCCGCTCATTGGCCGTCAGCTTCGCGAAATAGGTCGGCATAGCCGGGGTGTCGACCAAGCCCCGCGGGCTCGCGAGCGCCGTTTTCGGGGCTACGCTCCCCTCACGCTTTGCGCTACAGGGGGTTCGTGACGCTATCGCCCCAATTTCTCGATGAGCTGCGCGCGCGAACGCTGCTGTCGGCGCTGGTGGGCAAAAGCCTGAAACTGACCAAGGCGGGGCGCGAGTTCAAGGGGTGCTGCCCGTTCCATAACGAGAAGACGCCCAGCTTCTATGTGAATGACGACAAGGGCTTTTATCACTGTTTCGGCTGTTCGGCGCATGGCGACGCCATCCGCTGGATGACCGACCAGCGCGGGTTACCGTTTGTCGATGCGGTAAAGGAGCTCGCGGCGGCCGTCGGCATGGACATGCCCGCCATGGACAAGCGCGAGGCTGAGAAAACGGCGGCGGCCAGGGGTTTGCACGAGGCATGCGCGGCGGCGGCCGAATGGTTCTCATCGCAATTGCAAGGGCTGGCCGGCGCCGAAGCGCGCGCGGTGCTGGAGCGGCGTGAGGTGCGGTCGGACGCAGCACACACGTTCGGCCTTGGGTTCGCACCCGATTCGCGCGGGGCGCTGAAAGCAGCGCTCGAGGCGTTTCCCGAGGACGTGCTGATTGCGGCAGGGCTGCTCATCAAGGTTGACGACAAGCCCGCCTATGACCGGTTTCGCGGGCGGTTGATGATCCCCATCCGCGATCCGCGCGGCCGGGTGATTGCGTTTGGCGGCCGGATCATTGGCCCGGGCGAGCCCAAATATCTGAACTCCCCCGATACGCCGCTGTTTGACAAGGGCCGCACGCTCTACAACCTCGATCGTGCCGCCGCTGCATCGCGCAAAGCCGGGCGCATCATCGTCGTTGAAGGATATATGGACGTAATTGCGCTTGCTCAGGCAGGGTCTGGGGAGGCGGTTGCCCCACTCGGCACGGCACTGACCGAAGCGCAACTCGAGCGGCTGTGGCGGCTGTGCGATGTGCCCGTGCTTTGTTTCGATGGCGATGGCGCGGGGCAAAAGGCGGCGCTGCGCGCCGCTCACCGCGCGCTTCCCATGCTCGCACCGGGGCGCAGCCTTGCTTTTGTCACGCTGCCATCGGGCCAGGATCCCGATGATCTCGTGCGCGGATCTGGTCCAGCCGCGTTCGAGGCGCTACTTGCGCATACACAGCCCTTGGTAGACCGGCTGTGGCAAAGCGAACTTGCGGCCTGCTCGCTCACAACGCCGGAAGAACGCGCCGGGCTGAAGCAGCGGGTCACGCAGCTGGCTGAGTCAATTGCTGATCCATCCGTTCGTCAGGAATATCTGGCGGAGTTTCGCCGCCGGTTCGAGATGCAATTTGCCGCGCCACGCCGGGAATGGACGCCGCAGGCGCAGCGCCGCACCGGCAAATGGCAACCGCCCCAGCCCAAAGGTGGCGATCATCCTGAGGCACGTACCGTCAGCGCGCAAGGCATCGACCCCGCGCTCGCCAAAGCGGTACTCGCTGGGCTGATCCGCCACCCGGCCGAAATCGCACGCCATATGGAGGTGCTGGGCGGCCTGAAATTTGCCAGCGGCGCGCTGGGTAGGCTGTTCGAGGCGGTAATTGAGGTCGCCCTTGAAGATCGAGCGCTTGATAGCGAGCGCTTGCGCACCATATTGGGCAAATCCGGCTTCGGCCAGATGGCAACAGAACTGCTCCGTGCCGATGCTACAGCTTATTCCTTCACTCGGGAGGATGCCACGCCAGACCGCGCCCGTGCCGACCTTGATGAGGCGATCGCCATTCTGGTGATGCGGCCGGAAATCGACGCAGCACTCTCTGAGGCGACCGCTGTGTTCCGCCAGGAACTCTCAGATGCGGCGTTTGCGCGACAAGTCTTGCTGGTAAAGGAGCAACAGGCGTTGGACACGCGGCTTGCAAATCTGTGCCAAGCAAACGAAGACGCAAGAACACTAGGGCTAGAGGCTGATTGATGGCGAAAGCGAATATGGCGGACATTTCTGATACGGCAGAGACCGGAGACGCGCCGCTGATCGATCTTAACGACGCGTCGATCAAAAAACTGGTCGCCCGCGCCAAAAAGCGCGGTTACATCACCTACGACCAGCTCAACGAGGGGCTGCCGCAGGATATGTCTTCCGACCAGATCGAGGACATTACGTCGGCGCTCAACGAAATGGGCATCAACATCGTCGAGAATGACGAAGCGGGTGACGATTCGGACGGTGAGGATGCACCGGAGGATGAAGTCGACGCCGTCGATGCGCCAGAAGAAAGTGCGCCAGCACTTGAGACCAAGAAAAAGGAAACGATCGACCGCACGGACGATCCGGTTCGTATGTACTTGCGTGAGATGGGCGCGGTCGAGCTGCTCAGCCGCGAGGGCGAGATCGCCATTGCCAAACGCATTGAGGCTGGCCGCGACACCATGATCCTTGGGCTTTGCGAAAGCCCGATCACTTTCAACGCCATCATCGACTGGTCGACGGCACTCAACGAAGGCACGATGCAGCTGCGCGAGATTATCGATCTCGACGCGATGCTCTCAAAGGACCCCGCGCCCGAAAATCTCTCCGACGATGACGATGGGTCCGACGGCGAAATTTCCGAAAAGAACGCGGGGCCAAGCTTCAAGCAAGAGGAAGAGCCAGAAGAGGCGCCTGCCGACGCCGATGACGAAGAGTCAATGACCGAGCGCCGGACGCCGCGCCCGTCTGACGATGAGGAAGAGGACAACACCCTCAGCCTCGCCCAGATGGAGGAACAGCTGAAGCCGCAAGCGCTGGAAAAGTTTGCCAATATCACCGCGCTCTACAAGAAATTCTCCAAAATGCAGGGCAACCGGCTGGATGCGATGGGCGCTGGCGCCGAGCTGTCGGTTTCCGATGAGCGCAAATATCAAAAGCTGCGCGAGGACCTGACCGCCGAAGTCGAAAGCGTGCAGTTCCATCAGGCCAAGATCGAGTATCTTGTCGACCAGCTCTATTCGTTCAACCGCCGCCTAACCGCGCTTGGCGGGCAGATGCTGCGGCTCGCCGAGCGTCACAAGGTGCCGCGCAAGGACTTTCTCGATCGCTATATCGGCAATGAGCTGGACGAAAGCTGGCTAACGGTTGTTGGCAAGCTCGACAAGAAATGGACTGCCTTTACCGCAAACGAAGCCGATGCAGTTGACCGCATCCGTATCGAGATTTCCGAAATCAGCCAGGCGACCGGCATGAGCTTGGCCGAGTTCCGCCGCATCGTGAACATGGTGCAAAAGGGCGAACGCGAGGCACGCATCGCGAAAAAGGAAATGGTCGAGGCCAATCTGCGCCTCGTTATTTCCATCGCCAAGAAATACACCAATCGCGGCCTGCAATTTCTTGATCTTATTCAGGAAGGCAATATCGGCCTGATGAAGGCGGTCGATAAATTCGAGTATCGCCGTGGCTACAAGTTCAGCACCTATGCGACCTGGTGGATCAGGCAGGCGATCACGCGCTCGATTGCCGATCAGGCGCGCACCATCCGCATTCCGGTGCACATGATCGAAACGATCAACAAGCTGGTGCGCACCAGCCGCCAGTTCCTGCACGAACAGGGCCGCGAGCCGACACCTGAAGAAATGGCCGAGCGCCTCTCAATGCCGCTCGAAAAGGTCCGCAAGGTGATGAAGATCGCCAAGGAGCCGATCAGCCTTGAAACGCCAATTGGCGACGAGGAGGATTCGCATCTGGGCGATTTCATTGAGGACAAGAATGCCGTGATCCCGGTCGACGCGGCAATCCAGGCAAACCTGAAGGAAACTGTCACACGGGTGCTGGCGAGCCTTACACCACGTGAGGAACGCGTGCTGCGCATGCGCTTTGGCATTGGCATGAACACCGATCATACGCTGGAAGAAGTCGGCCAGCAGTTTTCGGTAACGCGCGAACGCATTCGCCAGATCGAGGCCAAGGCGCTGCGAAAGCTCAAGCACCCCAGCCGCAGCCGCAAGATGCGCAGCTTCCTCGACCAGTAAGGGGACCAGCCGGGCGGTTCAACCGCCCGGTGCGCACCAAAGTTCGATGCGCTTTGCTGTCTTGTCGAAGCTCAACCGCGAACATGCGGCCATGCTAGCGCGCGGAATGCGGAAGGTGAGCACCGGTGGGGGGCCTTTCACCTTAGCCGAAACGATGATTTCGGCCGGATCTTCTACCGTATCGGCTTCAGCGATGGCGCTGCCGCGCCCGCCGGCATCAATCCGGTCACGCACCCGCACCGCAATTTTGGTGAAACTGAGCGGGCCAATCTTGAACGGCCGGTCAAGCGTAAGGAGCCGCACCGGGCGCTTGATGCCGAAGAAAATTTCGATATCCCAGCTTGGTCCCGAGAGCGCGCCACCATAGGCCTGGGCAATGGCCGCGCCGGCCGCCGCCGACGCCACCGGATATGGGCTGGTGCTGCCAAGATCGAATTCGACAATGGTCCCAAAAGTCCCCTCGCGATAGACGGTCAAGCTATAATTGTTGATGTTACCGAACAGCGGAAAATCGCTGCGCTGCTCGGCGGCGCCGCGAATCGCGCCGAATTCGAAGGTGACACGCGGCTGCGCCAGCCCCCAAGGGCCAATACTACCGTCACCGCGCCCCGGCGGTGCTTGCGGAAACCATAGCGCGCGCGCCTTGTGCCGAACGCCGGCAACCGCAAATGCGACCGGGCGGTTCCTCCCTTCAAACTCGCGGCGCCCGGCGACATTCAGGTTTGCGCGGCCGACAAACAGCGCTGGCTTCAGGCCGATCCGATCGACCGTTGCAGCGTTGACAATCAGCCGGTCTGGCCCGCCGGATAGGATCGCAAGCTTGACTGGCTTGCCCTCCAGGGTCGCATCGACCAGAGTTTCCGGTGCAACTACAAGCTCCTGCACTCCCGCCGGATTATCGCCGCGCTCCGCGGCAGCTGGCGTCGCCAGCATCAGCGCAACGGAGCCCAAAGCTACCGCAGGGAGCGTGCTCGACATTGTCACGGTTCCGTTCTCCCTCTTTGCGGTGCACGATGGCGCCCGATTCCTGTATCGGCCATGAACCGGTGTCGGGCGCGCAAATGGCTCCGCTTCGGCGCGAACACATTGCCTTTTCAGCACAATAGCGCGCACATGCACGGGCATGAGCGCCGCCGCAACCTCCCCCCTAAAGCCCGGAAAAGCGCCCGCTGACGCGCTGTTACCGGACTCTGGCCATGTCGTCACCGCGTCCACGCTGGTGCGCCATTTCGGTAGCTGGCAGGATCGGGCCATCCAACAGCCGGTTTATATTTTGCATCGTGGACGCCCTCGCTTCGTGCTTGCGTCGATTGAGATCATGCAGGCGTTGTGTGCGCCGCATGAGGGCAGCCGGGCAGCAAGCGCCAACGCGTCATTCGAGGCGCTGCTTGCGCTCACCCCGCAGCTGGTCGTCATCTGCGACCCTGCCATGGAGGTGGTCGCGATGAGCGCGGCCGCAGAGCGCTATTTCGGGCGGGCACACGCGCAGGGCTCGTCGCTCGCTGCGCTTGCGGACGGATCGTCACTGGAGCGGCTGAGCGATGCAATCCACCGCGTCGTCGCCACTGGACATGCCGAAGATGTGGATGCTGCACCGGCGCGTTATACTGGTCGGCGACTGCTGCTGACGCTTCACCCGCACCCGATTGGTGTTGCAATCGTCGCGCAGGATGCGTCCGCCGTCGACGACCTTCAGGATGCACGCGCCGCAGCCGATGCTCAGGAGCAGGCTATTGTGGCAAGCGGCGTGGCGGCGTCGGCGCGACTCAGCCTGCGCGGCTATGTCGAGAACGTTTCGGCGTCGCTGACCAGATTGACCGGTTTGTCCAGCGCGGCATTGGCTGGCGCCCGCTTTGCAACATTGCTCGACATCGCGGACCGCGCGCGTTTTGGCCACGCCGTTGAACGTGTCATTCAGGAGGGTGGCGCCGGGCAGGTATCAGCAGCGCTGCACACCAGGCACGCGGGCGCCGTCCCGGTGACGATTGGCCTAAGCGCGATACGGCACTGCGGCACTGTCACGTCGATTGCGATGATAGTCGTCCACGCGGCCGGTTTAGAAGGACTTAAGGCCCCATAAACCTCGTCTTTACGTGCTTCGGTATAGGAAGGTCCCGATAAGGTTAGCTTCGGGCCGATCCGGGCGACACGCTTTGGGATGTATGGGAAATGGTTTCAGAACCGGCGAAGATCGTCTCGGTGAGCACACCATGGGCCGTCATCCGCGCGCTCGTGGGTGCCGATGGCACGGCAACCCATCCCCTAAGTGCCGTGCTCAGGCGCCCGCTGATCCCCGCCCGCGACGTGGCCGATGTGGTTCACGCCTGGTGCCTCCTGCACGGTCGGCTGCCCGGCGTTATTGACCATGCGCTTGCGCACGATCATCACCCGGCGGCGCTGGCGTGGCTTGAGACAGCAACGACTGGCTTTGCGACCGAGCGCGCGTTCCTCGCCAAGCTGGCGTCCGCCGGCGGCCCGCTCCCGTCGACTCCAGGCCATGCGGAATCGGAAAACACCATCGCTGCCCAGCGCCATGCGGTTAACATGCTCGCCCAGTCCGACCGCGCTGGCTGCGCGATTGGCGCCGCGATTGCACTGGTCATGGATTGGGCCGCGGTGCGGCTGATCCTTGACGCTGCGGCGACGCGTTTTGGAGTCGACTCGCCCGCATGCACGCTCCCCGGTGACGCCGCCACCGCGGCGATGGTCTCCGCGATTGACCGCACGCCAGCGATCGAGCGCGCCATAAGTTTCGCGGTGCAACAAATGCTTGCCCAGCACCGTGGGCTCTGGGACTTGCTTGATGCGCGCGCGAGCGCCCGCGAGCCACTCTGACTCAGCGGCACCGCCCAACCAACCCACCGCTTGCGTTGCCGGGTTGATTGCCTCTATCTCCAAACCCGATATTCGAAACCGGGGATGGACGCATGCAGCGCTTTGAAGGCACCGAGAACTATGTCGCAACCGACGATTTGAAGGTTGCGGTCAACGCCGCTGTCACGCTGCGTCGCCCGCTGCTGGTCAAAGGGGAACCCGGCACCGGCAAGACTGTGCTCGCGCACGAAATCGCAGCCGCCGTTGGCGCCCCGCTCATCGAGTGGAACATCAAATCGACGACGAAAGCGCAACAGGGCCTTTACGAATATGACGCCGTTGCCCGCCTGCGCGACGGGCAGCTTGGCGATGCGCGGGTCCATGACATTTCCAACTATATCCGCCGGGGCAAGCTGTGGGAGGCGTTTACCGCACCCAAGCTCCCCGTGCTGCTGATCGATGAAATCGATAAGGCCGATATCGAGTTCCCCAATGATCTGTTGCAGGAACTCGACCGGATGGAATTTCATGTCTACGAAACCAAGGAGACGGTGAGAGCGGTCGACCGGCCAATCGTGGTCATCACATCGAACAACGAAAAGGAATTGCCTGACGCCTTTTTGCGCCGGTGCTTTTTCCACTACATCAAGTTCCCCGACCGGGAGACGATGCTGGCGATCATCGATGTGCACTTTCCCGGTATCCAGCGGATGCTTGTGTCGAAAGCGATGGACATATTTTACGACGTCCGCGAGGTACCCGGCCTGAAGAAAAAGCCAAGCACATCGGAATTGCTCGACTGGCTGAAGCTGCTGCTCAACGAGGATATGCCGCTCGACGTGCTGCAAAATCGCGATCCCACCAAGGCCATACCGCCACTGCATGGTGCGCTGCTGAAAAACGAACAGGACGTGATGCTGTTCGAGCGGCTCGCATTCATGGCCAAGCGGCAGCAGAACAAGGCCTGAGCGACCCAACCGCCACTGGCGCGACCCGTTTTGCCCGGGTTCGGGCGCGGCTGGAGGCAGCGCAACCGACGCGCGGGCCGGCGGCTGCGCTGTATGAATTCGCGCTGTTCGTCTTCAAGCAAGGGTGGGCGTGCCTGTTCGGTGCACTCATGCTCGCGCTGCTGCTTGGCACGCACCTGTTTTATCCTGCCGATCCCTTGCTCTATCGCTATGACTTTTTGACGCTGGCGGCGATCTGCATTCAGCTGAGCATGTTGGTGCTGCGGCTAGAAAGTCTCGAGGAAGCTAGGGTAATCCTAGCGTTCCATATCGTCGGCACCGTCATGGAACTGTTCAAAACCGCCTCCGGAAGCTGGACTTATCCTGAGCCTAGCGTCCTCCACCTGGGCGCGGTGCCGCTGTTTTCCGGGTTCATGTATGCAGCGGTGGGGAGCTATATCGCGCGGGTCTGGCGGATATTCGCCTTTCGCTTTCCCCATTATCCGCCGCGCTGGACCACGATTGCGCTAGCCTGCGCGATTTACGTGAACTTCTTTGCGCATCATTGGCTGCCGGACCTTCGGCTGGGTCTGTTTGCGGCAACCACGCTGCTTTTCTGGCGTACCAAAGTCATGTTCACGCCATTTCACAAGGAGCGCTCCATGCCACTCCTTATCGGCTGGTTTCTGGTCGCGGTGTTCATTTGGCTCGCCGAAAATGTCGGCACTTTCGCACGCGCCTGGACCTATCCCAACCAGGCCGATGGCTGGCGACTGGTGTCGCCGGAAAAGCTCGGCGCATGGTATCTGCTGATGATCGTTTCGTTCGTACTTGTTTCGCTGCTGCACGCCCCGACAACACGCCCTCGCGCCGACCGCGATTAACAGCACCTGTTAACCAAACATCCCCACGCTTCGGAAAAGCGCAGCATGCCATAACACGCTGCATGTCCAGGTTCCTCGCTCTCTTAGCTGTCGCCGCCGCGTCGCTGGCGGCCGCGGCCCCGGCGTCGGCATCGCTGCTGGGATATGTCGGTGAATGTGTGCCATTTGCCCGCGCAGCTTCCGGTATCGAAATCTATGGCGATGCCTGGACCTGGTGGGACAAGGCCAATGGCCATTACGCGCGCGGTGATCGGCCGCGCGCGGGCGCCGTCATCGTGTTTGCCCGAACGTCGAAGCTCCCGCTGGGGCACGTCGCTGTCATCAGCCGGGTTATCGACAAGCGCGTGGCGATGATTACTCATGCCAACTGGTCCCGCATTGGCGGCGCGCGCGGCCATGTCGAGCAGGACGTGACCTTGACGGACGTGTCACCTGCGGGCGATTGGAGCCTGGTGCGGGTGTGGTACCGCGACAATGATGGCCTTGGCAGCTCGAGCTACCCGATCAACGGGTTCATCTACGCTTCCGCCAAAACCGCCGCCCATGACGTGACGGCAGCGGCACCGGATTATGTCGGCGCGCTAATTGACGTTTATGCCCGCTAGGCGGCGATCGCCTGGGCCCCGCTGCGCATCCGCCTGAGGCTGGCATCAAGCGCTTCTGCTGAAATCGACTGCGCGGTGGTTGACAGCTGGTCAACATAGGCCAGTTCGTAATTGCCCCAGCGACGGCCACAAAAGGTCAACGGCACGAACACGTTCTTGAGCGGGAGAAACTCCCCATTGCCCAGCTCCATGCGGTAACAGTTGAGCATAGCCGGCGCGTTGCTGTCGACCGCGCGCTGGGTGGAGGCGTCGAGGCCCATTGGTCGGCGGTTGCGCGACCAGGTGTTGTTCCACTCGGGATCTGCGCCTTGCGGCTGGGAACGCAGCGAAAGATGCGTCGGAAGATAGCCGTTGATGTCCGTGACAACGCAGCCAATCGACTTTTCGACCGAGTTCATCACGCGATCAAGAACCGGGCGGATGTGGCGGTCGGCAAAGTCGTTGAAGCGCGTGGTGCACTGCTTGGGGTTACTAGCTGGCACGGGGCGATAATCGACATCGAACACGTCGTCGATGCTGATCTCGCCGCGCCTAATGCCCGCTTCAACGACCTCGGTGATTTCAGTCGCCACCTGTTTTGCGACCTCAATGCACTCGCTGTCATCAATCGGCGCACCGCTGCTTGCCAGCTGATCGAGCATGATGTTCGCAACGGTTTCGAGCTTTTCCAGCCGCGTGCGGGCATCGCGCAGCGCGAGACCATCGGCTCTGGTTGCGTTGGAGGAATCGACCATTTCAGCCTGCACAGCCGCGATGCTGCCCTGCATGTCGGACGCGCTGCTGGCAATGCCTGCGGTCTGCTCGTCGACCAACTGGACGATGCTGCCAATATCGGCAACGGTTGCTTCAATCGCGGCAAAATCTGCCGTCGCCTCGCGGCTCTGCGCAACGCCGACCGAAATCTCCTCGCCAAACACGCTTGCTTCGGCGGCCAATGCGGCGACCGTGTCATTGATCCGCTGGGTTGCCTCGCGCGTGTGCTGTGCGAGCTTTTTGACCTCGGTGGCGACGATGGCAAAGGCGCTGCCTGCTTCGCCCGCGCGCGCAGCCTCGATTGCCGCATTCAGCGCCAGCATATTGGTTTGCTGCGCGATTCCGGAGATAAGCTGCGACACTTGCTGCACCTGAGCGAGCGCATTCACCATCCGTTCCATGCGGTTGCCAAGGCCAAGCACAAGATCGGTGATGTCGGTAAACCCGGCAATCGAATCCGAAATCGATTCGCGCCCCTGCGTCAGCTTGTCCTTGACCTCACCCGAGAGGCGCCGGGCCTGTTCGATGGCGGCGGACACTTTGCGCTGGTCTTGGGCCAGCGTTTCGGCGAGCGCGTCAATCCGGTCAAGCTCGGCGATGCGTTGGTCCTTGCGTTCGGACACGCGCGCGACATGGCCGCCGACATCGGCACATTCCATGACCAATGCGCCGCACGACCGCGCGACGTCGGCAATAATCTTCTCGATTGCGGCGGCATCTGCCATCGAAAACTGGTCCCCCATCGGCCTTTGGTTAACGAACATTGGCTAATGCAAGATTAACTTTGCGGGGCCGGTCGCAATCGCTAGAACTGGCGGCAGCTTGATGGCGGATGGCGCGTAATGTTTTTGAATTTTCTCGATGAACTGCGCGGAGCCGGCATTGCCGCCAGCATGAAGGAACACCTCCTCCTGCTCGAAGCACTTGACCGCGAGGTTATCGAGCGGACGCCGGAGGATTTCTATTACCTCTCCCGCGCGGTTTATGTGAAGGACGAAGGGCTTCTCGACCGGTTCGATCAGGTATTTGCCAAGGTGTTTCGCGGCATCGCGACGAGCTTTGCCGCGGCAAATGCGGACATTCCAGAAGAGTGGCTGCGCGCGGTTGCTGAAAAATATCTGACCGCTGAAGAGATGGAGGCGATCAAATCGCTCGGCTCCTGGGACGAGATCATGGAGACGCTGAAGCAGCGCTTGGCAGAGCAGGAAGGCCGGCATCAGGGCGGCAACAAATGGGTCGGCACCGGCGGCACCAGCCCTTATGGTAATTCTGGGTACAACCCCGAGGGCGTTCGCATTGGCGGCGAAAGCACGCACAAGCGCGCACTGAAGGTGTGGGACCAGCGCGAGTTCAAGAACCTCGACAGCACGCGCGAGCTTGGCACCCGCAACATCAAGATTGCCCTGCGGCGGCTGCGTCGCTTCGCCCGAGAAGGGGCGGCCGATGAGCTCGATATTGACGCCACGATCGATGGCACCGCGCGGCAGGGCTGGCTCGACGTCGTCATGCGGCCCGAGCGCCACAATGCCGTCAAGCTGCTGCTGTTCCTCGACGTTGGCGGTTCGATGGACCCTTGGGTAAAGCTGTGCGAGGAGCTGTTTTCGGCCGCGACCACCGAGTTCAAAAATCTGGAGTTCTTCTACTTCCACAATTGCCCTTATGAAGGCGTGTGGAAGGACAATCGCCGCCGCTTTTCCGAGCGCACGCCGATGTGGGATGTGCTCCACAAATTTGGCCATGACTATAAGCTGATCTTTGTTGGGGACGCCTCGATGAGCCCCTATGAGATTACGCATCCGGGCGGCTCGGTTGAGCATTTCAACGAAGAATCCGGGGCGGTTTGGCTTCACCGGATGACGACCACCTACCCAGCGGCGGTGTGGCTCAACCCGGTCCGCGAGGAGCAATGGGGTTATTCCCAAAGCGTGCGCATTATCCGCGAACTGATGACCGATCGCATGTATCCGCTGACCCTTGGCGGGCTCGATGAAGCGATGCGCGAGCTGACACGCAAGCGGTAATGGACAATGCGCTTTGGCTTTGGCTTTTGCTGACGCTGCCAATTTGGGACGTTTTGGCGTTTGTCGGCGCAAGGTCTTTCAGCGACGGTTGGCTCTGAGACGATTCAGGGTGCCGAGGAAAACGTGGCACGCAAAGTCGATCAATTTCAGGCTCCCAGGAGGGATTGCCGCGCAGTGGCCGCCAATTGCGGCACGCTATCCGCTATACAGCAAAAATGATTCGGCCAGCTTCGACCATGCCGATTCGTCAGTGGCCGATGCCAAATCGAAATCCGCCGCAGTCGCCGCCCTGTCGTCCACCCATTCGCGCAGGCCCGGCCCGCCATTGATGACGTCGATCGCCAGTTTGCCGAATTCATACTCATAGGGAAAATCGCGCCACAGATCATAATCCGGGTACAATGTGCGAACCGCCTTGAAGGCAAGCGCCTGCACGCGCCACGGGCGGAAGGCGGCGTGGTCATAGCCCGGCCCCTCGGCATGAATATGGACACCGTTACACAGAGCCCCGACATGCTTGTGAAATGTGGGCTGAAACCAGATATCGCGCAACGTGCAGCCCTTCAGCCATTCGGGTGCAAGGGCATGCATGGCTGCGATGACATCGCGCCCGACAATATCGGGTGCGCCGAACAGCTCCAGCGGGCGCGTGGTGCCCCTACCCTCGCTCAACGTCGTTCCTTCCAGCATCACGGTACCGGGATAGGCGCGCGCCATATTGAGATTGGGCGCATTGGGGCTGGGGTTGATCCAAACACGGTCGGCTGGCCAGCCATATCCGAGCGCGTCTCTGGGCGCCCAGCCGTCCATGGCGATCACGCGGTAATCAACGTCAAGCTTGTAGTGCGCGATAAACCAATGGCCGAGTTCGCCCAGCGTCATTCCGTGCCGCATGGGCATAGGCCCTGCGCCCACAAAACTCTCCCAACCCGCGCGTAGCTTCAGCCCTTCAACGGGGCGGCCCGCAGGGTTCGGCCGATCGAGTACCCAGACCGACTTGCCGTGCTGCGCCGCTGCCTCCAGCACATAAAGCAGCGTCGTAACAAAGGTGTAGATCCGCGTGCCAAGATCTTGGAGATCGACCAGCATCACATCGAACGTGCCCATCGATTGCCCGCTGGGGCGGCGGACCTCGCCGTAAAGGCTAAACACCGGGATGTCGTAAACCGGATCAGTGAAGTCGGGCGACTCCATCATATTGTCCTGCAAGTCGCCTCGCACACCGTGCTGCGGCCCGAACATCGCGGTAACGTTCAGGCCACACGCGATAAGGGCATCAAGACTATGCGTCAGATCTGCAGCGACCGAGGCCGGGTGAGCGAGCAGGGCCACGCGCTTTCCCGCCAGCGGCGTGCGCAAAAGCGGGTCAGCGAGCAAGCGATCAATACCGAATTTCATGTGTCGGTTGGTGCCGGGAGCGTCGCCGTAAAGCAATCCCGATTGTGGAAATCCGGCGGGCCCGCCGCATGGGCAAGCGCGAAATAGCTTTTCGATCCGTCGCGTGTCTCCATGACCGCGCTCAGCCCCAGCTCCCAATCGGCATCATGCGGCAGTTCGGCCATGTCCCACCGCGTGCGCAGCACGCCCACCGCGCGCCGCCAGACAAACCGCCCGGTCGGCGCCGCTTCTGCCGGGCGCATGCCAGCACGGTAGTCGTCGAACCGATAGGCCGCCCAGCGGCTTGACGGGGCCATGTTCAGCTCGACATAGCCCCTGCTGCCGGGTGCGCTGACAAATGCCTCAAAGCATGTGTGTCGCCACAGCCCGTCGCTCACGCCTGGCGCCTGCGCGGCCGGCCACGCGATCTCGTCGCGCCTGCCAAGCGGCCTGAAGCCGACCAACAGAAAATGCTCGCGGCGACGGATCGTGGCGATCACTTCGTCAACCGCGTCGCTGGGATTGGCCGGATGAGCCACTAGCCGGTGAATCTGCATGACCATCACTCTAGGAAACGTGCCTCAACGGCGTTACAGGACATGGCTCCCATGGCAACGCTCCTCCCCTCCCCGCCGAAAATCGGCATGGTCTCGCTTGGCTGCCCCAAGAACCTCGTCGACAGCGAACGCATTCTGACCAAACTACGCGCCGACGGCTACCAGATGTCGGCCGATTATGCCGGAGCGGACGTCGTTCTCGTCAACACCTGCGGTTTTCTTGATTCGGCCAAGGAGGAATCGCTGGATGCCATTGGTGAGGCGATTGCCGAAAACGGCCGCGTTATCGTAACCGGCTGCATGGGCAAGGAAGCGGCGATGATCCGCGCAAAATTCCCCAAGGTCCTCGCAGTCACTGGCGCGCATCAATATGAAGAGGTTGTCGGCGCAGTGCACGACGCGGCCCCAATGCCGGCCAATGCGTTCCTCAATCTGGTGCCAGAGAGCGGGCTGAAGCTGACCCCGCGCCATTACAGCTACCTCAAGATTTCAGAAGGCTGCAACCATCGCTGCGCGTTCTGCATCATACCGTCGCTTCGCGGCGATCTCGTCAGCCGCCGGCCCGATGCTATTTTGCGCGAAGCCGAAAAGCTGGTGGCGGCGGGCACGCGCGAACTGCTGGTCATCAGCCAGGATACCTCAGCATACGGCGTCGACATCCGACACCAGCCGCGCGCGTGGCACGGCCGCGAGGTGCGTGCGCACATGACAGACCTTGCCCGCGAGCTCGGGTCATTGGGCGCCTGGGTACGCCTCCATTATGTATACCCCTATCCGCATGTCGATCACGTTGTTCCGCTCATGGCTGACGGGTTGGTCACCCCTTATCTGGACATCCCGTTCCAGCATGCGAGCCCTTCGGTGTTGCGCGCGATGAAGCGCCCGGCAAACGAGGCCCGGGTGCTCGAACGCATCAAGTCATGGCGCGAGATTTGCCCGGATATCACCATCCGATCGACCTTTGTTGTCGGCTTTCCCGGCGAGACCGAGGATGACTTTGCCTATTTGATGGCTTGGTTGGAAGAGGCGCAGCTCGACCGGGTCGGCGCGTTCCGGTTTGAGCCCGTCGAGGGTGCGGCCGCCAACGCCCTGCCCGACCCTGTGCCAGAGCCTGTGAAGGAAGAACGGTACGCCCGGCTGATGGCCCTCACTGCGCGGATTTCCGCCGAGAAGCTTGCGCGCAAGATCGGCCGGACGCTGCCCATTATTATCGATGCTGTTGATGCGGAAACCGGCGGTGCCACCGGGCGCAGCGAGGCTGACGCGCCCGAAATCGATGGCGAGGTGCATTTGCGCGACGCCGGGCACGTGGCGCCGGGCGATATCATCAGCGTGACGATCGAAGATGCTGACGAGCATGATCTGTTCGGCGTGCCGGTAGCGTAGGCACCACAAGCTGCTTTTCATTCGCGCGGCGATCTGAAACAGTCATTGCTCGCCCTCCGGCCATTTCAGGAGCAACCGCGCCGTGCTGAAACAAGTTCTGATTGCCCTATCGCTCGTCTGGGCAGCGCCGCTTGCTGCGCAGGAAATTACGCCTGCCGAACGCGTACAAATCGACAAGATCGTTGCCGACAATCTGGCCGCGACTGGCGTACCCTCCGCATCGGTTGCGCTGGTCCGCGGCGGCAAGCTGGTGTTCGCCAAGGCCTATGGCAAACAGTCGGAAACGCAAGGCGTGGCGCGGGCCGATGCGCCGTACCAGATTGCGTCGGTCTCGAAGCAATTTACCGCTGCCGCGCTGTTGATGTTGCAGCGTGACGGCAAGCTGAGCCTTGACGATACCGTCAGCAAGTTCGTGCCCGGCATCACGCAAGGCGACAAGATAACTATCCGGCAATTGCTCAGCCACACGTCTGGCCTGCAAGATTATTGGCCGCAGGATTACAGCTTCCCGTTGATGGCAACACCCACCACGCCGCAGGGCATTGTCGACCGGTGGGCCAAGAAGCCGCTTGATTTCGCGCCCGGCACGCAGTGGCAATATTCGAACACCGGCTATGTCGTTGCCGGCATGATCGTGGAGCGCGTGGCAGGCGTGTCGCTGCTCGACTATCTTCAGGCGCGCGTGTTCAAGCCGCTTGGGATGACGGCGATCGACCAGGATCTGGCCGTGGGGCCGGGCTATCCGCAAGGCTATCAACGGTTCGCCCTTGGCCCGGTGCGCCCGGAAAAACCGGCTGCCAAAGGCTGGCTGTTCGCGGCGGGCGAACTCGCGATGTCCGCCAGCGACCTTGCCAAATGGAACATAGCGCGGATGAACCGCACCCTTCTCACGCCCGCTGAATGGGCAGCGCAGGAAACGCCCGTCAAATATGGCGACGGCAAGGACAATGGCTATGGGCTGGGCGTCGTAAGCGTAACGCGCGGTGGCCGCCACTTTGTTGAACATAGCGGCGAAGCGGTCGGGTTCCTGTCGGAAAACATTGTCTATCCCGATGACAAGGCCGCGATTGTCGTGCTCGTCAACAGCGACTTCAGCGACGCCTTTCAAAATATTGCGCAGGAAATCGCCGCGGTCATTCTGCCCGCCGCCAAAGTTTCGGCGGCGACGAGCGACGCGGCAGAAACAGCGCGCGCGCGTCGCGTGTTCGACATGCTTCGCGCCGGTACGCTCGATCGGGCAGTGCTTACCGACGATATGAACTTCTACTTCACGCCCGTAGCGCTTGGTGATTACAAATCCTCGTTGTCGGCGCTGGGTGAACCGCAGACCTTCGAGGCGCAAGGGCGCCCGCGCTTGCGGGGTGGCTTCGTCAACCGCAACTACCGCGTCAATTATGGCGACAAAAGGCTCCAGATCATCACGTACAGCGAGATGGGTGAGAACCCTCGCTATGAGCAGTTCCTGGTGCAGCCCGCGCAATGACGAGAAGTGACTTCGCGGCGCTGCTGCTGCCCGACAAGGGCCAGGAGGCGCGCACCATCAATCTGGTCAAGGCGGCCGATTTCGACGCCTGGCTATCAGTCCAGCCACCACGCGCGCGGGCGGCGGCTGCTGCGCAACGGCTAACCGCGACGCCGCAATCCATGGCCACCATCCCCGGCGACACGGCGGAGGATTGGTCTGCTTTGCTGGTCGTGGCCGATCCGGAGCAGCTCGATTGCTGGGCGCTTGCGAAACTTGCCGAGAATCTGCCCGAGGGCCACTATCGCTTGTCGGGCGGTGACGTTGGCAATGCAGCGCTTGGCTGGCTGCTGGCGCAGCACAGGTTCGACCGGTACCGCAAGATGGAGGGTGCCGGCCCGCGCGTTCTGCTGAGCCCGTCGCCAGCGCGGATCGACGAGACCGTGTTGCTCGCGGTCGCCACGGCCAATGTCCGCGACCTGGTGAACACCGGCGCCAGCGATCTTGGCCCGGCCGAGCTTGAGGCGGAAGCCGGCGATCTCGCCAAGGCGCATGGCGCAACGCTAACGGTCACGCGCGGCGATGCGCTGACCACGGGCTATCCAATGATCCACGCGGTCGGGCAAGCCGCAGCGCGCGATCGCGCACCACGCCTCATCGAGCTGGAATGGGGAAACCCGGCCCATCCTCGCGTCGCCATTATCGGCAAGGGGGTGTGCTTCGATTCGGGCGGGCTCGACATCAAGCCATCCGCTGGCATGCGCCTGATGAAGAAGGATATGGGCGGTGCCGCGCATGCGCTGGCGCTGGCCGGGCTCATCATGCAATCGCGGCTTAAGCTGAGGCTCCATCTCCTCGTGCCGGCGGTTGAAAATGCGATAGCTGGCAACGCCTTTCGCCCCGGCGACGTGCTCCGCACCCGCGCTGGCCTCACCGTCGAGAACACCAATACCGATGCCGAAGGGCGGCTGATCCTTGGCGATACGCTCACCAAGGCAGGCGAAGCAGAGCCTGCGCTCATCATCGACTTTGCCACGCTCACCGGTGCGGCACGGGTCGCGCTCGGGCCGGATTTGCCGGCAACCTTCTGCAATGACGACGCGCTTGCAGCAGAGCTTCTCGCGGCGGGCGCGGCAGTCGATGATCCGCTGTGGCGATTGCCGCTATGGGACGGCTATGACGAGATGCTGAAGTCCGACATTGCCGATCTGGTCAACGCACCCGATGGCGGTTTTGCCGGTGCAGTGACGGCCGCCTTGTTCCTGCGCCGATTCGTGCCGGACAACACACCTTGGGCGCATCTTGATACCTTTGCCTGGCGCCCGAGCGCAAAACCCGGACGCCCAAAAGGCGGTGACGCGCTGGGTCTGAGAGCGGTCTGGTCGGTGTTGAAAAGCCGGTTTGCCTAAGCCGCGCCGAGAATGGCGACCAAGAACACAAACGTCGCGCCAAGCCCGGCCGCAAATGCCAGGGTGCGTGCGACGGGGACTGCGAGCACATACACCACATAGTGGACAAGCCGCGCGATGAAATAAACCATCGCGGCCGTTTTGGTGGCACCCGTTGACAGGTTCAGCGCGTGGGCAATGAGGACGGCAGGCGCGAACAGCACGAGATTTTCCACAGCATTGCGATGCGCGCCCATCGCGCGCTGGGCCCACAGGGCGTGGTCGCCGCCATTTTCCGGCCGCGTGCCCGACATGGCGCCCATCAGCCCGCGTACGCCGATACGATTGAGAACATAGGGAAAAGCAAACAACGCCGTCATCAGCAGTGTAAGCGTTAACCAATAAAGTTCGGTTGTCATGTGAGCTTCTCCCATCGCCCGTCAACCGACCGGTGCATCGGGGTCTATCACACCGGCGATTGACGACGCAGCCGAAATAATCGGCAGGAATTTTGCGGCCGTAAGGCTGGCGCCGCCCACCAGCGCGCCATCGACATCTGCTGCTGCAAGGATATCGCCAGCGTTGGCTCCGGTCACAGAGCCGCCATAGAGAATGCGGATGCCGTCGGCCGCATCGCCAACGAGCGTGCGCAGCTTGGCCCGCGCAATCGCGTGCACTTCGGCAATGTCATCCAGCGTCGGCGTGCGGCCGGTGCCAATCGCCCAGCGCGGCTCATAGGCCAATGTCAGCCAGTCTCCGGTCGCTGCCTCAGGCACCGATTTTTCGATCTGCGCCTGCACAACGCGCGCGGCGCGCCCGGCATTGCGCTCCGCCTCGGTTTCACCCACACAGAGGATGACCCCAAGGCCGTGCCGGTGCGCCGCCTCTGCCTTTGCCCAGGCATCCTGACTGGTTTCATGCTGATCAGCGCGGCGTTCGCTATGTCCAACAATGGTGAACCGGGCACCTGCCTCTTTCAGCATGGCGGCTGACAAGCAACCGGTGTGAGCCCCTGACTCAGCGTCATGGACATCCTGCCCGCCAATCGCGAGCGTTGGCACGCGAGCGACGGCGGGGCATATCAATGTGGCCGGCAGCGCGACCGCGACATCAAGCCATGAATGCGCGGCGGCGCAATCGGCGATCGCATCCAGCTCGCCGAGCGCAGCCAGGCTGCCATTCATCTTCCAGTTTCCCGCAATCAACGTGCGCCGCATATTTGCTCCTGTGGCTTTGTGCCGAGGCAGACTTAACGGGCCAGCGCTGTCGCACAAGCTTGATGCCCGCCGAAAGCGCTCCTAAAGCAACGCTTCGCTTTGCCTTTTCAATTGATCGGTCGCCCGCTGCATGCTCACTTTCTTCCGTCGCCTCATCAACTCGCGGGTTGGGATAATCGTCTCCTTTGCGGTGCTGATACTGATCGCGCTCGCCTTTATCGGCGGCGACGTGTCGAGCCTGCGCACAGCGGGCTTAACGGCAACTTCGGGCAGCGGCATCGTGAGCGTGGGCGCTGAATCGGTGCAAGGCGCCGATTTGAAAGCGCGCGTGCAAGAGGAGATGCAAAACTTCCGCCAGCAGCAGCCAACGCTCGACATCACCCAGTTCGTGGCCGGAGGCGGCTTTGAAGGCACGCTGGAACGGCTAGTTAACTCGCTGGCCATTCAGCAATTCGGCCAGAATCAAGGAATGGTCATCAGCAAAAAGGCGGTGGACGGTCAAATTGCGAGCATCCCCGGGCTGCAAGGGGCAGACGGAAAGTTCAGCCAGGCTACCTATGAGCGGCTGCTATCCGAGCGGCGCCTTACCGATGCGCGGATCCGGCAGGATTTCGCACGGGACACGATGACGCGGTTCCTCACGGCGCCAACAATCGGTGCCTCGCAAGTGCCAAGCCAGCTTGCGCTGCCCTATGCCTCGCTGCTGCTGGAGCAGCGCACCGGGCAAATTGGCTTCATTCCTACACGCTCCGTGGGCGCGGGCGCTACGCCAACCGACTCCGAGCTTAGCACGTTCTTCCGGCGCAATGTCGCTCGCTATACTATCCCTGAGCGCCGCCAAGTCCGCTATGCGATCATCTCCCCGGACCTGCTCGCTGCCGCCGCGACGCCGAGCGAGGCCGACATCAGCAAGCAATATGCCACCAACGCCGCCCTTTATGCAGCCACCGAAAAGCGCAGCGTATCGCAAGTCGTGGTGGCCGACAGAGCCACGGCGGACAGGCTTGCGGCCAAGGTCAAGACTGGCGCATCGCTCGAGGCGGCTGCAACGGCGGCCGGGCTTGAAGCCGCGAAACTGACCGGGCTGGAACGCAAGCCCTATGGCGAGCAGACCAACGCCGCGATTGCCGATGCGGTTTTTGGCGGCGCCAAGGATGCCCTTGTCGGCCCACTGCAATCCCCGCTGGGTTGGGCAGTGATCCGTATCGACGGCATCGAGAAAGTTGCTGCCCGGTCGCTTGCGCAAGTGCGGGGTGACATCATCAAGCAATTGACGGCGCAGAAACTGCAAGCCGCACTCGCCGCGTCCCATGACAAAATCGACGATGCCATCGGCAACAACGCGACCTTTGCCGAGATTGTTGCGGACCAGAAGCTCCAGCCCGTAACCACGCCGCCCCTGCTTGCCGATGGCCGCAATATTGCTGATCCCAAAGCGACGCCAGATGCCAGGCTCACCGAAGTGCTGAAAGCCGCTTTCGCAGCGGAACAGGGCGACGATCCGCAACTCGTATCGGCTGGTCCTGACGGCAGCTTTGCCGTTGTGGCGCTGGAGCGGATTGTGCCCGCAGCGCCGCCGCCTGTCGCGCAACTGAAAGACGTGCTGATCCGGGATTTTTCCATTGATCGCGCGCGCGGCGTCGCCCGGAAGATTGCCGCAGATGCCGTTGCCAAGATCAACAAAGGCACATCGCTTGCCGACGCGCTGAAGCAAACCGGGCTTCAGCTGCCGCCAGTGCAGCCAATGGCGTCGACCCGCGCGGCACTTGCGCAACAGCAAAAGGGGGCGCCGCCGCCGCTGATCCTGCTGT
>JBJXEC010000077.1:0-3485 GCA_046155125.1 Sphingomonas sp. | reverse complement strand
TTCCGGCCGATGTCGAGAAGTGGGATTTGCTGATGCTGCACTTCCGCGCCTGGGAACTGGGCGTGAAGTCGCTTTATTATCTGCGCAGCAAGAGCATCCAGCGGGCAGGCTTTGCCGGCGGGGTGGAGGCGGACAACACCGCTGAACTCAAGCAGATCGAGCTGGCCGAAAAGGATTATGACGAGTGTCTGGCTTGCCAATAGGCATCGATCCGGATCCTGTGGTTTTCGACCCGAAGACGCAACCGACGACACGCGCTGATGCAACCTTTGACCCAAAGGTCGATCATAACCGTTTTCGGCGGCAGCGCTTCGGGCTGTTCCTCAACGAGCTTCGCCGGCATTTCACCGGCGCGGCAACCATTCGCCTGCTCGATATTGGCGGCAGCAAGGCCTATTGGCACGGAGTTGAAGATTTGTGGCGGGATTTTCCGCTCCACCTCACGATCGTCAATCTGGAAGCCCCGACCATCGACGATGGCTGCTACGCGCTTCGGCCGGGCAACGCCTGCGCGATGCCGGAATATGCCGATAACAGCTTTGATATCGTTCATTCCAACAGCGTAATCGAACATGTCGGGGATTGGGCCCGCATGGCGTTGATGGCCCATGAAGTCAGGCGGCTTGCCCCCCATCATTTCGTCCAGACACCCTATTTCGGATTTCCGCTGGAGCCGCATTTTCGCACGCTGTTTTTCCAATGGTACCCCGAGATTGTGCGCGCGCGGATGCTGATGACCAAGAAGCGCGGGTTTCGCGGACCGATGGCAACGCTGGATGCGGCGATGCGCTCGGTCCAGTCAGTGCAACTGCTGGGCACGCAGCAATTGGCGGCGCTGTTTCCTGAGTCACGGATTGAGCGTGAGCGCGTTTACGGGCTGACCAAATCCATCATGGCAATCCGGTAAGGTGCCGCACTGTCCCTTGCCCGACGGGAGCCGGTCGCAGCGGTTGGTGCGATTCCTGCCCTTGAGCGGCAACCGTCTTTGGCGGGCGCTGCCGTGCGGCACAGACATGACCGTTGGGCGGAGCGGCGCCCCGTTATTGGCACGGCACGGTCCTTCAGCGGGCAGGCGTTGCGAGCGGCGTGGAGGCGGACAATCGCGCGCTCGCCCCCGTTATCGCGCCGGCCGAAAAGGATTATGACGAATGGCTGGCTTGTCCGTAAAATCACCGCACTACGATGATCGCGCAGAACGGATCAGGGACGGCGACGTCGCTGATAGTGGCAATTGCCTGGCCGTGCGGTCGCTCTACCGCGCTGATTGTTGCGGTCATCGCTGTGGTGATCGGGGTCGCCGGTTCGGCGCTGCTGGCCTCGGTCGGGTTTCCCATGGGCAAAGGGACGGCATGAGCCGCCTTAGCAGCCGGCCGGGGAGCCGCTCTCCCCGGCCGACCTGCGCAGCTTACGCCTTTTCCTCTTCCTGGTCGTTGCGGCTGGCATGGTCTTCGCCGTCGTCCATGTCATCGTCGCCCATGTCATCGTCGTCCGTGTCGTCGTCGTCATCATCGTCCATGTCGTCGTCATCATCAGCGTCGTTGATATCATCATCATCGCTGTCGTCGTCTTCTTCCTCAAACATCACCGCGACATCGGCATTGGCGGACAGGCGCACTTGCTCGCCTTCGATGCCAGCGACCAGCCCCATCGAGATGAAGTGGTGATGGCCTTCATGGTCCTCGCCGGCAAAGCCCGCGCTGCTGTCAGCCTTGGTAAGCTTGATGCGCCAAGAACCTTCGGCGCCCTCGACCCCATCGACCGTGCCGACATGCACGCCGTCGGCGCCGATAACTTCCATATGTTCCTTGATCTGCGATGCGTCGACCATCTTGGATGCTCCTCTTGGTGGGACTCCATGGTACAACGTGCCAATGACGTTTCGGATGCAGGAGGCTGTGCATGACCCCATCTCCCCGTCATCTGGCGCTCGCGGCGCTCGCTCTGGCGCTTTCGGCTTGCGCCCATCAGGCGGCGGGCACGGTGCAGCCCGGCGCTCCCGGATTTCTGCCCGGGCTGTGGCACGGATTCATTTTTCCGGTCGCCGCAATTGGTTCGTTCTTCGTGGCCGATTGGGCGGTCTATGCTGTGCCGAACAGCGGGCTTTGGTATAATGTCGGCTATTTCATTGGCGTGGTGTTTCTGGGCGTCGGCGCGAATCGCAGCCGCACCGTTTATGTCGACCGGCGGCGCGGGTGACTGACGCGACCAGCCTGTTCACCCCGCCGCATGTGATGGCAAGCGTTGCCAGCCTGTTTGCGTGCGCGGCCATCTGGGTGTTCACCCGGCCGGCCGTCACTGAGCCAGCGACTTACGGCAAGCGCATTGCCGGCGCGATGTTAACGGCGTTTGCGGTGATCCTGGCGGGCTTTGCCTATTTCCTTGCACAATGGAGCGCGTCAGCTTGACCAGTATTGCAGATATTTTCGGCGTCATCATTGGCCTGAACATCCTTTTTGCCGGCATGGTGGTGACCTTTATCGCGGGATCATCCAGGGGGCTGGCTGGCCGCGTGCCGCAAGGCCCGGGCCAAGGGCGCCGCCGCCGGCTCCTTGGCTATGGCCTGCTCGCCGCTGGCGCGCTCTACACAATATTCAGCCTGTACCGGTTGCTCTGAAGATCGTCGTTCCAAGACAAAACAGGAAAGTACCGCTCATGTCCCTTCTTTCTGCCCGCAAGACCTACAAGCCTTTTGAATACCCCTGGGCTTATGATTTCTGGAAGCGCCAGCAGCAGATCCACTGGATGCCGGAGGAAGTGCCGCTCGGCGAAGATTGCCGCGACTGGGCGCAGAAGCTCTCCGCGCATGAACGCAATCTGCTCACGCAGATCTTCCGCTTCTTCACCCAGGCCGATGTCGAGGTGCAGGATTGCTACCACGACAAATATGGCCGCGTGTTCAAACCCACCGAAATCAAGATGATGCTGGCCGCATTTTCGAACATGGAGACGGTGCACATCGCCGCTTATTCGCATCTGCTCGACACGATTGGCATGCCGGAAAGCGAATATGGCATGTTCCTCGAATATGCCGAGATGAAGGACAAGCACGACTATCTGCAGAAGTTCACGGTCGATACCGATGAGGATATCGCCCGCACGCTCGCGATGTTCGGTGGCTTTACCGAAGGGCTGCAGTTGTTCGCCTCATTCGCGATGCTGATGAACTTTCCGCGCTTCAACAAGATGAAGGGCATGGGGCAAATCGTCAGCTGGTCGGTGCGTGACGAAAGCCTGCACTGCGAAGGCATCATCCGCCTGTTTCACGAATTCTGCAAGGAGCGTGACTGCCTGACCAAGGCGGTGAAGGACGACATCATGGATGTCTGTCAGACGACCGTGCGGCTGGAGGATGCATTCATTGATCTCGCCTTTGAGCAGGGCCCGGTGACGGGGATGACGCCCAGGGAAATCAAGAAATACATCCGCTATATTGCAGACTGGCGGCTGGGGCAGCTTGGCCTGAAGCCCATCTACATGATCGACGA
>JBJXEC010000076.1:0-13171 GCA_046155125.1 Sphingomonas sp. | reverse complement strand
ACCGCGCCTGACCTTTCGACATGGTCGATAATCGCGGTCGTATCCTGGATGATCGCGCCATCGGGCGCCTCGACAACCGGCATGATGAAGCGGCCAACCTGCCGCGCAATCGCTGCGAAATCGGGATGGCCGACCGGAAGCTCCTCGACATCAAGCCGTTGCTTGCGCAAATAGCTGCGTGCTTTTGCGGTATACAGCGAGCCAGGCATGCCGAACAATCGGTAACAGGGGTTCATTCAACTCTCCGGCTTAGCGGGAACAGCGGCATCTTGGCACTGTACATGCCAAATTATCGCTGGCAGTTTGTCTTTAGATCGGGCCCGCCCAACAGGAGCAAGCGAAAATGAGTATCGAACGCGTGCTGATAAAGCGCAACGACATTGCCCAGTGCCGTGTCGCTCACGCGCCCATGCAAGGGCTCACCCAGGGCGAGGTTCTGGTGCGGGTCGGCGACTTTGCGCTGACCGCGAACAATATCAGCTATGCCGTTGCGGGCGAGCGGATTGGCTATTGGCAATTTTTTCCGGTCGATGCCGAATGGGGCGTGGTGCCCGTTTGGGGCTTTGGCGACGTCATCGAATCCCAATGCGATGATTTGCCGGTGGGCGCGCGCTTCTGGGGATTTTTGCCAATGGCGTCGCATGTCGTGATGCGACCGGGCAGGGTTTCCGCACGGGGGTTTGTTGACACGTCGGACCACCGCGCTGCCCTGCCGCCGGTGTACAATCAATACGCCCTCACCGCCAATGATCCGGCCGAACTCGCCGCCATGGCAGACGCCCGGAGCCTGTTGTTTCCGCTTCTGACGACGTCCTACCTGATCGCCGACTATCTCGCCGACATGGTGATGTTCGGCGCAGAGCAAGTCATCATCGGCAGCGCGTCGTCGAAAACGGGCTTCGGCACCGCGCATTTTGTTGGTGCTCTGCTGGACCGTCCTGCGACGATAACCGGGCTGACCTCTGCCGGAAACCTGGCGTTCACGACGGGGCTAGGGCTGTATGACAAGGTGGTTCTGTACGGCGATGTCGATAGCCTCGATGCGTCGGTGCCGACCGTTTATGTTGATATGTCGGGTGACAGCGCGGTGCTCGCGGCAGTCCACCATCATTTTGGCGACAATATCAAGGCGAGCATCGGCGTGGGCGCAACCCATTGGGAAGCACCGCGGTTGCGCGAGGCACTCCCCGGTGCCGCGCCCGCCTTCTTCTTTGCGCCATCGCAAATCCAGAAGCGCGATGCCGAATGGGGTGCCGGTGAAATGATGCGGCGCGCGACCATCGCCAACATGGCCTTTGTGGTCGCGCTTGGGGACCAGTTGACCATCACGCACCGTTATGGGGCGCAAGCCGTCGCCGAGGCCTATCGCGGTCTCGTTGCCGGTACGACTCCACCGACGGCGGGGTTAATCCTGGGTTTTGGCGAGGAATCAGCAGGATGAGGCGGCGCTACGCCATATTGCTTGCGGCTGGTGTCGCCGTTGCCGCAGGATTTGCTGCGTTCCAGCAGTATAAATACGCTATTCCGGGGCTAATTGCCGAATGGCGCAACCCGATTGCGGCCAATCATCCGGTCGTGTGGCAGCAGGGGCCAGCCGCACCAGCGCCAGGCCAGCGGCCGCCCAATGTGATTTTGATTGTCGCTGATGATCTGGGGTATAATGACATTTCGCTGCATGGCGGCGGCATTGCCGGCGGTGTGGTGAAAACGCCAAACATCAATGCCATCGCGCGCCAGGGGGTCAACTTTCCGGTGGCCTATGCTGCTAATGCCACGTGCTCGCCGTCGCGCGCGGCGTTGATGACCGGGCGCTATCCGACGCGATTCGGGTTTGAGTTTACCGCAGTGCCAGGCGCCTTTGCCTGGGCAGTGAGCCATAGCGGCACCGCGTCCCCCCATCCGGTGATCTATCATGGCGAGCTGAACAAGGACTTGATCGACTATGCCGAAATGGGCGTGCCGCGCACTGAAATAACCGTGGCGGACGCGCTGCGCGCGCGCGGTTATCACACGGTGCACCTCGGTAAGTGGCATCTTGGCGAGGCGGATGCGCTGGCGCCGCATGGCCATGGCTTTGATGAATCGCTCGGCTTTCGCGCAGGCGCCAGCAAATTTCTTCACCAGCGCGACCCCAATGTGGTGAACGCCAAGCTGCCCTGGGACCCGATCGACAAATTTCTGTGGCCCAACGCGCCCTATGCGGTGCAGTTCAACAACGGCCAGCGCTTTGAGCCCAAAGGGCATATGACGGACTATCTGACCGACAACGCGCTTGCCGCCATCGAGGCGAACCGCAACCGGCCGTTCTTCCTCTATCTGGCCTACAACGCGCCGCACACGCCGCTTCAGGCGACCAAGGCCGATTATGACGCGCTGCCGATGATCAGGGACCACACCACGCGCGTGTATGGCGCGATGGTGCGGCAGCTCGACCGGCGGATCGGTGACGTGCTCGCCAAGCTGAAAGCGCTCGGGCTGGACGAGAACACGCTCGTCATCTTCACCAGCGACAATGGCGGGGCGTGGTATGATGGTATCCCCGATCTCAACAAGCCGTTCCGTGGGTGGAAAGCGACATTTTTCGAAGGTGGGCTGAGAGTGCCGATCTTCATGCGCTGGCCGGGCAAGATTGCTGCCGGCAGCGTGGCCACGGCGCCCGCCCAGCATATCGACATGTTTGCGACAATTGCGGCAGTGACCGGCGCCAAAGTGCCGACTGACCGGGTGATGGACGGGGTGGACGTGCTCGGTGGGGTGGTGCCCGGCCTTGCGCCTTCCCCGCGCCGCGCGCCGCTCTTCTGGCGCTCCGGAGACTATCGTGCGGTGCGCGATGGTGACTGGAAGCTCCAGATTTCCGGCCGCCTGCGCAAGACCTGGCTTTACAACCTCGGTACCGACCCGACCGAGCAGCACGAGCTTTCGGCGCAGCGGCCGGGCGAGGTTGCGCGCCTTACCGCGCTGATCGCGCGCCACTATGCCGGCAGCCCCAAGCCGCTTTGGCCCGGCCTCATCGAGGCGCCGGTGCGGATCGACGTCCCGCTGAACGCCGCGTGGCGCAAAGACCAGGACTATATTTACTGGACCAACTAGCCCTCGATCAAGCGTGCGATGCCCGGCTGCCTCGGCACCCAGGCGGCGTATGACATGACCGGCGTTGGTTTGCCGCCCTTTTCAGGCACTTGGCGAGGGTGTTGTCGATGGTTCTTTTCCGGCCAATACCCATGCCAGTCCCGCTTCGCGCGTGGAGGTGAAGCGGGTAAAGGGCTGAGTGAACAGGCGGCGCACCTGCAGCCGGGCAAGCGAGGTTCCGGTAACGACGGCCAGAGCGCGGGCATGCTGCATGTTCGCGAGTTGCTGGCCCATTGCGTTGACCATGTCTTGCGATTGCACCGGGCAGTTCGAAACATCGATAAGCATCGCATAGCTGCTGAGCCGCGCCGCCATTACCTGGCGGACAAGCTCCGAAACGAATTCGTTGACCTCGTCGACCGAAAGCATGCCGCCAAGCTCAATGGAGATCAGCGCGTGGCTTTTGTCGATGTCGATCTTGTACATGGATCCCGCCTTTGAATTGGATGTCGCCCCAGCGTGTTGATAGCAGGTTTCGGCGCCCGCTGCTGTGGAAGTCGCCCGACGTGCCATGGCCGCTACCCGGTCTGCTTCAGCGCTTTAAGCTTGTGCCGCACATATAGGCCAACCGCGATCACCAGCGCCACGCCGATCACCAGATCGGCGCTGTGGAACGCGGCCTTGATGCGCGGGTCGCTGTCCCATTTATCGCCCAGCACCATGCCGATCCAGGCAAGCCCGAAGCACCACGGCCAGGAGCCGATAAAGGTGTAGATATGGAACTGGAGCAGCGGCATCTTTGACACCCCGGCCGGAAAGGCGATGAACGAGCGGATCACCGGCAGCAATCGACCGATCAGCACTGCCATATTGCCGAACCGCGCAAAAAACCGGTCGGCGGCGTCGATTTCGCCCGGCCCGATGAGCAGATACTTGCCCCAGCGCAGAAAAGCAGGCCGCCCGCCGCGCTTGCCCACCTCATACGCGACTATCGAGCCGATATTGCAGCCGATCGCCCCTGCCGTCGCTGCAAGATACAGGTCAAGCTGGCCGGTCGAAACCAGATACCCGGCAAACGGCATGATAATTTCAGACGGCAGCGGGATGCAGGCGGATTCGATCGCCATCAGCACGACGATGCCCAGATAGCCGCCGGTCGAGATCACCCCGATGGTAAAGCCCGCCAATATGCTGAGAATCTTTTCGATCATGCGCCTTGCCAACCTTGCTGCTGTTTCCAAGCGCTTAGCCAATCATGCACGCGATGGAAACCTGAGTGCTGCGCGGGTGTCGGGGGACGCTGCGACACTTGCGGCTACCCCATCATCCGAACAGGAACTGCCCGAGCATTCGATTGAAAGGGAAGGTAAAAAACCCTGCGATCAGCAGCGCGCCCGTCACCATCGCCCGGACCGAGCGTCGATGTCGCTTGAGATTATGAGCGCGCGCGCTCCACCAGATGATAGGCACTTGCACCAGCGTCCACGCCGACAGCAAATGGATGACGCTAAACCCGCCATGATTCACGGAGCGGATCGCGAACGAGCCCAGCGCCGTCAGCAGCATGGCGACTACCCACACGCGCCCCAGCCAGCGGTGCGGCTGGTCGCCGCGTCGACGCAGCAGCATGACGGGTGTCAGCGCGACCGCAATCCCGATTGTCAGGAGGTGAAACCACACCATTGGGGGTATCTGCGCCCATTGGTCGTAGCCGCGGACAAGCGCGGCAATCACGAAACACAAGAGTACCGCGGCGCCCACGCTCAGCAGCTTTTCATACCAATCCACCGACAATGCCGATGGTCGCGCGCCGTTAATTGATGAACTCGCCATGCTGTGCCCCCCTCGCGCTGGCGACCAATTTGTCGCCAGAATGGGGCGTAGGAAAGGGTTATTTTGCGATGGCAGCGGCCTCTGCACGTTTGGCAGCGGCGCGAGCCTTTCTCTCGGCCCGATAGGCAAGGAACTCCTTGGTGGAACAGTTGGTTTGGCCCCCAGCCCCCGCCGTTGTGCAACTGCCGATGCCAGACCCCCCGACGTCATCCAGCGCCCGCTGCCTGTTCGCAAAGCTCTCATATTGCGGTTTGATCGAGCCCTCGCGCAGGTCCTTTGGGATACGGTATTGCTCGCTTGCCGGGCGGCGCACGCAGACAGTGATTTCGTTGCCCTGCTGGTCGGTCGGGCATTTCGCTTCAGGCCCATAAAGATAGGTGACGCCATTGATCGGCGCGTCCTGCGCCACAGCGGGAGCAGCAAGCGACAGCCCGGCGGCGGCGACAAGGCCCACTAGTCCAACCTTCAGCATCTTAATTCTCCCTCGACTGCCACAACGACACGCGCAGTACTGATATCGTCTCAAATTCGCTTGGCAGTGGCAATGGCCATGCGGCAGCCCATCCGGATAATGCCGCTCAGCACCGGATAGGCAGGCGCGTTTTCGGCGCCGCTGTCGAGCGCCGTCTGGCGGTGCTCCTGCTCGTCGGCCTGAAATTCGGCAATCGCGCCAGCAAGTTGCGGGTCACCATCGCCCAGCGCCTCCAGCTGCTCGGCATAGTGCTTGTCAATTTCGGTCTCGACCGCGACGGTGCACGCCATTGCCGCTTCCGGACCGATTGCCGCTGTCACCGCACCGAGCGCAAAGCCGGCCGCGCTCCACAGCGGTTGCAATAGCGTAGGCCGCACGCCGCGCTCAGTCATCAGCGAGTCGAAAAACTTCTGGTGGCGCTCTTCCTGTGCGGCCATGCCGGCAATGAGCCGCGCCGCAGCACCGCGATCCCCCAACACCGCCAGTTGCCCGGCATAGATGCGGGTTGCGCCAAATTCGCCCGCCTGATCGACCCGGATCATCGCGTTGCTTCCGTGGCGGCCGTCACCTGGTTTCCACCGTGTCATACGCGTCTCTTTCGCACCAGCATGGCCGTAATCATACCCCCACCTACCAATGAAAACAACGCATTGTATCCGGCAAGCGACACACCGAACAGCCGCCACTGCGCCACGTCACACCGCACGATGGGCGCGTTCATGATACGTGCGAGCATTTCTGCCGGCGTCCCGCCTTGCCCGGTGGTTGTGGTGGCGCACGTGGTGATGCCTTCCCACCAATGATATTCGACGCCCGCATGGAACACGCCAATCGCGCCGCTCGTCAAAATGGCGAAGGCGGCAAGCGCGACCATTGTTTTGCGGGCGGCAGCGCTGGGAACTGCAAATGCAAGTGATGCAAGCGCAATCGCTGTGTAATGTGGCCAGCGTTGCCAATGGCACATTTCGCAAGGGTAAAGCCCGCCAACGAACTGCGAGCCGAGCGCGCCTGCTATCAGCGCAAGTGGCAATAGCAGCGCGAGCCCGCGCGCGGCGGCAAAGCTGCGGGCGTCCATCTCAGTTGGGCTTGGGCGCTGCCGGGTCAGGATCGCCGCCAAGCCGCGGGAGCGGGGTGCCTGCCTTGTCGATTGCCGCCACTTGTTGCGGCCCGCCGAGCCGCGCGATGGTCTGCAGCGCATAATAAAGCTGGAAATCGTCGATATTGCGCTTCTTCAACTCATCCGGCGTGGCCGCAAAGCGCGGGTCGGTCCCGGGATCTTCCTCCAGCACTTTGTTGTCGACCTTGGCCTCGTTGATCAGGTGGCGGCGCAGGTCATCTTCGCGGAACACGGGCCGCGTCTTGTAATCGGGGTCGCTGATTTGCGGCACAATGAAATCGGGGTCGATGCCGCCTTCCTGAATCGAGCGGCCCGACGGCGTATAATAGCGGGCGGTCGTCAGCCGGATGATGGTCTTGGGGCCCAGCTGCAACAGCGACTGGACCGATCCCTTGCCAAAACTGCGTACACCTTCGACGATGGCCCGGTGATGGTCCTGCAAGGCGCCCGCGACAATCTCGGACGCCGACGCTGTGCCCGCGTTCACCAGCACGACCACGGGCCGACCGCCCGTTGCGTCACCCGGCGTCGCCGAGGCTGTCTGGACCCGGCCAAGCGTGCGCCCGCGCTGCGACACGATTTCGCCGTGATCGAGGAAATTGTCCGACACGTCGATTGCTTCGGTCAGCAAGCCACCGCCATTGTCGCGCAGATCGACTATATAGCCCAGCGGGTCATGCCCAAGCTTCTTCTTGATCGCCGCGATGGCGGTGCGGACATACTCGCCCGTCCCTTCCGAAAAGGCGTTGATGTTGATGATGCCGACATCGCCCTTCACATCCCATTTCACGGGCTTTTGCACGATCACTTCGCGGATCAGCGATACCTCGATGGGCTTGTCGCGCCCGCGCCGGACCAGCGTTATGGCAATCTTGGTACCAGGCTTGCCGCGCATCTGGCTTATCGCGTCGTCAAGCGTCAGCCCATAGATCAGCTGACCGTTAATGTGCGTGATGTAATCCCCAGACTTGATGCCCGCGCGATAGGCGGGTGTGTCTTCCTGCGGGGCGATCACCTTTACCGCGCCGTCTTCGGTCGAGACTGAGAGGCCAAGGCCGCCATAGCTACCTTCGGTCTGGATCTTCAAATTGTCGAAATCGGCGCCATCCTCAAACGCGCTGTGCGGGTCAAGCGCTGCCAGCATCCCGTCAATCGCGCCCTTTACCAGCACCTTGTTGTCGACCTTGTCGACATAATTTGCCTTTACGAGGTTGAACACGTCCATGAACGTGTCGAGCTCGCGGTAAGTCGACGTGTCGACCTGTGCCATCGCGCCCGTTGTAACCGGGATGAGCGCGAGCGCAGAGACGATGGCGGTGGCCTGAAGCAGCGGGCGGGGCATTTGGAAACCTTACGCTTGAAGGAACTGAAACAACAAAAACTACTCTAGCGGCAATTCCGGCGCCAATCAAAGCGCCTGTGACATGAACGGGGCCTTGCTGCACGGGCGGGCCGGTTGTCCTGTCACCCGGTGAGCCGCAGCAGGTCGACGGGGCGGTCGCGGCGGCGCAGTTCCACCGTCACGCGCGGCCTGTCACTGGCGGGCGCCTGACCGATGGCGCTCCCCTGCACCAGCCGGTCGCCGACGGCAACCGATGCTCTGCCAAGCCCCGCGACCAGCGTGGTCCAGCCGCCGCCATGATCGAGGATGATGACGGTTCCAAAGGCGCGAAACGGGCGAGCGAACAAGACGCGGCCATCAGCCGGCGTCACCACCTGCGCGCTGGGTGCGGTCTCCAGCGTAAGCCCCCGGGAGCGGACGCCGGTGTCGGACAATTCGCCGAGTCCGGTGACCAGTTTGCCGCGCACCGGCAGGCGGTAAGGCGGTGATGCGCTCGACCAGTTGGCCATATCGACAGGCGACGGCGCTTCGCCTGGCCTGGGGGGGCGCGGGGAGGGGCCGGGGAGCGCTTCAAGCGCTGCGCGGGTTGCTGCCGCGTCGGTCAGCTGGTCCATAAGGTCAACCAGGTCGCGCGCCTGCTCACCAAGCGCGATAGCGCGGTCGGATTCGAACAGCGCGCTGCGGCCGAGTTCGCGCGATTTGAGCCGGTGAGCTGCCTCCAGCCGGGTGAGCGCAAGGCGTTCTTCCTCAAGCTGGCGGCGCCCCGTCGCAAGGCTGGCGAGCGCGACCGACGCGTCCGCCTGAAGCTGGCGGGAGCGGGCAAGGCTTGCGCGGACCGCCGCCGTTCTGGCGCGCACCACGGGCAGCGCGCCGCCAAGAACTGCACGCACATGCACGAGATCGTCAATCGAGCCGGGCTGGACCAGGCTCAGCACGCTGGGTCGGCGGGCGAGCGATTGCAACGCGGCAATCAACGTTACAATCGGCTGCTGCTGGTCCGCCAATGTGTCCTGCTGTTCGATCTGCAAGCGGCGGATGATGGAGATGCGGGCCTGCGCGGCGGCAATGTCGGCCTCCGCCTTCTGCACGCGTGCTGCAACCGCAGCTTCGAGCTGTTGCGCTTTGATTGCCTCGTCGCGTTCAGCTGCTGCGGCCTGCTCGAGCGTAGTCGCGCGGGATTGGGCGGCAGCCGACTGCGTCTTGGCGTCGCGCAGCCGCTGCTGTTCGGCGGAGAGAGGCGGCTTGCCGGGCTGCTGCGCCGCGCCAAACGTCGCCGCCAGCAGGCCGGACGCGGCCATGCATAAGCCAATGACTGCAATGCCCCGTCGCATACCGCTCACCCTTCGCGGTGATAGGGGTGGTTGGCAAGGATCGCGGTCGCGCGCCACAATTGTTCGGCAAGCATGGCGCGGGCGATCAGATGCGGCCAGGTCGCCCGGCCGAACGATAGCAGCATGTCGGCCTCGCCCCGCGCTGCATCGTCAAACCCGTCGGCCGCGCCGATCATGAAGCGGACCTCGCGTACTCCGTCATCGCGCCAGCGACCCAGCCGCTCGGCAAAGGTTTTGGAGGCCAGTACCTCACCCGTCTCATCGAGTAGAACCAGCTTCGTCTGTCCGTCAAGCGCGGGCACCCGCCCCCCGGCATCGGGCAGTTCCGTGATCCTTACGGGCCACGCAAGCCGCTTTACGTAGCGATCGACAAGGTCCGCCTCGGGCCCGCGCCCGATCCGCCCGCGCGCGACGATATGCAGCAGCAACGCTTGAAATCAGTTGCTGAGCGGCGCGTCCGGCACGGCAACCGGCGCATCCCCAAACGCCCACATCCGCTCAAGATTATAGAAGCTGCGCACTTCCGGGCGGAACAGATGGACGATCACGTCGCCTGCATCGATCAGCACCCAGTCAGCAGTTGGCAGCCCTTCGATGCGGGTCGAGCGGCCAAGCTCGGTTTTGATCTTCTCGCTGAGCTTTGCCGCCATCGACGCCACTTGCCGCGTCGAGCGGCCGCTGGCGATCACCATATGATCGGCAATGCTCGATTTGCCGGCAAGCGGGATCGACACGGTTTCCACCGCCTGATCGTCGTCGAGCGAGGCAAGCACGAGTTGATGCAGCGCCTCGACACTGTCTGTGTCGGACGCGCGATAGCTTTGCGGGTTTGAGGCCAAGGGAACTCCTAGCGTGAGGGCGCGTGAACAGCGCCGTTGGGGTCTGGGGCAAGGGACGCATCGAGGAAACGGTTCTGCCAGGCCGGATCGACCCTACGCAGCCTAGTCGCCGACGTGTCATCAGGGCGAAAGCGCAACAGCACGAGGGCTGGCAATCTCCACCTCGTCCAATCTTGTGCGTGGTATGCGGGGTGGACGAACCGCCGCAACCAACCCATCGCGGGGGCCGCGCGGGCAAGTTTTTCATACCCCGGACGGGCGATGACTGCAATGGGCACGTGGCCCGCAATCCTCCGCCAGCCGCGCCAATGGTGGAACTGGGCGAGATTATCGCTCCCCATCAGCCAGATGAAGCGCTTTTTGGGGTAAAGATGCGTGAGCTTGTCAACCGTGTCGACGGTGAACCGGGTGCCGAGTCTGCGCTCGATGGCAGTCACGCGAATGGGGGCGTGGCGCGCCATTTTCACAGCCGAGCCGAAGCGCGCCTGAAACGGCGCCATGTCGCTCGCCCCCTCCTTCAATGGATTGCCGGGCGATACCATCCACCACACTTCATCCAGATCGAGCGCGTTGAGCGCGGCGAGGCTGATCGAGCGGTGCCCCGAATGCGCCGGATTGAACGAGCCGCCCAGCAGGCCAATGCGCATCAGCGGGGCCTATTCAGGGCGTTGTGGTTCAAGGCCGGACCTGTCCGCTGCCGCGCCCGACCCACTTATACGTCGTGAGCCCTTCAAGCGCGACGGGCCCGCGGGCGTGCAACCTGCCCGTCGCGATGCCAATCTCCGCACCAAGCCCGAATTCACCGCCATCGGCGAATTGGGTGGAGGCGTTCCACAGCACGATGGCGCTGTCGACCTCGGCGAGGAACCGCTCGGCGGCCGCGCCGTCGCTGGCGATAATCGCATCGGTGTGGTGCGAGCCGTGCGCAGCGATATGGGCGATGGCGCCGTCCACGCCGTCGACCAGCGCGACCGACGCGACGGCATCGAGATATTCGGCGTCCCAGTCCGCCGGTCCCGCCGGGCCAAGTGTCGGCACCAGCGCCTGTGCCGCTGCATCGCCGCGGACCTCGCACCCGCTTTCGACCAGAGCATCGATCAGCGTGGCGGCGTGCGGGTAGGCGCGATCGATCAGCAGCGTCTCCATCGCCCCGCACACGCCGGTGCGCCGCATCTTGGCGTTGATGGCGATGGCCTCGGCCATGGCGCGGTCCGCTGTTCCATGAACGAACACATGGTTGATGCCGTCGAGATGCGCGAGCACTGGAACGCGCGCTTCGGCCTGCACTCGGGCGACTAGGCTCTTGCCGCCGCGTGGCACGATCATGTCGATGCCGCCCGCTGCGCCCAGCATCGCGCCGACCAATGCCCGGTCGGTTGACCCGACAAGCTGCACCGCGTCAGTTGGCAACCCGGCCTCGCCCAGCCCGCGCGCAAAGGCTGCGTGAATGGCCCAGTTGCTCGCCACCGCTTCGGACCCGCCCCGCAGAATGACGGCATTGCCGGATTTGACGCACAGCGCCGCTGCATCGGCTGTCACATTCGGGCGGCTTTCATAGATGATGCCGATGACGCCCACCGGCACCCGAACCCGGCTCAGGACCAGGCCATTGGGGCGAGGGCGTGTGTCGATCACCTCGCCGACCGGATCAGCAAGTGCCGCGACGGCGGCCACGCCATCGGCCATGGCAGCGATGCGCGCCGGATCGAGCATCAGCCGGTCGAGCATCGCGCCCGATAGCCCGGCGATGGTCGCGGTTGCCATGTCGATGGCGTTGGCGGCGGCGATGTCGGCGGTCGCGGCCCTGAGCGCCGTCGCGACCGTCGCTACCCCGGCGGCGCGCTCCTCCGATGACAGGCGCGCCAACTGCATCGATGCCGCCCGCGCGCGCGCCGTCATTACGGCGATTACGGTATCAGGAGCAGTTGCGGGCATGTCCATTCCGGGCCGGTAGCATGATCGCGCCGCCCACTGGAAGCCCCAGCCACCCGGTAAATCCCCTCGCAACCGCGCCGTGCAGGTGCTAGGAACACGCTATGTCGGGGGAATTGGCAGCGGCGGGCGATATCGTGACCGGAGGACTCGCCGCCCATGCGGTGGAGGGTGCGGGCAGCTCCTCGCCCACTTCGATGGCTGACCGCGCTACTTGCCTCAATTGCGGCACAGCGCTTGTCGGCAGCCATTGCCACGCCTGCGGGCAGCAGGCGCATGTCCACAAGACGCTCGCGTCGATTGGTCATGATCTGCTCCACGGCGTGTTTCATTTTGAGGGCCGGATCTGGACGACCCTGCCAATGCTGTTCACGCGGCCCGGGCAATTGACCCGGCGCTACATCGCTGGCGAGCGCGTGAAGTTCGTGTCGCCGCTCGCGCTCTTCCTGTTCTCGGTGTTCCTGATGGTGGCAACCTTTGAGTCCGTTGGCGGCCCGATCGTGCCCAATGTGACGACCACCAGTAATGGGCAAAAGATGCTGCCCGCCAAAGCGAAGGCCGAACTGGCCAAGAAGCAGGCGGAGCTGGTCGGGCTGGTCGCTGAGCGTGCAGCGCTGATGGCAAAGGGCGGTGACACGGAGGCGATCGACGACAAGATTTCGTCGGCAGCAGATGAAATTGACGGCATGCGCGCAGCAGTCAGCATCGCGCTGGGGGACACGGGGGACACCATTCGCCTGTTGCGGAACAAGGTGCATACCCGCCTGCATTGGCTCGATGAGCGGATAAACGCTGCCGCCGCCGAACCGGCGCTGTTCCTCTACAAGCTGCAATCGAGCGCCTATAAGTTCAGCTGGCTGCTCATTCCCATTTCGCTGCCGTTCATCTGGCTGTTGTTCGCGTTCCGCCGCGATGTCGGGCCCTATGACCATGCGATATTTGCGATTTATTCGCTGTCGGCGATGACGATGGGGGTGGTGGGCTTGAGCGTGCTGCGGGCGATTGGCCTGCCCGGCGGCACGGTCAACACCATGCTGGTGCTCGGGCCACCGCTCCACATGTACAAGCAATTGCGCGGGGCTTACGGCGTAACCCGCTTCGGCGCTGCCTGGCGAACGGTCGCGCTGCTGGTGTCGTCCACCGTTGCGGGCGGGCTGTTCATCGTCGCAGTGCTAGGGGTTGTGCACTAGCGGCTAGACGGCGGACGCTGGGGCGCGCCGCGATAGCGTCGTTGGC
>JBJXEC010000075.1:0-9482 GCA_046155125.1 Sphingomonas sp. | reverse complement strand
CAATGCCCAGCATCATCGCTTCATAGGTCACGTCAACGAGCCGGCGTGCCTTGATCGGCACGTCGCCGACCAGAAACATGCGGCTGGTGTCGCCGTGCCAGCCATCGACCAGCGGGGTTACGTCGATATTGACGATATCCCCGTCTTTCAGTGCCTTGTCGCCGGGGATGCCGTGGCAAACCACGTGGTTGATCGAAATGCAGCAGCTGTGCGTGTAGCCGCGATAGCCAAGCGTTGCGGGCACGCCGCCACCGGCCACGATGAACTCGCGCACCAGATCATCCAACGCCCCGGTGGTGACGCCCGGCACGACATGCGGCACCAGCATGTCGAGTGTCGCCGCTGCAAGCGTGCCGGCGCGGCGCATGCCGTCAAAACCCTCCGGGCCATGGAGCTTGATGGCGCCCGTCCGCGCCATGGGGGTGTCAGCGTTGGTGACCATCAGATATTCTGTCATAGGCACAATATAGCGCGCGCAGATGGTCTTTGCCAGCGGCGGTCCCTCCGCTATGTCCTCATCGCATGATATTAAGCGCCACCACCCGCATCTGGACCGCTGCCCTCGTCGTTATCGGTGACGAGATCCTGTCCGGGCGGACTCAAGACAAGAACGTCGCGCAGATTGCGACATGGCTTAACGTGCAGGGCATCAGGCTGGCCGAAGTGCGGGTGGTCGCCGACAAGACGCCAGCGATTGTCGAGGCGGTGAATGCCTTGCGAGCACGCAACGATTACCTGTTTACCACAGGCGGCATTGGCCCGACGCATGACGACATCACCGTCGATGCCATCGCCGAGGCGCTTAGCGTGGCGGTCGTCCACCATCCTCAGGCCATTGACGTGCTGTCGCGCTATTATGAGGGTCGCGGCGGCCTGACTGAGGCCCGCAAGCGGATGGCACGTGTGCCGGAAGGCGCCGCGCTCATCGAAAACCGCATGTCGGGCGCGCCTGGTATCCGGATGGGCAACATATTCATCATGGCCGGCGTGCCGCATATCACCGCCGGCATGCTCGATGCCCTTACCGGCACGCTGGAGGGGGGGCTGCCGCTGCTGTCGGCGACCATCGGATGCTGGGTTGCCGAGAGCGAAGTCGCAGATCTGCTGCGTAATGCCGAGCGGCGCCATGAAGGTGTTGCGATTGGCAGCTACCCGTTTTTCCGCGAAGGCCGGGTCGGCGCCAATTTCGTGGTGCGCGCAACCGGCCAGGCGCTGATCGACGCCTGCGTGGCAGATATCGCGACCGAGTTGCGCGCCTCTGGCCGGGAAGTGACTAGCGGCGGCATTTGACGCGCCGGGGCTGCTTCAATCCGCTGGGTGTGCCCATTTCATTTCGCGGTAAGGCGCGACGCGCCGGGACGGACCCGGCGTGCATCGCCGCGCCGACGTCAGCCATTCCGAGGTCCAGGTCACCGACCGCTGTCGACCCCATTGCGTTGAAGACGTCGGCGTTGGCGATGGGCAGGCGGCCGCTGCCGGAGCCGGCGACGCAATTTCCGCAAGAGGGCATCATGCCCTATGCAAAAGAAAGGGTGCAGCGGCGCCATCGCATCAATGCTGCCTCTGGCATCTGCTCAAATTGCTGGTCGACAGCGCCGGTCCTGAAACCTTTTTAGGTGGAATGTTGGAATTCCAACAGAACCACTGTTGGAACGCAACATGCAAAAACGCAAAATAATCCAGCAATTACAATGGAGCGGGTGAGGGGAATCGAACCCCCGTATTCAGCTTGGGAAGCTGCTGCTCTGCCATTGAGCTACACCCGCGCGACCATCTGCCGATGCAGCAGCTGCGTCGCTGCGCCGTGTGGCCAAAACCGTCAACTGCGCCGCTGCTTACGGACACAGGAAGGCGGCGTCAATCGCGTCCGGTCAGCTGCGGCGCGCAAGCAGCGGCTGCCACCACGCATCGTTCGCAAGATACCAGGCGAGCGTTTCGGCAAATCCGCTGGTGAAGGCAAAGCGCGGGGCATAGCCCAGGTCGGCGCGGCTCTTGCGCTCGTCAATGGCATAGCGCCGGTCATGCCCCTTGCGGTCCTCGACAAAGGTTTTCAGTGTTGCGGACGGCGCCCCTGTAGCCGCTGGCGCTTGCGGAAAGCGCCGGGCAAGCGCCGGGTCAGCGGCAAAGGCGGCATCCACCACGGCGCAAATTTCGTCGATCACCGCCATGTTGGGGAGTTCCTGCCCACCGCCGATGTTATAAACTTCGCCGGGTACGCCTCTGGTCAGCGCAAGCTCGATGCCGTGACAATGGTCGGCCACGTGCAGCCAGTCCCGCCGGTTCATGCCATCGCCGTAAATGGGCAGCGCGCGGCCATAGAGGCAGTTGAGCAGGAACAGCGGGATAAGCTTTTCCGGGAATTGATAGGGCCCATAGTTGTTCGAGCAGTTGGTGGTGGTGACGCTCAGGCCAAAAGTGTGATGATAGGCGCGCACCAGATGGTCCGACCCGGCTTTTGAGGCGGAATAAGGCGAATTGGGCGCATAGGGCGTCGTTTCACAAAAGGCCGGGTCATCAGCGCCGAGCGACCCGTAAACCTCGTCGGTCGAAACATGGTGGAAGCGGTGCGGGCGCCCGGTCCCTTTGTCGAGCCACTGCGTCTTGGCAGCCTTTAACAGGCTGTGCGTGCCGACGACATTGGTGGTAATGAAGGCGTCTGGCCCCGTAATCGATCGGTCGACATGGCTTTCGGCGGCAAAGTGGACGATGGTCGAGATGTCGCGCTCGGCCAGCAGCTTGTCGACCAGCGCGGTATCGCAAATGTCTCCCTCGACGAGGTCCACCCCGCCAAGACCATTCAAATTGGCGGCGTTGCCGGCATAGGTCAGCGCGTCGAGCACCGTGATGGTGTCGGCGCTATGGTGCTCGCGCCAATGGCGGACGAAATTGGTGCCGATAAACCCGGCACCACCGGTCACGAGAAGGTTGGTCATGCCGCTTGTCGCTCCACAAGGTCGCCCAGCATCCGCCGAAGATTTGCGCGCCAATGCGGCGGCGCCTTGCCGAGGGCTGCGATCGTGCTCGCTTTGTCGAGCACCGAGTAGGCCGGGCGCCGGGCAGGGGTGGGGTAGTCGGCGGTGGCGATGGGGGTGATGGGAATTGACCGAGAAAGCAGCCCAAGCGCCAGCGCTTCTTCCTGAATGGCGACCGCAAAATCATACCAGCTGGCAGTGCCGCTATCAGTAAAGTGATATAGCCCGGCAAGGTTCTGCGCGGTCATTGCCCACAGCGCTTCGGCGATGCCGGTCGCAAGCGTTGGCGTGCCGATCTGGTCGGCGACGACACGGAGCTCGTCGCGCTCGGCCATCAGGCGCAGCATCGTGTGGACGAAGTTGCCGCCAATGGCTGCATATACCCAGGAGGTGCGCACGATCAGCGCGCCGGGCCCGGCTGCCCGCTCGCCAGCCAGCTTGGTGCGGCCATAGGCGCTCAACGGATGGGGTGTTGCGCCGGGTGCATAGGGCGACCCTTGCGCGCCATCGAACACGAAATCAGTAGAGATATGCGCCAGGCGCGCGCCGCAATCGCGCGCGGCGGCGGCAAGAATACCAACTGCGTCGCCGTTCAAGCGCAGCGCCGCTGCCTCGTCACCCTCGGCCTTGTCGACGGCGGTATAGGCGGCTGCATTGAGGATGAGCGCGGGCGCAGCGTCCGCCACGAACGCACACACGGCGCCAGCATCGCAAATGTCCAGCTCGGTGCGCCCGGTCGCGATGATCGTCGCTGTGGGCGGCGCCGTTGCCAGCAGCGCGCGGCCAACCTGGCCATGCGCGCCGGTGATGAGTACCCTCATGCAAACGCCTCAGCTTCGGCAAGCGATGTGCCCTGTTGGTCTTTGGCCGACAGCAGCGGCGCCATGCCGCCAAGAGGCCACGCGATACCCACGCCCGGGTCGTCCCACGCCAGGCAATGCTCGTGCGCCGGCTGATAAGCCGCGGTGCATTTGTAGAGAAAATCTGTGCCGTCCTCCAGGCTCAGAAAGCCGTGCGCCATGCCCGGCGGCACCCAGAGCATCCGCTTGTTGGCCGCGGAAAGCTCAACCCCAACCCACTGTCCAAACGTTGGCGAGCTGCGGCGCAGATCGACGACCGCGTCAAACACCGCGCCAGCGACGACGCGCACCAGCTTTCCCTGCGGATTGGGCTCTTGATAGTGCATGCCCCGCAAGATGCCGCGCGCGGAGCGGCTGTGGTTGTCCTGAACGAAGCGCAGCGGCAGGCCCGCTGCGGCGAAGACGGCCTCGTTCCAGCTTTCGAGAAAAAAGCCGCGATCATCGCCGAACACTTTGGGCTCGATGATGAGAACGCCTTCAATCGCCGTGTCGATCAGTTCCACCGTGATCCCCGCTCGAGCAGTGCCAGCAGATAATCGCCATACCCCGATTTTACGAGCGGTGCCGCGAGCCGTTCCAGCTGCGCATCGTCAATGAATCCGCGGCGCCAGGCGATCTCTTCCGGGCAACACAGCTTCAGCCCCTGGCGTTCCTCTGTAATGCGCACGAAGTTGGCGGCATCAAGCAGCGACCCGTGCGTGCCGGTGTCAAGCCAGGCAAAACCGCGGCCCATCAGCTCGACAGACAGCGTCCCCGCTTCCAGATACAACCGGTTGAGGTCGGTAATTTCCAGTTCGCCGCGCGTTGACGGCTTCAAGTTGGCGGCAAGCTCGACCGCGCGCCCATCGTAAAAATACAAGCCCGTTACAGCATAGTTCGACTTGGGGTGCGCTGGCTTTTCCTCAATGGTCTCAGCCCTGCCGCTGGCATCGAACGATACCACGCCATAGGGGCGGGCATCGCGCACATAATAGCCGAACACAGTTGCACCGTCGTCGCGCGCGGCGGCATTTTCGAGCAGTTGCGTAAGGCCGTGGCCGTAGAAGATGTTGTCGCCAAGAATGAGGGTGGAGGGCTTGTCGCCCACGAAATCGGCGCCGATGTGGTAGGCCTGCGCAAGCCCTCCCGGCGTTGGCTGCGCGGCATAGCTTAGCGCCAGCCCCCAATCCGACCCGTCGCCCAGCAGCGCTTCGAACGCGGCTTGATCCTGGGGTGTCGTAATAATCAAAATCTCGCGGACGCCCGACAATATCAGCACCGAAAGTGGATAATAGATCATTGGCTTATCGTAGATCGGCATCAGCTGTTTCGAGGCCGCGCGCGTCAGCGGGTACAGCCGTGTGCCTGAACCACCCGCTAGAACAATGCCCTTGCGCAAAATGCTGTCCCCCGGTTTGCGTCGTGGGGGTTTGCGATAGTGATTTCAACTCGATTGGGGAAGGGTGCTTACCGCGCTCTGCACCGCTTATGACCGGTGCATGAGAGCAAATTGGCACAGATGCTGGCCGTTGAAGGGGCCGACTCGATAGGCATCGACCGTCAAAGCGGTTTGGGTTATGGCACCAATGTTTACTGATGTTGGTTCAAACCATGCCAAAACCATGGTTGAAGGAGTGTCCACGACGTGATCTTTTCTTCATTCTTCAAGCGCCGCAAGCTCGATTACAGTGATGAGCCAGCGGGCGAAACAGCAATGAAGCCAGAGCAACCGAATGCCAGGGCAAAGTCGGCTGGCACCGGTTTGCCGCGGTTTCAGGATCGCGCGACTGGCGCATCCCGTCGCCCGCTGCGCAACCCAATCAGGGCACGGATGCGCTCCGCGTTTACCCCGACCCAGCCGGTGTCCAACGTCGCGATGTTTGCGGGGCGGCGGGAGACTCTGTTGACGCTGATCCGCTCAATTGAAGACCAGGAAATTCATGTCGTCATTTACGGCGACCGTGGCATCGGCAAAACGTCGCTGCTGCACGTGACGGCATATCTGGCGCGCGAGGCCGGGTATCTGGTCCGTTATGTCTCGTGCAGCGAGAGCTCTGAATTCGGGGAGACGTTCCGCCGGATCGCCAGTGACATTCCACAGATTTACCACAACGAGATTGACCCCACCTCGCAACGCGCAGAGCAAGGCGCCACGCTGGCCGAACTGCTGCCAGAAGGGCAGGTTTCGGTCGCGGCAGTAAGCGAGCTGTTCTCCAAGCTCACCGGTACGCGGTTCTTAATCATTCTCGATGAGTTCGACCGCAGCGATTCAGAAAAGTTCCGCCGGCAGATCGCTGAACTTATCAAAACACTGTCCGACCAGTCGACCCGGGTGCAACTTGTTATTGCCGGGGTGGCGGGCAACCTGACCGAGCTTATCCAGCATATCCCCTCGATCCGCCGCAACGTGATCGGTTTACCAGTGCCCAACATGCTTGAGCCGGAAATTCGTGAGCTGATCGAAATCGGGTCTCGCGCGTGCGGCCTGCCTTATGCCGAAGAGGCCTGCGCCATGATCGTGCGGCTGGCCAATGGTTCGCCCTATTTGACCAGCCTGCTGGCCCAGCACGCAGGTGTGGCCGCGCTTGACCGGTCGGCGATGCGCGTTGAGGTTGCCGACTTGCTGGTCGCGCTCAGCCGTTCCATTGCCGAAATCGAGCAGCGCGTCGCCCCCGAAACGCTGCACAATTTTTCGCAAATTGCCGATACCAAAACGCTTGCCGTGTTGACCGAAATATCGCGCGAGGCGCTGGCGATGGGCGGGCGTATTCGTGCAACGCCAAGCGGCGACGGCGTTGACGAGGCGCTTTACACCAACGCGCTTCAGGCGCTGGACACGCGGTTCAACTTGCTGCGGCCCACCCCGCTCGCTCCCGGCGGAGGCTATGAATTCCGCGATGACGGCGCGGCGTTGTATTTCTGGCTGTACAGTGCCTATCAGCGCGAAACACGCTCCAAGTGGCGCGGCGAGGCGGCAGCCTGATCGGGCATCGGCTTGCGGCGGCGACAAGTGGCAGCGAGAAGGGGCAGCGACAAGGGGCGGCGAGAAGGCGCAGGTGCCCGATGGCGCTTGGGCAAACACCTGGGGCTAAACCAGGGCACTGCCGGTAATAGTGAGAGTTGATGCGCATGGGCATGGCGGCGAAAGTGCTGGAAAAGCTGCAATTGGCCGTACTTCGGCGGCGCCAGCACGATAGCGTTGCGCTTCGCACGCTGTTCCGGGAGCGGTGGGACATCGATGTCGGCCTGCATAGCTATGGCTGTTTTGACCGGTGGCGGATGCGCGGGCCGATGCGGGTCGGGCGCTATTGCTCGATTGCCAGCACCGTTCGCACTGCGCTCGATAATCATCCGGTCGAGGCGTTGACCACGCACCCGCTGCTGTATGAGCGCGCTTTTGGTGTGGTACCGGCTGATCGGGCTTGGCAGGGGCGGCTCGAGATTGAGGACGATGTGTGGATTGGTCACAATGCGGTGCTGCTGCCGGGGTGCCGGGTGGTTGGGCGCGGGGCGATTATCGGGGCAGGCGCCATCGTGACGCGGTCGGTCGAGCGGTACGAGATTGTTGCGGGCAACCCGGCCCGCAAGCTGCGCGACCGGTTCGAACCGGACCTGATGGCTGCGATTGAAGCCAGCCGCTGGTGGGAGCTTGATCCACCGGCGCTCGGGCAATTGTTGCGCGAGCGGCCCGACGTCCTTCGCCATCCAAGCGTTGCCGCTCTGGCGGAGTGGCAAGCGGCCCGACTGCCATGAGCGGGGCGCATGTGGCAGGAAGTGTCGATGCCGAAATCAGCGTCATCGTCCCGCATTACAATGACTTGCGCGGGTTGGGGCGGTGTCTGGACCGCCTCGCTGCGCAACACCGGCCCGTTGGTGGCTTTGAGATCGTGGTCGCCGACAATGATTCGCCGTGCGGTGCCGCGGCAGTTGCCGCGGTAATTGCCGGCCGCGCGCGCCTTGTGACGGCGACTGAGCAGGGTGCCGGGCCAGCCCGCAACGCCGGGGTTGCGGCGGCAGCCGGGCGGATTTTTGCCTTTACCGATTCCGATTGCCTGCCCGAGCCTGGCTGGCTCATGGCGGGTGTGGAGGCGCTGGGCGGCGCAGATTTTGTTGGCGGCGCGATGCGGGTGTCGGTTGAGCATGACGGGCCGCTTTCGGGCGCAGAGGCGTTCGAGACCGTGTTTGCCTTCGACAATCGGCGCTATGTCGAGGACAAGGGCTTCACCGTTACCGCCAATCTGTTCTGTTCCCGCACGGTATTTGAGGCCACGGGCCCGTTCAAGGTGGGGGTGTCGGAAGATCTCGAATGGTGCCAGCGGGCGCGGCGCGCCGGCTATCGGATTGGCTATGCGCCCGGCGCCGTGGTGGCGCATCCCGCGCGGGCGGACTGGGCGGGCTTGCGCAAGAAATGGGCGCGGCTCAATGCTGAGGCATTTGCGCTGGCGGCAAGTACGCCGGGTGGCCGGCTGCGCTGGGTGCTGCGCAGTCTGGCGCTTCCTGTGTCAATCTTGGTGCATACGCCCAAAATTCTGGGCAATACTGGCCTGCGCGACACTGGCGCCCGGGCGCGGGCGGTTGGCACGCTGGCGCGGCTCAGGCTGTGGCGTTTTGGCGATGCGCTAAGGCTGGCCATGTCTGGTAAGGGAGCGACGTGATGGCGGGCGAACCAGCACGTTCTGGCGGAGTCGCGCCAGCCGCCGCCCCGGCCGTGAGCATCCTCATCGTCGGGTATAACTCGGCCGCGCATATCGTTGATTGTATTGGATCTATTGAGCGGTGGGTGACTGGCTGCCGCTATGAAATCGTGCTTATCGACAATGGCGACGGATCGACCGAGGCGGTGGTTCGGGCGCAGTTTCCCAGTGTTCTCATCGTGCCGTCACAGGGCAATATCGGCTTTGGGGCGGGTTGTAACCGGGTGGCAGCGCAGGCACGGGCCGACAAGTTGTTGTTCCTGAACCCCGACACGAAATTGACCGATGACGCCGTTTCCGCCTTGCTTGCGTTTAGCGCCGAACGCCCGGGAGCCGGGGCCTGGGGCGGGCGCACGGTATCTGATGCGGGCGTGTTTGACGGCGGCAATCTTATTTTGCTGCCGAGTTTTTCGCGCCTGTTGGTCGCGACACTGGGGCTGTCACGAATTTTCGGCCCGACCATCGCCTTTGAGGCAGAAACCGCGCCGAGCGAGGTCGACGTGCTTTGCGGCGGCTTCTTCATGATGGATCGCACAATATGGGCGCGGCTTGGTGGATTTGACGAGAGCTTTTTCCTATATTCCGAAGAGGTTGACCTGTTCTTCCGGCTGAAGGCGGCCGGCTTGCAAGCGTGGGTGACACCGGCAGCGCGGATTGTGCATGATGTCGGGAGCGGTGGCGCTCAATCGCCCGCACGGATCCGTTATCGAACGGCCGGGCAAATGCACTTCATTCGAAAATACTGGTCGGTGCCCGGCATGCTGGTGGCGGGCGCGGTGATTTGGGCGGGGGCTGCGGCGCGCTATGCCGCAGGCCTTGCGCTTGGGCGCACGAGCGGGCGCTTTCGTGCATTGCGCGACGCGTATGGCCCCTTGGTGCGCAACCCAGGGCTGTGGTTTTTTGGATATACGCGCAATCGACACTGAGCCCGTGCCGAACCAGCACGCGCGAAATTTTTCGCTGTCCTACATGATGAT
>JBJXEC010000074.1:0-11158 GCA_046155125.1 Sphingomonas sp. | reverse complement strand
CGCGCTGCCCGCGGTGCCGCCCGTCGCTGCGGCGTTTGACGGCATTACCTATGGCAAGTCGAAAACCACCGGCGTGGTCGTGCTGCGTGGCGACCGGCTGATCGCTGAGCGCTATGCGCCCGGATTTGGCCCGTTCACTGCGCAGCGCACTTGGTCGGTCGCCAAAAGCATAACGGGCACGCTGGTTGGCATCGCGGTCAAGGCTGGCGTTATCGACTCCGGCAGCGCTGCACCCATCCCTGCCTGGCAATCACCGGGTGACCCACGCCGTGCAATAACACTCGACCAGCTTCTGCGGATGGCCAGCGGGCTTCATTCGGACACCGCCGGCAACCGCACCGATGCGGTATATTTCGGCGGAACGACCGTGCCCGAAGGTACGTTTCACTGGCCCCTCGAGGCCAAGCCCGGCACTCGCTTTCGCTATGCCAATAACGACATTCTGCTCGCGATGTATGCGCTGCGCGTAAGCCTTGGCGAGACCGAGTACCGCGATTTCCCGAGCACCGCGCTGTTCGACAAGCTGGGCATGCGACACACCGTCGCCGAGACCGATTGGCAGGGCAATTACGTTTCGTCGAGCCAGATATGGACAACAGCGCGCGATCTCGCACGCTTTGGCTTGCTGTATTTGAACAACGGCATGTGGAACGGCGAGCGAATCCTCCCCGTCGGCTGGCGGCGCTATGTCACCACCCCGTCCGGTCCCCAGCCAAGCACCGGCACCTTTGGCTATGGCGCAACTTTCTGGCTGATGAACAAGACGCCCGGTGTTCCAGACGATGCGTTTTCAGCTAATGGCAATCGCGGGCAATATGTGGTGATCGTGCCCAGCCGGAACATCGTCATCGTGCGTCGGGGCGAAGATGCCGGCGCAGGCTTCGATATTGCAAAATTCACAGCGGACGTGCTCGCGGCGCTGCCATGACCGGCTTCGCCCGCTTCGTCGCTATCGACTGGTCGGGCGCTCAGGGGAAGGCCCACCCCGGCATCGCAATTGCCGAATGTGCAAGCGGCGATGCAGCGCCCAGATTGGTGCCGCCACCCGGCCGATTATGGTCACGCCGCGAGGTGCTGGACTTCATCTGCGCGCAGGCGGCCGAACCGGTGCTCATCGGCATGGATTTCAGCTTCTCTGCGCCGTTTGTCGCGCGCGGCGCGTATCTTCCCGGCGAGCCGACGTCCGATACTGCGCGCGACCTGTGGGCTTATGTCGACCGCGCGGCGCGCGATGATGATCTGGGCGCCGCCAGTTTTTTGGAGGCGCGGCGCGGCACCCATTTCTATTTTGGCGCAGCCGACGGCAACAAACGCGATTTTGTGCACTACCGCGTTTGCGAGCACCGATACAACGCGCTTGGTGGAGGCAAGGCGTCGACCGTATATGATGCGATTGGCGCCGCGCAGGTCGCCAAATCAAGCTTTGCCGGAATGCGCCTGCTGCACCATCTGGCCGATACCGTTCCCGTCTGGCCGTTTTGCGCGATGCCTGCGCACGGCGCGCTGCTCGTCGAAATATACACAACCATCGCCGCGCGCGCCGCGGGCGTGCCCAAGGGCCGCAGCAAAATCAAGGGCCCTGTCGCGCTGGATGCCGCCCTTGCCCATCCTGCGATCGCTAGCCTGCCGCATGTGCCGCTCGACAATTATGACAGCCATGCAACCGACGCGGTGCTCGCTGCCGCATGGCTGCGCCGCCACGCGACGAAGCCCGAATTGTGGCACCCCGAGCTTTTGAACGACGAGATTGCGCAACGCGAGGGCTGGACCTTCGGCGTCGTCTGACGCATGGGAAATGACATACAACGGGCGCGCCGGTTTAGCTCAGATGGTAGAGCAGCGGTTTTGTAAACCGAAGGTCGCGGGTTCGATTCCTGCAACCGGCACCAGTTCCAGCGCTCCGCAAGACCGGTCAACGGCGCGAGCCGGCGCGGCCCACGCCCCATGTGCCAGGATGAGGAAACGCCCATGCCGCTCTATGAAATCGACGGGAAGAGGCCAGAACTTGATCCCGCCACCACATGGGTTGCCCCCAGCGCGGATGTTATCGGTGATGTTCGGCTCGGGGCCGATGCGAGCGTGTGGTTCGGGGCCTGCATACGGGGCGACAACACGTCGATAATGATCGGCGCCGCAACCAATATTCAGGAAGGAGCGATGCTCCACTCAGACCCCGACGCGCCGCTCACAGTCGGAAAACGCTGCACGATCGGCCATCATGCGATATTGCACGGGTGTACCGTTGAGGATGATGTGCTGATCGGCATGGGCGCCACGCTTCTCAACCGCGCCGTCATTGGGAGCGGGTCGATCGTCGGCGCCGGCGCCTTGGTGACGGAGGGCAAGGCTTTTCCGCCAAACAGCCTGATTGTCGGCAGCCCGGCACGCGTCGTGCGCATGCTCGATCCCGCAACCTTGGCGATGCTGCGGGCGTCCGCGGCGCACTATGTCGACAAGAGCCGCGCGTGCGCCGCAGGCCTCAGGCGGATCGATTAGCCCGCAACGCCCAGCCAGTTTGCCACCGCCGCACGCACCCTGTCTGCAGACGTTTTGCGCACCTGAATCTGCGTTATCGTGCGCGTCGCTGAACCCCGGGACCCTTCCGGCAAGTTCTTTTGCGCAAACGCCATGATCTTGCCTGGCATGGCGGGATCATTAGACCGGCCACCCAGACGCACAACATAGCCGGCTCGCGAGCTTGTTTCGATAAAACCGTTTACAAGCTCGAGATTGGAAACTGCAAAATCGAACGCCATGTCGGGATGGCGACCGGCGATCACGCCGAGAAGCTGGGCCTTTTGCTGTGCTCCAATGTCATCGGTTTTCAAGATGTCGAGCGCGCGCCGCGCAAGCTTTTCATCCCGCGCAACGCCAAGCAACGTTATGTATTCGTTACGCGCCACTGGATCGGTTTCACTGACCGACAGCTTTTGCACTAATTCCCACTCCGGCGCGGTCGCGTTGGTCGCGTAGATGCCGAGCATTACGCTGCGGATGGCTGCCGGAATCGGTGTACCTTCCTTGGCGAGTGCATTGACATAGCCGCGCGCCAGCGCCGCCATCGCCGGGTCACCGTTGGTGCCGAGCACTCCGACCAGACTTTCCCGCAAATTCGTCACGAGCGGTGACTCGCCAGCTTGCGCTGCCATGCCAATCCGCTGCAGCACGGGCGAGAGGGTCTCCACTGCCCGAACGCGCAGCGGCGCCTCCAGCGGGGTGCCGCGGTACAGCCCCGTCAACCCTGCGATATCACCCGAAACTGCCTGCCACTCGAGCGGGCTGGCACTATCCACCAAGGCCGGCAGCAACGCAAAATAACGAGACAGATCCTGGTCACCGCTGATGCCGAGCGCATAGTCATCGCCCAGCGTGCCGAGCCGGTCGGTCAGCGGCATTTTGGCAAAGTCGCGGACAATGGCGGCGTGGGACGCATCGTCATATTTCACGCGGACATAACTGCCCTTGTCGCGATTGAGAACGACTGTACCACAGCCCTGCACGAGCGCAGTATGTGGCTTGCCCGGCATCACGATGGTGCGCGTCTCCTGCGCGCCCAGCACGCCGAGCGCCATTGGCACGCGCCAGTTCTGCGGCTTCTTGGAGAGTTCGTCGAAGCCGAAGCGGCTTTGCTGCAGCGTTACCTCGGTTTTGCCATCAACACAGCGCGCAGCCCTCAACGAGACGAGCGGCACGCCCCCTTGCAGCGTGAAATCACGCGCGATCTCGGCCACTGGCTTCCCCGCAGCCGCTGCCAGCTCGACCCACAACTGATCTGTCGTGGTGTTCTGATATTTATACTTCGCCATGTAGCGACGAATGCCCTCGCGGAATACATCAGCCCCCAGCGTGGACTCCAGCATGCGGATTACCGCCTCGCCCTTGGAATAGGTGATGCCGTCAAACGCCTCGCCAATCTGATCGACGGTTTCAACATGGCGGATAACGGGGTGTGTTGCGGCCGTTGAATCCTGCCCCATCGCCGCTTCACGAGCGCCGCTTACTGCCGACGCTTTCTCCAGCCAATCGGGGTTCAGGTCGTTTGTCGCTTTGCTTTCGCGCCACGACGCAAAACCCTCGTTCAACCAGAGATCGTCCCACCAGCCCATGGTAACGAGATCGCCAAACCATTGATGCGCCATTTCGTGCGCAACGACCTTGAAGATCCGCTCGCGATCACTTTGGGTTGCGCGTGCCTTGTCAAACAGCACAAGCTGTTCGAAATAGAAGATGGCGCCCCAGTTTTCCATCGCGCCAAAGAACTGGCTGGTGCCGGGTCCTGCGATCATGTCGAGCTTGGGCAACGGATAGGGTTGCCCGAAATAATCGTTATATTCTGCAAGCAAGCGCTTAGCCGAAGCAAGCGCATAATCGCCCTGGTCGGACACGCCCCGGCGCGTGATGATACCGATTTCGGTTTCACCGGCCATCACCGTCTTGCGCTCTACATCGCCCATGCCGAGGAACAGCAGATAGCTCGACATGATCGGCGTTTCGCCAAAGCGATAGAGCTGCCGCCCGTCCGCAAATACCGTCTTTGTGCCGGGCATGTTCGAAAACGCCGTCTGCCCCTTGGGCGCAACCGCGCTCAACCGAAACTTGGCCTTGAACGACGGCTCGTCAAACATCGGTGCAAAACGGCGCGCATCGGGCGCCTCGAACTGCGTCACCAGCATCCGCGCGTCGCTGCCGTCGACATTTTTATAGTCGATAAAGAACAGCCCACTCGCGGTCGGGTTGATCTTACCAGACCATTTGAACGCCAGCGTGTGCACCCCTGCGCGCGCAATCGTCGGCAGCGCCAGCGTCATTTGCTGGCTTTTCTCGTCGATCTTGTAGCTCAGTTTCTTCCCGTCGAGAGTTGCACTGCTGATCTTGAGATCCGCGGCATTCAGCACGATGGTCCGCGTCGGCTTGGCGACGGAAATGCTGATCTTCTCTGAGCCTGTGAACGTCTTAGCAGTCGCATTGGGATCAACGGTGATGTCGTACACGATTGGGCGAACGGTCGACGGCAACTGACCAAGCGCCAGGGCGGGCCCGCCGGAAAAGGTAACCGCGGCAGCGGCGGCGGTGATGACAAAGCGATTCATGCGGTACTCCGAAACAATATTACGCTGGTGAGGTTAGGGTAAATTGTCGGTAATGCAATTGCGGAGCGCTGGACAGCGAGACCAGTTTCGCTAAGAAACGCTTATGAGCTTGCCACCGCTTTTTGATCGCCTGCGCTTGCCCGTCATCGGGTCACCGCTCTTCATCATCTCCGGCCCCGATCTGGTGATCGCGCAGTGCAAGGCGGGCATTGTCGGCTCGTTCCCCGCGCTTAACGCCCGGCCGCAGTCGCTGCTTGACGAGTGGCTTCACCGGATCACGGAAGAGCTTGCCGCTTGGAACCGCGACAACCCGGAGCGACTGGCAGCCCCGTTTGCGGTCAACCAGATCGTCCACCGCTCTAATGACCGGCTTGAGGCCGATCTTGCGACCTGCGCCAAGTGGCAGGTGCCAATCGTCATCACATCGCTTGGCGCGCGCGAAGACTTGAACACTGCGGTCCATGGCTGGGGTGGCATTACGCTGCACGACGTTATCGACGACAAGTTTGCGCGCAAAGCGGTGGAAAAGGGCGCAGACGGGCTAATTGCGGTCGCGGCCGGCGCTGGCGGGCATGCCGGGCGCTTGTCGCCTTTCGCGCTCATTCAGGAAATTCGCCAATGGTTTGATGGACCACTCGCGCTGTCGGGATCAATCGCCAATGGCCGCGCCGTTCTCGCCGCGCAGGCAATGGGGGCAGATCTTGCTTATATCGGCTCCGCCTTCATCGCGACCGAAGAGGCCAACGCGGTTGAAGCCTATAAGCAGTCGATCGTGGACAGCCGTGCCGCTGACATCGTCTATTCAAACCTGTTCACTGGAGTGCACGGCAATTATCTGCGCAGCTCGATTGAGGCCGCCGGGCTTGACCCAGAGAACTTGCCGGAGGGCGACCTGAAAACCATGAACTTCGGGACGGGCAGTAACGCACCGGCCAAGGCATGGCGTGACATCTGGGGCTCTGGCCAGGGTATCGGCGCGGTCGACAAGGTCGAAACCGTTGCCGCCTATGTTGACCGGCTGGAAGCGGAGTATGACATGGCCGTGGCGCAGATCGTGGCGCGCGCGAAGGCCAGCGGCTAGAACGCGACCGATAGGCGCTTGAGCATCGAGCGCGCTGGGCTTTCGGCAATCGGGTCGACCAATTGAGTGGCGTCGAGCCGCGCCGTCCGCCGGTAAAGATCGATGCTATTTGCAATGAGCGCGCGGGCCTCCTGCGGGAGCCCGGCAACCGTTGCCGGATCGGAATAAGGTGGTGTTCCAAGCCTGCGCGATGAATCTAGCGCCTCACGCGGCGCCATTTCACCGGCATCTACCGCGCGTTGCGTGAGCAGCCAGGCAATGATGTGCATCAGCCGGGTCGTCACCTTCAGCGACTCGCAGGAAAACGACACACGTTCCATGGGCCCGAGCAGGTCGCGCTCAAGCCGTCCTCCGTCATCAAAATAGGTGCGCGCTTCATCCGCAATAAGCATTGCATCGATGTAAAGTGCGTCGATCAACCGCCGCCGGACCCGCGAAAAGATGATGCCGTTTGCCATGCACCAAGACCTGCCAGAAAGCGCGGCGGAGCGAAATGATATTGAAGCCCGCGCCGCACTGCGCACCGTCCCAATTTCGGAAAACTTATCCCCAGCTTGCCGTCAAGCGATGATGTCTGGGATGAGTTCATCCTCGAGCAGTGCGATTTCGTCCCGCAGGCGCAGCTTGCGCTTCTTCAGGCGGGCGATTTGCAGCTGATCCGCCGAATTCTGCTCGCGCAGGGCCTCAATCGCCGAATCAAGGTCGCGGTGCTCGGTTCGCAGCAATTCGAGCCGCTTGATGACCAGGCGTTCGTCCATTTCCATTCCGCCCCCCATCACCGCCACGCCGCCCCAGCCTGCTGCGACGCCCGGCAGCTCATGAGGGTTTAGCAAACCGGGGACGAGGACGCGACGCCCAAAACCGACCATCGCAAAAAACGCTACCGTCTGTCGAAAATGCGGGCTTGCGCAGGAGACAGACCCGCCAAATAATGATTTGTTAAATGTCTGGCCGGCATTCTGGTCGACCATCAACCAACGGAGGCACTCTCCCATGCACAGCGCACATCATTCGGCCTTGGAAGCAAAGCACGCAAAGCTTGACCGCCGGATCATGAACGAAATGCAACGCCCCTTGCCTGACACCGTGGCGCTTGCCGCGCTGAAGAAAATGAAGCTCAAGGTCAAAGAGGAACTGCTGGCCGATTGAGCATTCAGACATGGCGGCAAGGCGAGCTCCTTGCCGCATGCCACCTGGCCCGATGGTACAATTCCGTTTAGCGGACGACCATTACCGGGTTGACGTACATCGGTTTTTTGGCGCCGGAGCCAATTTGCTTGCGGGCCGCCATTGGATCAATCTGCTCATCAAACGCCACCCCAACACGGCCAGCGGCATTCCAGGCAATTTTGCCGCGTATAATCCCGATGCCGCGCAAATCGAGTTCAACCAGCGTGTCTTCAGGAATAGGTGCCGGAACTTCGGCCATCAGACCGCCCGCAGACAGGTTGCGCACCCTTACCTGCGCGAAATCCCGACCGCCGATAATGCGGAAATGCGCCATCAGGAACAAGCTGTCGCGCAGCTCATTGCGCTGGCTCGCAGCGTCGCCGCTCGTTGTCGCACCGACAGAATGAAAGGACGCTTCAACCATTGGTAAGGCAGGACCCCTATTGATATCGCTACCTCATTAGACCAGCAAAACTTATCTAAAGCTTTAATGGTCCCGTTAATCTTCGCGAGAAATTTTTTCCTGGCGCTCATGGCGTTCCTGCGCCTCAACCGTCATTGTCGCAATCGGGCGCGCTTCGAGCCGACCAAGCGAGATCGGCTCGCCAGTCACCTCGCAATAGCCATATTCACCCTCGTCGATGCGGCGCAGTGCGGCCTCGATCTTGGAGATGAGCTTGCGTTGACGGTCTCGCGTACGCAGCTCGATTGACCAGTCGGTTTCACTTGAAGCGCGATCTGTAAGGTCAGCCTCCCTAAGCGACTCGGTCTGCAATTGCGACAATGTGCCCTGCGCCTCCAGCAAAATGGAGTCTTTCCAGCGCAACAGCTTGTTCCGGAAATACTCCTGCTGCCGGGGGTTCATGAAGGCCTCCGCCGGATCAGGCCGATAGCCTTCGCCGTCGCCATCAGCGAGGGTCGCTACAAACTTGTCCGCGTCGTGTGGTTTCAGCACAGATGCCATCCCTATACTCTCCTACGCGCTGCCGCCGGCGCTGTGGAGTGCGCTCTATCGTCCAGCCTGAGCGCGCCTATAGCCATGGCGCCCGCGCATCACAAGCAACTGCGCGCGCTAATCAGGCCGCCTGCGGGCCCGGCTGATGCAAACGGGTTAGCCACCGGTTCGCCAGTCACTGGTTGAATGATACCCGCTTGGCTGCGCAGATCGATTGAGATCACGGCCAATCTGGCCTTCGGCTATCCTCAATAGCGCAAAAACATGTGTCACAATGAGACATTAAGTAAGCATTTGCCATGTTGGGACAGCTTACACGTCAAGTAGTGAGGGGAATCTTGGTTAACGCGCTTGCGCTTAATGCTTTGTTTTGGCCTTTAGGTAGATACCGCCAGCGCCTGGTCGGCACCCAGTGTCTTTCAGGCAACAGAGCCAACGAAGAAAGAGTGTAACCATGTCTGTGCGAACGGCTATAGCAAAATTATGCGCTTGCACGTGCGGTGGCGCGCTGATCGGCGGCGGCGCGGTGCATGTTACCGAATCGGCCAAACCGCGTCATGCATACACGGCGAAGGCCAAGGCCAAGCGGTATGTCGCCCGGAACGCCGCTGGCATGCGAACCGCGTCGACCCGCCGCGTGGCACGCGTCCGGCGCGTGGTTACAAGGACACAGGCGGCGTGCGCCCCGGCGGTCGTCACCGTAACGAGCCAGGGGACCCCGGTGCCCTTGCCACCGCCGTATCTGGCGTCGAGCGGCGGCTTTCCTGTAACCGGCGGCGGTGATGGTGGTTTCCCCGTCGTCATCGGCGGCAGCGGCGGCTTTGGCGGCGGCTTTTTTGCAGGCGGATTTTTCGGGGGCGGGGGCAGTAGCGGCGGCGGCAGTGTTGTCGTTTCGTCCACGACCAGCGGCGGCTCGACCAGCACCAGCGGCGGATCCAGCAGCACCAGCGGTGGCTCGAGCAGCACAAGTGGCGGCTCAACGTCGACTGGCGGATCATCGACATCGACTGGCGGCGTTAGCAGCACGTCGTCAACCGGCGGCTCATCGTCGAGCGGAAATATTTCATCCGCAAGCGGGGGTTCAGGCGGGAGCGGTGGCAGCAGCGGGAACGTCTCTTCGGCCAGCGGCGGGTCCGGTGGCAGCAGCGGGAACGTCTCCTCCGCGAGCGGCGGAAGCAGTGGAAATGTTTCGTCTTCGTCGAGCGGGAATGTTTCTTCGTCGGCGTCGTCCAGCGGTGACGTGTCGTCATCGTCGAGCGGCAATGTCAGCTCGTCAGCATCAAGCTCAACCAGCTCAAGCGGCAACATCACCTCGTCGGCGTCGTCCAGCGGTGACGTAACATCATCGGCGTCGTCGAGCGGCAGCTTCAGCACCAGCACCAGCACTGGCGGCTTCAGCACCAGCACCAGCACGTCAACCAGCAGCGGGGCGACGAGCACGTCGACCAGCAGCGGCGCTAGCGGCGGCAACGGTTCGAGCGGCGGCGATCCTGCGCCGGTGCCAGCGCCACCCATGGTATTGCTATTTGGTGCGGCTGCGGCAGCGCTGGTAGGACGCAAGCGGTTTGCCCGCCGCCGGGAGGCACAAGCGGCCTGATTGATAGCCCATCAGGGGCCGACGACACCCGGTCCCCGCTTGCACCCCGCGCCGGTCGACGCCATAGCCGCGACCATGCACGACATACGCTTCATCAGAGACCAGCCTGACGCCTTTGACGCAGGCCTTGCGCTGCGCGGCGTCGCACCGCAGGCGGCAGAACTCATCGCGCTGGACGAGCGCCGCCGTGCGCTGACAACCGAGGTTCAGGCAGGGCAAGCGCGGCGCAATGATGCCTCCAAGGCAATTGGCGCCGCTAAGGCCAAGGGTGACGAAACAACGGCCGCCGCGCTGATGGCGGAAGTGTCTGCGCTGAAAGAGCGACTGCCCGCGCTTGATGCCGAAGAAAAGGCGCTGGGAGAAGCGCTGCATTCACACCTCGCCGCGCTCCCGAACTTGCCGCTCGCCGACGTGCCGGAGGGCGCTGACGAGCACAGCAATCAGCTGGTCCATGAACGCGGCAACAAGCGCGTGTTTGAGTTCGGGGTGCGCGAGCATGACGTCATCGGGCCCGCGCTCGGGCTGGACTTTGAAACCGGGGCGCAATTATCTGGTGCGCGGTTCACTTTGGTGCGCGGGGCGGCGGCCCGGCTCAGCCGTGCGCTCGGCCAGTTCGGCCTCGACATCCTCGCGCGCGAGCATGGCTATGAAGAAGTCGTGCCCCCGGTCATGGTCCGCAGCGACGCCATGTTCGGCACCGGCCAACTCCCGAAGTTTGCGGAGGATTCGTTCCAGACGACCGATGGCCGCTGGCTTATCCCAACGTCTGAAGTGAGTCTGACAAATATCGTCCGTGAGCGCATCTTGGCGCAGGACGAGTTGCCGCTGCGTTTTACCGCGCTCACCCAGTGTTTTCGCTCGGAAGCGGGCGCTGCCGGGCGAGACACACGCGGGTTCATCCGCCAGCATCAGTTCGAAAAGGCCGAGATGGTCTCGATTGTCCGCCCCGAGGAGTCCGAGGCTGAGCATGAGCGGATGACGGCGTGCGCCGAAGACATTCTTGACCGGCTGGAACTGCCCTATCGCCGCATGAAACTGTGCACGGGCGACATGGGCTTTACCGCTGCGCGGACCTATGATCTGGAAGTATGGCTCCCCGGGCAGGGGCGGTACCGAGAAATTTCGAGCTGCTCGACCTGCCTCGATTTTCAGGCACGTCGGATGAACGCGCGCTATCGCCCTGCCGACGACAAGAACACGCGTTTTGTCCATACGCTCAACGGGTCGGGCCTTGTTGTCGGCAGGATGATCGTCGCCATTTTCGA
>JBJXEC010000073.1:0-5059 GCA_046155125.1 Sphingomonas sp. | reverse complement strand
GGCTTCGCGCGCTCGCCATTCCCAACCGCGTCGTCGTCGCCCCGATGGCGCAGTACCTTGCCGAAGACGGCGTGCCGGGTGACTGGCATTTCATGCATTATGGCGCGCGAGCGGTTGGCGGCGCGGGGCTCGTTTATGTCGAGATGACCTGTGTTTCGCCCGATGCGCGCATCACGCTTGGCTGCCCCGGGCTGTGGAACGACGCTCAAGAAGCTGCCTGGACGCGGATTGTCGACTTCGCGCACGCCAACAGTGCCGCCAAAATGGCGATTCAGCTGGGCCATGCCGGGCGCAAGGCCTCAACGCAATTGGGGTGGGAAGACGCCGATCACCCTATCGCCGACTCGTGGCTCAACTGGCCATTGGTGTCGGCATCGCCGGTACCGTGGCTTCCTGGCACCAGCGACACCCCGGCCGCGCTCGACCGGATCGGCATGGATGCGGTGATCGCCGATTTTACCTCGGCCACGCGGCGGGCGGATCGCGCCGGGTTCGACCTGCTCGAACTCCACTGCGCGCATGGCTATTTGCTTGCGAGCTTCCTGTCGCCCCTCACCAACCGGCGCGCGGATGAGTATGGCGGCGACATCGGCAACCGGATGCGCTTCCCGCTTGAGGTATTCGCAGCCATGCGGGCTGCGTGGCCGGCGGACAAACCCATGTCAGTGCGGCTGTCAGCCACTGACTGGCATGACGGCGGGCTGAGCGAGGCCGATCTGATAACCACAGCGCACGCCTTCAAAGCAGCGGGCTGCGACCTTATCAGCATGTCGACCGGCCAGACCGTGCCGGACCAAACCCCGGTTTACGGGCGCATGTATCAAGTGCCTTTCTCCGAAACCGTTAAAAATGTGGTGGGCATTCGAACCATGTGTGCAGGCGCCATTACTGAACCGGGTCAGGTCAACACCATCATCGCCTGCCGGCGGGCCGATTTGGTGGCGCTGGGGCGCCCGCATTTGACCGACCCGTTCTTCGCGATGCGGGCCGCCGCCCATTATGGCACGCGCGCGCTGGCCGTACCCAAACCGTATCGACCAGGGGCGGCGCAACTGATGCGCGAGACTGAAAAGGCACGCGACAAGCAACGCGACCTACTGCGCAAGGCCAATGCCGCGCGCCGCGCCGGGCCATCGACATGAGCGGGCGGCCGCTTCTGCCCCCTGGCTGGCCACAGCCGCGCGGCTATGCCAATGGCATGGCGGCCGAGGGGCGGCTCGTCGTCACCGCAGGGGTCGTTGGTTGGGACGCGCATGGCCAGTTCGCCGACGGCATGACCGGGCAGTGTGCGCAAATCTTTGCTAATATCGCCGCAATTTTGGCCGAAGGCGGTGCCATGCCCGCCGATGTCATCCGCCTGACCTGGTACGTTACAGACCGCGCCGCTTATCTCGCCGAAGGCAAGGCGATCGGCGCGGCCTATCGTGCGGTGTTCGGCGCGCATTACCCAGCGATGGCGGTGGTCGAGGTCTTGGCGCTTGTCGAAGCAGCCGCACTCGTGGAAATCGAGGCGATGGCCGTGGTCCCTGCGCGCTAGATCAGCGCGGCGCTTCGTCAAAATTGTCGAACAGGCGCTTCAGCATCGCGTTGAGTGTCTCCACTTCGTTGGCCGAAAAATCACTAAAGCCCTGGCCAAAAATCCGGCTCGCCTGCCGGTGAACGCTGATGGCCGCTTCGCGCCCGGCGTCCGTCAACGACACTTCGGTCACGCGACCATCGGCCTCACGCTGCCGCGTCGTCACAAGCCCGGCATCGGCCAGCCGCTGCACAATCCGCGTCATCGTCGACAGGCGGATGACCGCATGATCGCACAGCTCAGTGATGCTGGCTGGCTCATGTTCGGACAATATCGCCAGCACCCGCCAGCGCGGCACGTCCATGCCGATGGGTTTCAGCACCCGGTCCATATCGAGCCGGTACCGACCCGAAACCCGCGCAAGCCAGTATAGCGGCGAGCGCGCCAACAGAAAATCAGGATGGGCAGGGTCTGCGAGCGCGAGCGCGTCGGGTTTGCGAGCGGCCATTGCCACCATGCTATAGCCAGCGCGGTGCCTAGTGTCATCACTTGACTATTCACGTATCTCTGTCAGCTTTTCGCGCGTCACCATTGAGGAGCGGCGCGATGATTCCTGCAGCGCAAACCATATTGAGCGATCTGGCGATGGCGCTGGCAACTGGTGCCGTGCGCGTCGTTGACTTGACCCAACCGCTTGAACCCAAGACCCCGGTGCTCCAGCTGCCGCCCCAGTTCGTGCAGAACCCGCCCTTCGAAATCGAAATACTGTCGGAATATGACGAGCGCGGCCCCGCCTGGTACTGGAACTGGTTCAAATGCGGCGAGCATACCGGCACGCATTTTGATGCGCCAATCCATTTCATCACTGGCAAAGACTTCGAGCATAACGCGACCGACACCATTCCGGTGGATCGGTTCATTGGCCCGGCCTGCGTGCTTGACGCTTCGGCAGAAGTGGCCGCTGACCCCGATTTTCTGGTGACCATCGACTTTGTCGAACGCTGGGAAGGGCTGCATGGCCGCATTCCGCCGGGCGCCTGGGTGCTGTTCCGTACTGACTGGTCCAAGCGTACCGACCCAGCCGAATTCCTGAACTTTCACGACGATGGCGCGCATACGCCCGGCTGGCACGCCTCGACCATTCCGTTTCTGGCCGAGCAGCGCGATGTGCGCGGCGTGGGCGTTGAGACGGTGGGTACTGATGCGGGGCAGGCGTTTGCGTTTGATCCGGCCTTTCCGTGCCATGTGCTGATGCACGGCGCGAACAAATTTGGGCTCGCCAGCCTCATCAACCTCGATCAATTACCGCCGACCGGCGCGATCGTGATTGCGCCACCGCTCAAGATCGTGCGCGGTTCGGGCAGCCCGTTACGCGTGCTCGCGCTGGTGCCGGCGTGAAGGCGCCAGCTGCTCATGGCTGAACGGTCGTTCGCCAGGGAGGTCGAGCGCTTGCGCCTGGGCGAGGGCGACATCTTTAATGGCGAGGGCATTCTCGCCGTCACCAAGGCCCTGCTGCAATCGGGCGTGGCCTATGTCGGCGGCTATCAGGGGGCGCCGATCAGCCATTTGATGGATGTGTTTGCGGACGCCAACCCGCTGCTGATGGAGCTTGGCGTCCATTTCGAGCAATCCGCGTCGGAAGCATCGGCGGCCGCCATGCTCGCGGCGTCGGTAAACTATCCCCTGCGCGGTGCGGTCACATGGAAATCAACTGTCGGTACCAACGTCGCCTCGGACGCGCTCGCCAATGTTGCGAGCGGCGGGGTGACGGGTGGCGCGCTCATCATCGTTGGCGAGGATTATGGCGAGGGCTCGTCGATCATGCAGGAGCGCAGCCACGCCTTTGCGATGAAATCACAAATCTGGCTGCTCGATCCGCGGCCGCATTTGCCGACCATCGTCGCGATGGTCGAACACGGCTTTGCCCTGTCAGAAGCCTCGAACACCCCGGTCATGCTGGAGCTGCGCATCCGTGCCTGCCATATGCATGGGGCGTTTGCCGCGCGCGACAATCGCCGCTCGCCGCTGTCATTGCGCGATGCGATGGCGGCGCCCGTGCGCGACCCCGACCGGATCGTGCTGCCGCCTGCCAATTTTCTTCATGAGCGCGAAAAGGTGGAAAAGCGCTTGCCCGCCGCCATCGCTTATATCGCCAAGGCACGCCTCAACGAAACGATGCCCGGCGCCCGGCACCCCGATATTGGCATCATCGTACAGGGCGGGCTGTTCAACAGCCTGGCGCGCGCACTGGAGCTGGCCGGGCTGGCGGATGGGTTTGGCGCTTTTGATATCCCGCTGCATGTGCTGAACGTGACTTACCCGCTCGTTGACGCTGAGCTTGCGGCCTTCTGCTCAGACAAGCGCGCTGTGCTGGTGGTAGAGGAAGGCCAGCCGGAGTATCTTGAACAGGCGATTGCGTTGATCCTGCGGCAGGCGGCGCTCGACACCGCGTTGGTGGGCAAGCAGGTGTTGCCGCGCGCCGGCGAATATACCGGGCAGGTAATTGGCGACGGCGTCGCTGCCTTTCTCGCGCGCCATGCCGGTTTTCCGCCGCCTGCCAAACCGGCGGCGGCGCCACTCGCCATGGACGATGTGCCACAGCGGCCGGCGGGCTTTTGCACTGGCTGCCCCGAGCGCCCGGTGTTCACCGCGATGAAGCTGTTGCAGCGTGAACTCGGGCCGTTCCATGTTTCGTGCGACATTGGCTGCCACCTGTTTTCCATTCTGCCGCCGTTCGACATTGGCAACACGACGATGGGCTATGGCCTTGGCTGGGCGGGCGCCTCCGCTTTCAACATCGCCGACGCCACGCGCCGCACGGTCAGTGTCATGGGTGATGGCGGCTTTTGGCACAACGGGCTTACAAGCGGCGTCGGCAACGCCGTGTTCAACAAGAGCGACAATGTGCTGCTGATCGTCGACAATGACTATTCAGCGGCAACCGGCGGACAGGACCTGCTGTCCTCGCGGGCTGACAACGCCGTGCGCAGCACCGGGCACGCGATTGAGCGCGCCGTGCGCGGCGTGGGCGTCGACTGGGTGCGGACCGTGCGGACCTATGACCTCAAACGCATGAAGGCGACGCTCAAGGATGCGATGACGACGACGCACCGCGGGCCAAAGGTCATCATTGCGCAGGGCGAGTGCATGCTCAACCGCCAGCGCCGCGAAAAGCCGCTATTCGCCAAGGCCGTGACCGACGGCCGCCGCATGGTCCGCCAGCGCTTTGGCGTGGATGAGGATGTCTGCACTGGCGACCATAGCTGTATCCGCCTGTCGGGTTGCCCGTCGCTGACCGTGAAGCCCAACCCCGATCCGTTGCGCGAAGACCCCGTGGCCGCCGTCAACAATGATTGCGTGGGCTGCGGCGTCTGTGGAGAGATTGCACATGCCGCCGTGCTGTGCCCGAGTTTTTTCCGCACCGACGCCGTCCATAACCCCGGCGCGCTGGAAGGCTGGTGGCACCGCGTGTCGCTGTCGTTGATCGGCCGGCTGCAAGCGGGCGCCGAACGCCGGCGGCTGGCGCGCATGGCATGACCAGGC
>JBJXEC010000072.1:0-16016 GCA_046155125.1 Sphingomonas sp. | reverse complement strand
CCGCCCGCCAGCACCGCCATGCGCGGGCACAGATCCGCCACGTCATCAACAATGTGGGTGGACAGGATGATGACGACTTCTTCGCCGATTTCGGCGAGCAGGTTCAAAAAGCGGTTGCGCTCTTCCGGGTCAAGGCCAGCGGTCGGTTCGTCGACGATGATGAGCTGCGGGTTGCCGATCAGCGCCTGGGCAATGCCAAAGCGTTGCCGCATGCCGCCGGAGAAACCAGCGATCGCCTTTTTGCGCACGGTCCACAAATTGGTCTGGTTGAGCAGCGTCTCCACGGTCGCCTTGCGATCAGCGGCTGACGCAATGCCTTTCAGCACGGCCATGTGATCGAGCATGTCATAGGCCGACACGCGCGGATACACCCCGAAATCCTGCGGCAGATAGCCGAGCCGCTCGCGCAACGCCTCTGGGTTCGCGATAATGTCGATATCGCCAAAATGGATGCTGCCGGAGGTCGGCGTCTGCAAGGTCGCAACCGTGCGCATCAGGGTGGATTTGCCGGCGCCATTGGGCCCGAGCAGGCCGTACATGCCCTTGGGAATCGACAGCGTCACGTCGTCGAGCGCGCGCGTGCCATTGGGGTAGACATGGGTGACATTGGCCAGCTCTAGCATCATCATCCTTTCGGGTTGTTGCGCGCACCATAGCCAAAGCGTGTTAGGTGAGTATAGCGCTTTATTTCACGAATTTTTCTGACAGCATGAAAAGGTTGATCGACAATGACGGCAGCAGGCAGCGTCACCATCTTTGGCATAAAGACCTGCGACACCATGAAAAAGGCACGCGCCTGGCTGGGCGCGCACGGCGTGACCTATGATTTTCACGATTATCGGGCCGCGGGTGTCGATGAGGCGATGCTGCGCGACTGGGTTAAGCGCGCGGGGTGGGAAACGGTGTTGAACCGCGCCGGCACCACGTTTCGGGCATTGCCGGAGGCCGACCGCGCAGCGCTCGATGCAGAGCGGGCGGTAGCGTTGATGATGGGCCAACCCGCAATGATCAAGCGGCCCGTACTGGTGCGCGGTGATGGGTTGCTGATAGGTTTCAAACCCGAGCGTTATGCCGCCTTCTTTGCCCGATGACCGCTTGCGTGTGGCACCAGCAGCGATGATATCAATGCGAAACTGTTGAGGAGTTTTACCCAATGCCCATAGCCACCTGGAACGGCGCCGTCATCGCCCAATCCGACGACACGGTCGTCGTCGAGGGCAATCATTATTTTCCGGCAGATTCGCTGGTCGCCGGCCTGTTTGAGGATAGCGCTACCCAGTCAACCTGCCCGTGGAAAGGCACCGCCAGCTACAAGACGCTGGTGGTTGATGGCGCGCGCAACCCCGACGCTGCCTGGTATTATCCTGATCCCAAATCGGCGGCGGCCCAGATCAAAGGGCGGTTTGCCTTCTGGAAGGGTGTGAAGGTCGCCTGATTGAGGCGCCGGGGCGTTGCCAGCCGCAGCGGTCTGGCGCACACTCCTTCCACCAAAATCTGGAGGAGGCATTTATGACTGCGTTCAGATCGAGACCACCGCTTTGGCATCATGTGGTCGTTGCATTGCTCGCCGTGTGGAACGCGGTCGGGTGTTATTTTTGTTATCTGCAATTCCGGCTCGGCGCCGACTGGATGGCGGACGCAACCGACTATGATCGCGCGCTGATGGCCTCGCTCCCGGGCTGGTACAATTATTGTTATGCTGTGGGCGTGGGGGCCGGGCTGCTGGGCGCAGTGGCGCTGCTCGCCGGTTCAAGGGCCGCCGTCGCGCTGTTCGCGCTTTCGCTCGCGGCTGTGATTGTCCAGTTTGGCTATCTGTTCGCGACCACCGATGTCATAGCGCAAAAGGGAGCGGGCACTGTGCTTCCATTCCCGATATTCATCGCGGTAGTCGCAGGCGTCGCGTTTTGGGGCGCAAGACGCGCTGTGGCGAAGGGCTGGGCAAGGTGAGCCAGCGCCCGGTCGCGCCGGAACCCCGTCGTTTGGCGGCGCGCCTATAGGGTTGGCCAAGCACTCCGCCGCGCGCGCACTGGCGGCCGTTGCGACAAGTGGCTATCACGAGCGCCATGTCCACAACCTACACGCTCGATACCTCCACCAGCCGCGCCAACCCGACGCCTGCGCCCATGAAACGGCTTACCGTACCCGCCATTCGCGCGCGCAAGGGTGGCGATCCGCTGGTCATGCTCACCGCCTACACCGTGCGGATGGCGCAGCTGCTCGATCCGCACTGCGACATGCTGCTTGTCGGCGACAGTCTGGGGCAGGTGATTTACGGGCTGCCCTCTACCGTGCCGGTCACGCTGGAGATGATGGCCACGCACGGCGCCGCGGTGGTACGGGGCAGCTATCACAGCGTGGTCATTATCGACATGCCGTTTGGCAGCTATGAGGTGTCGCCCGAACAGGCCTTTGCCAGCGCCGCCCGGTTGTTGAAGGAAACGGGCGCGGCCGCCGTCAAGCTTGAAGGTGGCGAGGCGATGGCGCCAACGGTCAGTTTCCTGTCCGAGCGGGGTATTCCGGTGATGGGCCATGTCGGGCTTACGCCGCAGGCGGTAAACCAGCTTGGCGGCTATGGTGCGCGCGGTCGCACGCAGGCAGAGTTCGCGCGGATCCTTGATGATGCCAAGGCGATTTCGCAGGCGGGCGCCTTTGCCATGGTTGTGGAAGGTGTGGTTGAGCCGCTTGCCGAACAGATCACCGCGACCATTGATGTACCGTCGATTGGCATCGGGGCGTCTGCGAAATGCGACGGGCAAGTGCTGGTTGCCGAAGACATGCTTGGCCTGTTCGAGCGCACGCCGCGCTTTGTGAAGCGGTTTGACGATCTGGCTGGCCGTATTTCTGCCGCGGTTGAGACTTATGCGGCCGAGGTGCGCTCGCGGACGTTTCCGGGTGCTGAGCAGGTTTATCGGCCCAAGGATTGATCGCTTCCGTTTTTCAAGCGTCGCGGCTAGGGTCCGCGCCTTTACGGATCTTCTGGAGTTTATCCCTTGGCTGTTACGCCGCAAACCAACGAAGCCTTTCTCCGCGAAGTCGATGAGGAATTGCGCCGCGACCAGATGGCGCGGATGGGCCGCCGCTATGGCTTGATGATCGGCGGCGCTATCGTGCTTGGCCTCGCCATTTTCGGCGGCATTTTGTTGTGGCAGAATCAACAGCGGCAAGTGGCTGGCGAGCAGGGTGAACAATTCGCTCTGGTTTTCGACAAGCTGGGTAGCGGCGATGAAAAGGCCACCACCAAGCCGCTCGCGGATCTGGCTGGATCAGATCTTCCTGGATATCGGGCTATGGCGCAGTTCACTCAGGCTGATCTCCTACTCCAGAAGAACGACCTGAAGGGTGCTGCGAAAAAATTCGCGGTGATCGCCGGAGACAGCCGTGTCGGCCAGCCGCTGCGTGATCTGGCGCTGGTTCGCCAGACATCGGCTGAGTTTGACACGCTCGCCCCGCAAGTCGTGGTCGATCGGCTCAAGGCATTGGCGGTCGCCAACGGCCCATGGTTGGGCAGCGCTGGCGAGATGGTGGCGGTCGCGTATTTGCGCATGGGCAAGAATGCACAGGCTGGCGCGTTGTTCGGGCAGATTGCACGCGACCCGCGCGCACCGGAATCGCTCCGCCGGCGCGCTGTGCAGATGGCTGGTACGCTGGGCGTTGATGCTATTGACCAAAGTGAGGAAAAAAAGCCGCAATGATGAAGTCAATCAGAGTGACCGTGACGATGGCGGCACTCGTTGCGCTCAGCGCCTGCGGCGTTTTCAAGGGTGGCGGCAAGCCAAAGACCCCCACGCTTGGCGATCGCGTGCCCATCCTGGTGTCGGAAAACGGCGTTGAGACCGATCCGTCGATCGCCAATGTGCAAGTGCTGTTGCCGCCGCCGGAAGTGAACGCGAACTGGGCGCAGTCGGGCGGCGGCGCAACCAAGGCGCCGCAGCATCTGGCGCTTGGCCAGTCGCTCAGCCGCGCCTGGAGCGTTTCGATCAATGGCGGCTCAAAGCGCGAGCGGCTGGGTGCTGCGCCAGTGGTTGCCGACGGCAAGTTGTTTGTGGTCGACGTCGATGCCGTCGTTCATGCCTTTGCAGCGGACACCGGCAAGTCGCTGTGGACGACGCCCGTGTCGCCGGGCAAGCTCAACCGCGAGGCGCGCTTCGGTGGAGGGGTGAGCTTTGATGACGGCAAGCTGTTCGCGACGACGGGGCTTGGCGATGTGGTTGCGCTGAACGCCGGGGACGGCAAGGAACTGTGGCGCGCCAAACCGGGCGGGCCACTGCGCGGGGCGCCAACGGTTGCCAATGGCGCCTTGTACCTGCTCAGCCAGGATAATGAGCTGTTCGCGTTGTCGCAAGCCGATGGCAGCGTGCAGTGGACGCGCTCCGGGTCGCTCGAGTCGCAAGGGGTGTTCGGCGTGGCCGCGCCGGCTGCCGGGCGTGGTACGATTGTGGCGGGGTTCTCGTCGGGCGAACTCAATGCCTATCGCTATGAAAATGGGCAGCAACTCTGGCAGGACACGCTGTCACGATCGAGCGTTTCCACCTCGGTCTCCAGCCTTGCCGATATTGACGCTGATCCCGTGATTGATGGGACGCGCGTTTACGCGGTCGGCCAGGGCGGGCGCATGGTGTCGCTTGAACTGACCACTGGCCAGCGCCTGTGGGAGCAGAACTTCGCCGGTATCTCGACCCCGTGGATCGCGGGCGAGTGGCTGTTCGTGGTCACTGACACGGGCCAGATGGTTTGCCTGTCACGCGCCAACGGCAAGGTTCGCTGGATAAGCGACATCGGCGCGTTCAGGAATGCCAAGAAGCGCAAGGGCCCGGTCAACTGGGTTGGGCCCATACTTGCCGGCGGTCGGCTGTTTGCAGCCAGCTCGCTTGGCGTGGTCGAGGAGGTATCGCCAGCGGATGGCAAGATTCTCAACAAGATCAAGGGCAATGTCAGCATCACGCTGCCGCCGATTGTGGCCAATAACACTTTGTACATCATTGATCAGAAGGGCCGGATTTCCGCCTATCGGTGATGTGGTGGCGCGCGGGCCGGGCATCGACCCGGTCGCGACTGGCGCATTTTCGCCAAGCCGCTAGAAGGCGCGCATGGCAAAGCTCCCCGTTGTTGCGATCATTGGCCGCCCAAATGTCGGCAAATCCACGCTTTTCAACCGTTTGGTTGGCAAGAAGCTCGCGCTTGTCGATGATCGGCCCGGCGTTACGCGCGATCGGCGGGAGGGTGATGCGAGCCTGATCGGCCTCGACTTTCGCATCATCGACACAGCTGGCTATGAGGACGAAGATCCGAACACGCTGCCCGGCCGGATGCGCCAGCAAACCGAGGCTGCGGTCAAAATGGCCGATGTCGCGCTGTTCATGATTGACGCGCGCGCTGGCATCGTGCCGCTTGACGAGGAGATCGCGCGGTGGCTGCGGGGCTCGGACACGCCCATCGTGCTGGTCGCCAACAAGGCGGAAGGGCGCGCGGGCGAGGTTGGCATCATCGAATCACTTGCGCTTGGCTTTGGCGATCCGGTGCAGCTGTCGGCCGAGCATGGCGAGGGTCTGGGCGACTTGTTCGAAGCGCTGCTCCCGCATCTCGATGGCAAGGCCGAAGAGGAGGAGCCTGAGGATGAGGATAACCCGAATGCGCCGCTCAAGCTCGCGATTGTCGGGCGGCCAAACGCAGGGAAATCCACCCTTATCAACAAGATTTTGGGGGAAGACCGGCTCATTACCGGCCCGGAAGCCGGCATCACCCGCGATTCGATTGCCATTGACTGGGAATGGCATGACCCCAAGGGCGGCACGCGACAGGTTCGGCTGATCGACACTGCCGGCATGCGCAAGCGCGCCAATGTGCAGGACAAGCTGGAAAAGCTGTCGGTGGCCGATGCCCTCCACGCGATCGACTTTGCCGAGGTGGTCGTGCTGCTGCTCGACGCGACACGCGGGCTTGAGGTGCAGGATCTCAAGATCGCTGACCGGGTGTTGCAGGAAGGCCGGGCGCTAATCATTGCCCTCAACAAATGGGATGTGGCTGAAAATGCCAGCAGCCTGTTCAATGGCGTGCGCGCCGCGCTTGAGGATGGCCTGTCGCAGGTAAAAGGCCTGCCCGTGCTCACGATTTCTGGCGCAACCGGCAAAGGAATCGACCAACTTATCGCAGTGGCCTTTGAATCGCGTGAGGCGTGGTCGCGCCGAATCGGCACTGGTGAGCTGAACCGCTGGTTCGAACGTGCGATCGAGGCAAATCCACCGCCCGCACCCGGCGGAAAGCGAATCAAATTGCGCTATCTGACCCAGGCGAAAACGCGCCCGCCAGGCTTTGTCCTGTTCGGTACGCGTGTTGACCAGTTGCCGGACAGCTACCAGCGCTATCTCACCAACGGTATCCGGCGCGATCTGGGTTTTGGTGCGGTGCCCGTTCGCCTGACCTTGCGGGCGCCGAAAAACCCATTTGATTCGTGATGGTTACCATCGACGCCCGAGGTATGCGGTGCCCATGGCCGGCGATCCGGCTGGCGCGCGAGCTGCGCGGTGGGGCGCTGGCAATAACCGTTCTCGCTGACGATCCAGCAGCAGAAGGCGAACTGCGCGCCGTGGCCGCGGCGGCGGGTCGGCGATTTTTCGTGACGACAGATGCTAATATGCCGATTTTTCACGTGGATGCACCGGGCGTCATCAACCCCTCGTTTACCGGCGACGCGTAGACAGGTGTTGAAACCTTCGCGATTGTCTTCGCGCGGTGGAGGGTAACTGGGTGTCATTCGAGGGCAGCACGTTAGTGAATTGGGACGCGTTTCAGCGCGCTCGCTCCGAATTGGGCGCCGGCTTCGTTCGTATTCTGGGCTATTTCGCTGAAGACGGGATAAAATCCGTAACGGCGATCGAAAATGCCCTGCGTGCGGGCAATGCGGCGGCACTCGTTATTCCAGCACACACGCTTAAGGGCGAAGCGCGGCAATTTGGCGCCGAGCCGCTCGCTGATGTCGCAGAGAAGATTGAAATTCTGGCCCGGCAGTGCGTGGAACAGCGCGAACAGCCCGACGAGGCGCTGGAACATGTCGTTGGCCTGCGGCGGATGTTCACCGACACGCTGGAAATGCTTGAGCGGGAGGCCAATCCGCTGGTCGCGCGCCGCCCGGCAGCCTCGCCTGTGTTCGGTCGGCGCCCAGCTACCGGCTTTGGGCGCGGCTGAGCGCGACCGTCACCGCCGCCAGCGTTGCCACCGGGCACGTGCGGCTGACCGCCACAGCCACTCCAATGGGCCATAACGGTGACGCTCGAGCCAGGGTGCTGACCATGCGAGTATCAGCGCCCAGATGATGATGACCGGCGCATAAAGCTGCGCACGGCTGAGCTGCCCATAAAAACCAAGGCCATAGCCGTAGAAGAAAAGCGTGCAGACGATGCTCGTCATCACATAATTGGTGAAGGCCATCCTGCCCGCTGCCGCGATGCGGCCGACCAGCCAGTGGCGGGACCCGGCGAACAGGATCACCGCGCTCGCCCAACCCAGGATCATCGGCAGGCGCAGCGGCAGCGACAGGGTGGCGACCGCCAGCGCAACGGCAAACGCCGAGAATTTGGCTGCAACCAGATAATAGCCAAGCGCGCTATAGCTGGGAATGCCGATCCCCAAGCCGATCAGCGCCCAGCGGCGGTATCGTGCGGCGGGCCAGTTCCCCCGCAACATGCCGGTTTTGAGAAGCGCCATGCCTATCAACATGTAACTGAGTGTTTCCATGCCGACAAATGTCAGCAGCAGCGTCGGTGTCGTGGCGTGCATGTTGGCGCGGAAGCGGACGGTGTCGGCATAGCTGCCACGATAGGCCGCAAGATCTTTGGCAATTTCGCTGGACGCCGGGGTGCCGAAATTGGCTTCGTACTCGGCGCGCCGCTCGATCGCGGTGGCTGATGCTGGCCGTGCGCTGGCCAGCCGTAGGTCGAGCTGGGCGATATCGACCGGCACCACCGCCAGCAGCATCAGTTGAGCCGCGGCGAGCGCAACCCCGATGAGTATCAGCAGGCGCGGGCGCCAATGGCGGAACAGCGGCAGCACCAGACCAACAAGCGCATAATGGTGCAAAATGTCACCCCACCACAGCAGATAGAGATGGAGCAGGCCGAACACGAGCAGCCATGCCATCCGGGCATAGTGAGCGGCGTCGGGGTTAGCGCGGCGCGCCTCCGCGCGCTCCATGACCAGCAGCGCCGAAGCACCGAAGAGCAGCGAAAACAGGCCGCGCATCTTGGTGTCGAACAGCACGAAGTTTATCAGATAGACGACCAGGTCAGCGCCAGTGTCCCCGCCATAGGCGCGCGGGTTGGCATAGGCAGCCTCCGGCATCGCAAAGGCAACGATATTCATCGTCAGGATGCCCATGACCGCGACACCGCGCAACACGTCAAGCGTTGCGATGCGCGGGTCGCCGGCGCCTTCCGTCATCGCTCGCTGCGACGGATCATCAGCTTCAGCCCGGACCAGACCGCGTCGACGGCGCAAACCTTGACGTCCACCAGCCCGGTCGGCAGCACGATCTCGCGGATCACGTCCTCGGTTATGTTGGTTGGCACTTTCGACGCCTTTTTGGGCCAGGAAATCCAGATGAACCCGGCCGGGGCAATGCTGCGGCGCAGCGTCGGCAGTGCCTGTTCAAGCGCCAACCGCGTGGTGATGAACAGATGCGCTGCGTCCAACCCGGGGGTCAACGCCGGATGCGCATCGAGCGCACCGGACTGCGCCTCAATTTCCGCGCGGACGTCGCCCGGCATGTCGCCAAACCATAGCCGCATGCCCTGCTGATACCCAAGTTTCCGGGCCAGCGGGGTGCCCGAATAGCTTGTCGTCACAGCCAGCTCGAAATCTGCTCCAGCGACTTTTTGCTCAGCGCGTGAAGCGGCACGGTCGCGTCGGACGCAGCATGGCCTGCGACCACGATCATCATCGGCTTTTCATTGTCGGGCCGCCCGCACACAGTGTTCAGGAACCGCATCGGGTTGGGGGTGTGGGTGAGGGTCGCGATATTGGCAGCGTGCAGGGCCGCCAGCAGAAAGCCTGTCGCGATGCCAACGCTTTCGTTCACATAATAATTCTGCTTGTCGTCGCCGGGGTTCAGGCCGCCGCGGCGCTGGCCGAACACCACGATCAGCCAGGGCGCGACGTCGAGATAGGCCTTGTCGGCATCGGTACCAAGGGGCCCCAGCGCCTCAAGCCATTCGTCGCTTGCCTTGCCCGCATAAAAGGCGCGCTCCTCCTCTTCGGCAGCGGCGCGGATCTGCGCCTTGAGTGCGGGTGATTCGATGACGGCGAAATGCCAGGGCTGGTGATTGGCGCCGGAGGGGGCAGTGCCCGCCGCCTCGATGGCAGCCGCGATAATCGCGCGCGGCACCGGTGTGGCGCTGAAATAGCGGCACGTGCGGCGGATGCGCAGATGATCGCGAAAATCGGTCGTCTGCTTGATCCGCTCGGCATCGTCGAGCGCGGGCAGGCCGGGCCAGGGCTGGGCGGGGTGGTCAAGCATAGACGATCAAGCCTTTTTGTCGGGCGCGCTACCCATGAGTTGTGGGAAGAACCCCTGATGCGCCGCGCGCAACGCATCAAGCGGAATGACATGATCGGTCACTGGGCACTCAATGACAAGCCGGCCGAGGATGGTACGCCCGATCCGCTCCACCGCGATCCCGGCCCGCGTCGAGGCATGGAGGAAGTCGTTCAGATGCTCGTCATTGACCGTCGCAACATACAGCCCCTGATCCTCGGCGAAATAGGCCGCGGCTAGGCCCGCCGGTGTGGGCATTGCGATCATTGCGCCGACATCGCCTGCAAGCGCCATCTCGGCGATGGCAACCGCAACGCCGCCGTCCGACACATCATGCACGGCCGACAGCGCGCCCGCCGTAATTTGGGCACGCACAAAGGCGCCGGTGGCGCGTTCGCCCATCAGGTCAACGGGCGGGGGCGGGCCGTCTTCGCGGCCATGGCATTCGCGCAGCCACAGCGACTGGCCGAGATGATGCGTCGGCGCACCGATGAGCACGATGACGTCGCCTGTACCCTTAAAGGCGATGGTCGCGGATTGCCGCCAGTCCACCAGCAGCCCGACCCCGCCAATCGCTGGCGTGGGCAGAATGGCGGAGCCGGTCCCGTCCTCATTCTTGGTTTCGTTATAAAGGCTGACATTGCCGGACACGATCGGGAAGTCGAGCGTGCGGCAGGCTTCGCCCATCCCCTCAAGACAGCCGACGAACTGCCCCATGATTTCCGGCCGCTGCGGATTGCCGAAGTTCAGGCAATTGGTGACGGCGAGCGGCCGCGCGCCGACCGCGCAAAGGTTGCGATAGGCTTCCGCAATCGCTTGCTTGCCGCCCTCAACGGGGTCAGCGAAGCAATAGCGCGGGGTGCAGTCGGTGGTGATGGCGAGTGCCTTGTGCGTGCCGTGCACGCGCACGACCGCCGCATCGCCGCCGGGGGGCTGCACCGTGTCGCCGCCGACCTTCTGGTCATATTGCTCCCAGATCCAGCGGCGCGAAGCGATGTCGGGCGATGCCATCAGCACCAGCAAATCGGCGGCAAGATCGGTGCAGACCGGAAGGTCGGTAAGCGGCGCGCGGGGTGGTGTCGGCACATGCGGCCGGTCATAGAGCGGCGCATCATCGGCGAGCGGCCCGAGCGGAATATCGGCCACCGTTTCGCCGTGATGGACGAGCACCATTCGCCCGGTGTCGGTCACTTCGCCGATGATCGCAAAATCGAGCTGCCATTTGCGGAAAATGCCCTTCGCAAAATCCTCCCGGCCTGGCTTCAGCACCATGAGCATCCGCTCCTGGCTTTCGGAGAGCATCATCTCATAAGTGGTCATGCCGGTTTCGCGACACGGCACCGCGTTCATGTCGAGCCGGATGCCGACCCCGCCCTTGGACGCCATCTCCACGCTCGACGAGGTGAGGCCGGCCGCGCCCATATCCTGAATCGCAACAATCGCGTCGGACGCCATCAGCTCAAGACACGCCTCGATGAGCAGCTTTTCGGTGAACGGGTCGCCGACCTGCACTGTCGGGCGTTTTTCCTCGGACTCCTCGGAAAAATCGGCCGACGCCATGGTCGCGCCATGAATGCCGTCGCGCCCCGTCTTGGAGCCGACATAGACGATCTTGTTGCCAATGCCGGATGCGGCTGAATAAAAAATCTTGTCGGTATCGGCAACGCCGACCGTCATCGCGTTGACCAGGATATTGCCGTCATAGGCTGGGTGGAAGTTCACTTCGCCGCCAATGGTCGGCACGCCGACGCAATTGCCATAGCCGCCAATGCCGTGGACCACGCCCGCAATCAGGTGGCGCATTTTGGGATGATCGGGCCGGCCAAAGCGCAGCGCGTTCATGTTAGCAACGGGGCGCGCGCCCATGGTGAACACATCGCGCAAGATGCCGCCAACGCCGGTTGCCGCGCCCTGATAGGGCTCGATATAACTGGGGTGGTTGTGACTCTCCATCTTGAAGATCGCGGCCTGGCCGTCACCAATGTCGATGACGCCTGCGTTCTCGCCGGGGCCGCAAATGACCCAGGGTGCCTCGGTCGGCAGCTTTTTGAGGTGGATGCGTGACGATTTGTACGAGCAATGCTCCGACCACATGACCGAGAAGATGCCAAGTTCCGTGAGGTTCGGCGCGCGACCAAGCGCCTGGAGCACGCGCGCATATTCATCCTCGGACAGCCCATGCCGGGCGACGATTTCGGGCGTGATGTCAGTCATGGCTTGCGCTTTAGCCGGGGCGTGCGAGTGCCGCTAGTCCTGTGAGCCCGGCGATGATTTGGTGCGCTGGGACGGGTGCAGGCGGGCGCCCCGGCTGCTAAGGCTTCAGCCCCGGCATTACCCGCGCTTCGATGAAGCGATAGGCGTCCGCCGCACTTGCGTCTGCCGCCTCTTCCATCGGCACATGGCCCGTGCCGGGATAGACCGCAAGGGTGCTGCCGGGAATATGGGCGTTCAGCCATTTGCCGGATTGAAGCGGGATAGCCTGGTCGTTGGCACCCCATTGGATCAGCACTGGCAGCCTAAGAGCGGCGAACTGTGCAGCCGTTAGGGGCACGTCGGGCGTGGCGAACCGGGCAATGGTGGCGGCCCGGTTGCCGGGATAGCGCAGCAACTCCCACCCACGGTCAATCAACGCATCAGTGACCAATGCCTGATCGCTGAACGCTGACGACAGGCCGCCTTCCACAACGCTCCGCGGCGTGATGATGGTCGCCAGATTACCCAACACAGGGGTTGCGGCAATGCGAAAGACAAGCGCGGGCACGCGATCGGCCGGCAAGCGCGCGCCCGCCGAATCAACCAGGATCAGCCCGGCCACATGCTCTGGGTGCTGCACTGCATAGTGGAGCGCAACGCCGCCGCCCATCGAATTGCCAGCGAGCACGATATGATCGACGCCAAGCTTTGTACGAACCCGCTCCACCATGTCGACAAAAGCAGCAATTGTGTAATCGCCCGTCGGGTTGGGGCCAGTCAGGCCGTGGCCGATCTGGTCATAGCGGATCACGCGGTAGCGCTTGTCAAGCCGCTCGGCCCAGTCTTCCCAGGCGTGGAGCGAATCGTTCGAGCCGTGGAGCAGCATCAGCACGGGAGCATCACGCGGGCCGGTATCGCGCAGATGGACTGTCAGTCCGCCGCCAAGCTCCACGAATTGTGAGGGTGGTCCGCCATATTTGGCGCGCATTGCCGCCGGGTCGGTATCGGGGGTGCGAAAGACGATGAGGGCGATTGCCGCGACAAGCGCCAGCGCCGCCGCGCCATAGCCGATCCGTTTTAGCCAGCGCATACGGCCCCGTCACTCCCTTGTGATCGGGCAGCTATATGGGCGATTTGGCTATATACCAAGCGTTTCAGGCGCCGGGAGCGCGCAGGCATATTCCGCCCACGCCCGGCGATAATGGCTGGTGCGTTCCGGTATTATGCGGCGCATGGCCAGGGCGTCAGCCGCCATCTGGCAAGGGCGATAGCCAGCTGGCGAAGCGGGCGCCCGCCCAGGCGCCCGCCAGTTGCGCCATGATGAAGCCGGGTGCGTCAACCGGGCGGATGCCGGCAAAACTGTCGGTCAGCGCGCGCGCCACGGTGATCGCGGGATTCGCAAAGCTCGTTGATGAGGTGAACCAATAGCCCGCGACGATCCATAGCGCGACCAGTGCGGGCACGGCGTCCGGCCGCTGGCGGCTGCCGAGAACGATGGTTAACAACAGGCCAAAAGTCGCGACGAATTCGCCAATCCACTGCCCGGTGCCGGTGCGGATTTTGCTGCCGATTTCGAACAGCGGCATGTCGAACATCGCATGGACAATCACCACGCCTGCGATGCCGCCCAATAGCTGGGCCGAGACAAAGGGCAGCCATTGCCGCCGTTCGCCCAGCATCAGCGTGACCGCCGGGTTGAAATGCGCGCCCGAAATCGGGCCAAGCAGTGTTATGAGCACAAACAGAACGGCGCCGGTTGCGCCTGTATTGGCAAGCAGCGCGACGGCGTCATTGCCGCCCGCCAGCCGCTGCGCCATCACGCCCGAGCCGACAACGGTTGCAAACAGGATCAGCGATCCGGCGGCTTCTCCCACCAGCGCTCGCGTAGGGGGGCTGCTCACAGGATTTCGCGCACAACGTCCTGCGGCCGGCAGAGCCGTACACCGATTTCGGTTTCAACCAGCGGCCGGTTGATGAGCACCGGGTGCGCCATCATCGCCTCCAGAATGCGGTCGCTATCGGCCTCAAGCAAATCGAGCTGCTCGCAAAGCGCGGCCGCTGGCGTGTTGTGCGTGCGCAGCCCCTCGCGCGGTGTAATGCCGGCACGGGCGAACAGATCGACAAGTTGCGCGCGGCCTGGCGGGTTTTTCAGATATTCGATGACGGTCAGCTCGACGCCCGGCGTTTGCTGAAGGATGGCGAGCGTCTTTTGGGACGTGCCGCATGCCGGATTGTGCCAGATGGTTGCTTTCATGCCGCCTGCTCGTGCCAATGTTGTAACACTATGGGATCACGGATTAGCGGTTTCGACTGCGCTTGCCGCGTGAGCCATTCGTCCAGCCATTTGCCCGCATATCCACCGCTTTGAAAGTCAAAATCTTCCAGCACGTCTCGTGGAGCGTGGTGGTGGCGTTGATACCGTCCGCCGCAAAATCCTGCAACATCTTGTAAAGCGCAGCGGCCGCGCCAGTTGAGCGGCGCTGCATGCGTCTTGCCCCGGCGCCGTCTCGGCAATAGCCCAATCCAGTGGGCAGAAGGTGCCGCTGCTCCTCCGTCCGCTGTGGGCAATGAAGGCGCTGGTGCGTGATAGCGTTGTATGCGCTGACCCCGGCAGGTCGACCGCTCACGAAAAAGGGGCGCAACCTTGCCGATTGCGCCCCGAATTCATGCCAGGCCAATATCTTTAGCCCATATTTCGGTAGGTTCAGGCAGCGACGAGCTTGCGCGAACCGCGGCGGCGCATCGCGCCACCAACCATGCCAAATCCGCCAATCATCAGCGCCCATGTCGTAGGCTCAGGCACGCCGGAAAGTGAGATATCGTCGATATAGCCACCGAGCGAGTCGCTTACGCCAGTTGCTGCAAAGGTCAGCGTTTGCGGTCCCGTCGTCACGAAGCGGGTCGTGAACAGCCGAAAATTGGTGTTGCTGCCACCATTGCCGCCGGCGACCGATACCAGGTTGGTCGACCCGACCGACACGTTGATACCGTTTGAGTTCGCACTAACGTTTGGACGGTCCGAGTAATAAAAGCGAAGCAGATAATTGCCCGCATTTATGGTGCGCGTGATCGAGCTGTTGCGCGTCGTATCCAGCTCTACCAAGTTTGCACCGGAAAAAGGTGTGCCGGCTACGTTGTTATACTGCACTTCCAGACCGGCAGGCGTGCCCGTCCAGCCCTCATAAGACGACAGAATAACAAACCCGGGCCCCGAGCCGAAATTCGTGCTGTCCCACGTGGTAGTGAAAACAGTGGGCGCGGCCATCGCTGGTGATGCGGCAGATGCCAGCGCTGCTGCGGCTACCAGCCCAGTGAACAGAAACTTGCTCATTCGATAAATCCCCAAATTCGCGCTTTTTCCAGCGCCTCGATCGCCTCCCGATCTCTGCGGAGGCAACTACCCGATTTTTGCCATTCGTGCCAAATTTTTAATCAAAGTTTTTGTGCCGATTTGTGGCAGTTCGCAAAAGGCGAGTTACGGATCCTCGCGGGCAAGCCACTCTTCAAGCCATTTGATCGTATAATCGCCCTTCTGGAAGTCGGGCTCCTCAAGCAGCGCCTGATGGAGCGGGATGGTGGTCTTCATGCCCTCCACCACGAATTCCTGCAGCGCGCGGCGCAAGCGGCGCAGCGCGCCCTCACGCGTGTGGCCCCATACGATCAGCTTGGCGATCATCGAGTCGTAATATGGGGGCACGCGGTAACCCGCATACAGCCCGCTATCGACGCGCACATTCATGCCGCCGGGCGCATGGAACTGCTTCACCAGGCCAGGCGAAGGTGCAAAGGTGCGCGGGTCTTCGGCATTGATGCGACACTCAATGGCGTGGCCGCGGAACTCGACATCCTGCTGACGCAGTGTCAGCGGATAGCCTTCAGCTATGCGAATCTGCTCGCGCACCAGGTCAAGCCCGGTAACGGCCTCTGTCACGGGATGCTCCACCTGCAGCCGCGTGTTCATTTCGATGAAGTAAAATTCCCCGTCTTCCCAGAGGAACTCGATGGTGCCGGCCCCGCGATAGCCCATATCCGCCATCGCGCGCGAAACGATGCCGCCCATCCGGTCGCGCTCAGCGGGCGACAACGCGGGCGAGGGCGCCTCTTCGAGCACCTTTTGGTGGCGGCGCTGCAACGAGCAATCGCGCTCGCCCAAGTGAATGGCGTTGCCGTTGCCGTCCCCGAAGACCTGAAATTCGATGTGGCGCGGGTTGCCGAGGTATTTTTCCATATAGACGGTCGCGTCGCCAAACGCCGCCTTCGCCTCGTTGCCCGCCTGCGCCATGAGCGTTTCGAGCTG